>CAXTRS010000128.1:7276-12036 GCA_964246635.1 uncultured Chthoniobacterales bacterium | reverse complement strand
GCCGGGCCACACGCCCGCCCTACCCCGGAACAATTGCCGCGTTACTATTGTGTGAACACTTAGTTAAATGGAGGTGCCACCGAGCGGAGAGGCGCGCCTTGCCTGCCACCACGCCGAAGTGCCGCCACCCGGCCCGACGCCTGTGCCTACCCTCCCCCCAGCCAACGGGTAGGCTACTCTGCGCCCGAGGGTAGGCTACCCGCAGCCAGGGGGCACCCTGCCTCGCGACTCCGGGTAGGCAGGGCAAGCCCGCGGGGTAACCTACCCGCGGCCAACGCCCAGCCTGCCTGCAAGCACGTTGCGTCCGCCGCCCGTTCTTGGGGAGACTCTTCACACGCGCGCTTCCCCGCTTTTACGTCCCTTGATCTCGCTCCTCCAAGGCGCCGAGGATCGCCTCACGGGTCGCCGGCACGGCCTTCGCGAGCGGCGCGGCGCGGTCGAGCACGGTGGCTGTGTCTTTCAAGCCGTGGCCGGTCACGGTGCAGACCACGGTGCCAGCTTCGGGCAGGGCGTCGAGCGGGCACGTGGCGCAACGGGCGCCATTTTCACCGCGACGCACGCAGCCGAGCAGGCCGGCCACCGACGCCGCGCTGGCCGGCTCGACGAAGACGCCTTCGTTGCGCGCCAGCCAGCTTTGCGCTCCGAGAATCTCGTCGTCGGTGACGATGTCGATCGCGCCGCCGCTGTCCGCGACGGCTTGCGACGCCAGCTTCCAGCTCGCCGGGTTGCCGATACGGATCGCGCTGGCCACGGTTTCTGGTTTCTCGACTGCACGACCATGGAAAATCGGCGCGGCGCCGGCGGCCTGGAAGCCAGTCATGCGCGGCTCGCGGCTCGCGCGGCCGAGGATGAACCACTCGCGGTAGCCGCGCCAATACGCGGAAATGTTGCCGGCGTTGCCGACCGGGAGAAAGTGCGCGTTCGGCGCGTCGCCAAGTTCGTCGATGATTTCAAACGCCGCGGTCTTTTGGCCTTCGAGCCGGTGCGGATTGATCGAATTGACGATCGCCATGCCCGCGCTCGGATCGGCGCCGATGTCGCGCACGAGCCGCAGCGCGTCGTCAAAATTTCCCTCGATACTCACGATCTTCGCGCCGTAGGCCATCGCCTGCACGAGCTTGCCGAGCGCGATTTTCCCCGCCGGCAGCAGCACGACGCACGCGATGCCCGCGCGCGCCGCATACGCTGCCGCAGCGGCCGAGGTGTTCCCGGTCGAAGCGCACACGATCGCGCGCACGCCCTCTTCCATGGCCTTCGACACCGCCACCGTCATGCCGCGATCCTTGAACGAGCCGGTCGGATTCAGCCCTTCGTATTTCAGAAAAACCTGCGCGCCGTTGCCAACGAGTTCGCTGAGCCGCGGCGAAAAAATCAGCGGCGTCGAGCCTTCGTTGAGCGAGACCACCGGCGTCGCGTCGGTCACGTCCGGCAGAAACGCGCGCCAGCGCGCGATGACGCCGCGGTCGTGAGTGGAGGCAGTTGCCAAATCCATGGGTAAAACAAAAACCGGGGATGTCGCGCAACTTCAATGCGTCACCGGGAGAAATCCAGACATCATCACGGAGCGAGGCGGTGCTCCGTCACACCGTGGCGAACGTTTCCACCCGCAAGAGCGCGCCGGGCGGATGCACGCAGGCGAGGGCGCTCAATTCGCCGAGCGCGCCGAGCATCTGGCGGTGCGTGGCGCGGTCGAGCATCATCACGAGTTGCGCGCGGCCGGCGGCGTCATGGGTTTCGGGTTGGACGACGGAGGAAATGCCGATGCCGTGCGTGCCGAGCACGCCGGCGACCTGTGCGAGCACGCCGGGCTGGTCGTCCACGGCGAGACGCAGGTAGTAGCGGGAAATGATTTCTTCCAACGGCAAACACGTGCCGTAGAGACCATGCGGCGTGAAGCCGTAGCAGCGGCGGCGCAGGTCGGAATCGTCGCTTGCACGCCCGCTGCTGGGGCGGAGCGCAAAGGCCGCCTCGGCGAGGTCGCTGAGCACCGCGCTGCTCGTTGGGTCCTGGCCGGCGCCGCGGCCGTAGAAGAGCGTTTCGCCGACAACGTCGCCGCGCACCGCGACGGCGTTGAACACGCCGGAGACGCTGGCGAGCACGTGCGTTTTCGGGATCAGCGTCGGATGCACCCGCACCTCGATCGGGCCGCCGGCTTGACCCACCTCGGTGGCAGTATTCGCTTTGATGATCGCGAGCAGCTTGATGCGGTAGCCGAGTTCGCCGGCGAAATGGATGTCGGTCGCGCTGACCTCGTCGATGCCTTCGACAAAAACGCGCTCCGCCGGCACCCAGAACCCATAGGCCAGCGAGGCGAGGATGATGGCTTTGTGCGCGGCGTCCCAGCCGTTGATGTCCAGAGTCGGGTCAGCCTCTGCATAGCCGGCGGCCTGCGCGGCGTGGAGCGCATCCGCGAAGTCGAGTCCCGGCTCGGCGGTCATGCGGCTGAGGATGTAATTGCTGGTGCCGTTGATGATACCGTGAATGCTGACGATGTGGTTCGCGATGAATGCCTCGCGGATCGACTTGATGATCGGGATGCCGCCGGCCGTCGAGGCTTCGAAGAACACCGGCACCCGCTTCTCCGCGGCGAGCGCGAAGATTTCCTGCCCATGCTCGGCGAGCAACGCCTTGTTGCCGGTGACCACGGTTTTGCCCGCCGTGATCGCCTCGCGAATCAGCGCCAGCGGCGTCTCGATGCCGCCGAGCAGTTCGACGACGATTTCGACGCGCGGATCGTCGATGAGTTCCTGCCAGTGCTGGGTCATCAAGGCCGGCGGCGGCGGTTCGATCAGACCCAGGCGCGGCTTGGTCAGATCACGCGCGACGACGCGCTGCACGATCAGCTCGAGGCCGAGCCGCTCGCTGAGCAACGCGCGGTTTTGCGCGAGGTGCTTGTAAACCCCCGCACCGACGGTGCCGAGGCCGGCGAGGCCGATGCCGATTTGGCGAGTCATGGGAGAAAGCCAGGGAGTCAGGAGTCAGGCGTCAGGCGTCAGAAGAAAAAAGAAACCGAAAATCGCAGCCAGCTACAGATCATCGCATTCTGACTCCTGACTCCTGTCTTCTGACTTCCCCTCTCCGCGCCGGCATTGAGTTTTACCGCTGCTTCTTCTTGGACTTGCGCGCCTTCTTCCGCGCGCTCGCCTTGCCGGCTTTGCGCGAGGAGTGCGCGTCTGATGCGCTCGACGGTGGGGCCGAGATTTCCGCCACCTGCACCATGCCGGCGTCGCCGCGCTCGTGCTGCTCGATGATGCCGGCGGCGATGCCCCGCGCGGCGCTCTGGCGGAAGCCCGCGCCCGCCACACGTTGAGCCTCGCCCGGGTTGGTCAGATACGCGCACTCGACCAGCACGCACGGGATCACCGGGTTGCGGGTCAGGCGCAGCCGGCGGCGCGTGATGCCGTTGTCGTGCGTGCCGGCGTTGGCGGCGAGGTTGCGCTCGATACGCACGGCGAGGCCGTGGCTGTTGGCGTGCCAGAAAAACGTCTCGCTGCCGCTGGCGGTGCGGCGGCGAGTTTCGTTGTAATGCACGGAGACCAGCACGGCGCCGCGGCCGGCGTAACGGTTCGCGAAGGCCACGCGATCGTCGAGTTCGATGAAGCGGTCGTCGTCGCGCGTCATCACGGTGGTGAGACCGGCGCGGTTGAGTTCGTCGCGCAGGCGTTGCGCGGTGTCGAGCGCCATGTCTTTTTCGCGCAGGCCGTTGCCGCGCCCGCCGTTGTCGCCGCCGCCGTGGCCGGCGTCGATAATGACGGTGTTGAAGCTGCCCGCGCCCGCGCCGGTCGAGGCGGTCGGCAGCGTGGTGCAAGCCGGCAGCGCGAGCAACGCGGCGGCCGACCCGAGCGCGGGCAGGAGCAGGCGGGACAGGAAAGCGGTGGGATTCTTCATCGGGTAAGCGAGCGAGCCAGCGAAAAAGTCCGACAGCCTTAGCGGCGGCGGGCGGCGGAGTCAACGGCTCGCGGGCGTTTCGCGCGGGCCGGTGACATCGAGCGCGGCATTCTCGCGCCGCAGATAACTGGGCAGCAGAAACTCTTCCCGCCCGCGGTTATCGACGAAGCCGATCGGCACGTAGCGCCAGAGCGTCGAGTCCCAAATCGTCGGCGCGTTTTTGATCGCCTCCTGCTGCCGCGCCGCTTCGACCTGCCCGCTCACCGAGCGGACGGCCTGTTCCATCAGGCGCTCCATGGATCGATCTGCGCCGTAGGTGAAGCTGGCGCCTGTGACCGTGGTCGATGCGTTTGGACCGGAGGCATTCGTCGCGCGCGAGGTCGCCGCGGCGAGTCGCGTGGCCTCGGCGGCTTCGATCAATTGGCGATCCCGCGCGGCTCTGACGGCGGCGCGCTCCGCGCTTTCTTTTGTGTAAGCCGTGGCGCGCTGCGGGTCGAAATTGTAAGCCCGGCGCAGCGGCTCGGGCAGGTCGGTGAAGGCCAGTTTGCAGACGCCAAGCGCATGCATGTAGGTGAGCCCATCAGGCTCGACGCGAGTGAGGCGCACGTTGGCATACGTGACGCCGGAAACCGTGGTGAGGTCTTCGGCGCGCCCGAGATTGGGCAAGGCCGCGACAAGCAATCCGGCGCAGAGCCAGCTGATGGAGATTGCCGCCCGCATGGTGGTGGCGCGGAGCTTAGCCGCCGCGACCCCGGCTGGCAAACCAATCACATGAGCAGCGGGAAGCGCCCAATTTGTAGCGGCGGTCTATTAACCCCGGGTTACATCGCACAAAAAGGGCGGGGATATACCCCCCCGAAACAGACCACAAC
>CAXTRS010000128.1:3561-7266 GCA_964246635.1 uncultured Chthoniobacterales bacterium | reverse complement strand
CCCCCCCGGGGTCGGCGCACCCCCCCCCCGCTACAGTCAGCACTCCCCTACCGCGCGCCGAATGCGTGCGGCACGAAGCGGCTGCGGTTGTCGGTAATCAGGCCGTCGGATTCGCGGATGCCGATGCCGGCCGCTTCGCCGCCGATGACCCATGAGCCGATGACGGGTCGCCGCCCGCCGAAATCCGGCAGCGGCTGAAACGCTTGATACAAGAATGTGCCGTCGCCATACGGCCCATCGTTTTCCGCGAGCACGGAGCCGTCGGCCGCGGTGATCGTGATGTTCGCCCCCTCGCGACCGAGCAGCGGCTTGCGCACCCGCGCACTTCCCGACGGCAGCTTGCCCGGCTCGAAGGCGGTCGGCAGCAAATTCGGGTGGCCCGGAAACAGATGCCAGAGCACGGCGAGCAGCGCCTTGTTGCTGAAGAGCATTTTCCAGATCGGCTCGATGATGCGCATGCCGGCAGTGGGAATCAGTGCGCCAAACTGGTCGCGCGTCAGCCATTCCCACGGATACAATTTGAAGATGGTGTTGATGCGCCGATTGCGCAGATCGACGAACTCGCGGTTGTCGCGCGCGCCGATGTCTTCGACAAAGAGAAACTCGGTCTGGAGGCCGGCCTGCATCGCGGTGTCGCGCAGATAGGTCACGTTCATGTGATCCTCCGCGCTGCCGCGCACGCAGGCGAAATAGACAGGACCGCCGGCGATTTTCAGTTCGCCCCAGCGGCGCACGAGACGCTCGTGCAGCGAGTTGAATTGGTCTTCGCCGGGAAGTCGCTCCTGCAGCCAATACCACTGCGCCACGGCCGCTTCGATCAGTGCGGTCGGCGTGTCGGCGTTGAACTCGAGCAGCTTCGGCGGCGGGCCGCCCGCGCCGCTCCAGCAGAGATCGAAGCGGCCGAGGAGCTGCGGCTCGTCGCGGTTCCAGGATTCGCGGATCAACCCAGCCCAGGGTTCCGTGATGCCGAACGACGCGAAGGCATCGTGATCGACCATCCACTGGCCGGCTTCGAGGCAGCGATCCATCAGCTCGCCCGTGGCCTTTTCGAGCGTGTCGATCTCGTCGGCGCCGAAGCGGTAATACCCGCTTTCGTCCCAGTAGGGCGTGCCGTCGTCGAGCGTATGAAAGCTCAGCCCGACGCCCTCGACGGCGGCCTGCCAGTCGCGGCGCGGCTCGATGGAGAGACGTTGCAAGAGTGGGCGACCTCCGCGCGGTTGGTGGATGGACGCAAGGAGCGAGTCGGGCTGCGCCGGAGAGCGACCGGTTCGATTTAAGACCCGCTGCTGCTGAAGCTGCTGCTACTGCTACTGCTGCTGCTGCTGCCCGACGCGCCAAAACCGCCGCGCGACGTCGTGCTGCTGCTGCTGCTGCCCGTGCCGGTGCTGCTGAAACCGCTGCTGCCACTGCTCCGGCTGCTGCTCCCGCCGACCCAAACCAAGTGCGACGCGCCCCGTGAAGTCGATGGCGACGACCCTGGAGAGGGTGAGGGCGACGGTGACGGGCTGGCGCCCCAGTCGGCGGTGTTTGCAGGCGGCGGGACGACGGTTTTCTTACAACTGCCGAGGGTAACAGCCACCGCGGCGCCAGTGATCAACAGCGGCACCACTGGCGAACTCTTGCGCCGCGCCGCCACGACAGCCTGGCGGGTTGGCCCTTGCGTGCTCGGATCAACCGGGGTTTTCACAGGAGGGGGGAATTTTGGTTGGTAAGGAACAGCGGACGAAAGCCGTCCGCGTGCGTTACTCTTGGCTGGTTCGGAGAACCGGTCAAGCGGAGGCGGCTTGCGGGTGGCGGATCAGTTTGAAGTGAAGCGAGAAATGATCTCTGCCGCGATTGTTTCCGCAGAACGGCTGCCGGCGGAGATATGTTCGCCAAACTCGGGTCGGCTGTGAACTCCGACGCACGGCGGAACGCCCAAGCGCCCTCAGCGGTGGAAGCGTCCACACCTCTTTTCGAGAGCCGCGCCTCGACTTCCGCCAGCGGGGCGATCAGGCAAAAGTGACGGATCTGCGGGTCAAAGCGCTGGATGCCGTGGCGAATTTCGGCGAGGGATGTTGGGTCTGAGAAAGCCATCGGCACGATGACGATGCGATGCAGGAGCCGGGTTGCCCGGATGCCGGCGAGAGTCCACGCCCGCCATGCCGGCATGTCCTGATAGTCGCCGGTCCCTCGACCACGCAATGGCACCCAGGCCGGCAGCCGGCGCAGCACGTAGCCGACCGCCTCTGGATCACAAATCGCGCTCCCCGCAACGCTTTGCCGCAGGAGCCGGGCGACCGTCGTTTTGCCAACGCCAAAGGAACCGTTGAGAAGGAGAACCATCGGCCTATCTCCCCTCCTTTGTATCGGCGAGCGGTGGAAATTTCCGCCGGTCGCGTGCGGTGAAGTGCCACCACTCGCGGAATTGCGCGAGGAAGCCGGCATCGACCATGGCGCGATGGAGCAGCCGCAGATTCGTGCGAATCTCGGGGTTTGGTCCGCGGTAGATGCCGCGGGCGTCGGCGGTGAAAACGTCGAAGTCCGTCGGCAGCGGCAGCTCGGCGCCGGTCGTGGCATCGACGAGCGTCACGTCCACGGCCAACCCTTCGCAGTGAAAGGCCGCGCGCCCCGGCGGGCCCGACTCCAGGTCGGCGACGTAGCCGCGCTTGCCGCCCGCGCGATGCCACAGCTCGCGTTGTGCGCCCGGCGGCCGGTAGGCGTCCCAGATTTTCAGGCCGCGACCGTTGGCGAGCAGGGCGCGCTGGGCGGCGGCCAGTTTCCGCGCGGTCTCGGGACGCACGAGACACGGGAAATCCGGCGCGTAGAGCGCCACGCCGGCGGCGTTGCGCGTCGTGGCGTAGCGCAACTCGACGCGGATCGTCGGATCGACGGCGCCGATTTCCACCAGCTGCCCGTTTTTGACCAACTCGCGCCAGTCCGGGTCTGGCGCGCCGGCGGCCCGCGGCGTCGTCGTCGCGAGCGGCAGGAAAAACGCGACGACAGCGAGGAGCGCGGCCAAGGATCGCCCCGCCGGAGGATCAGCTTTCACGGACAGCGACGGGTAAGGCCGGAAGGGCGCCGCTCGCGCTCGCTGCCGCGCTCAGCTCCTCGCGCAATGCGGCGATCACGGCCTGCGGCGCTTCGAGCGCGGCGAGCCGCGGGCCGGTGCCTGGAATTACCCTGGGTTGGGCCAAGGCCGCGGCGCCCGCGGCGGTCAGTCGCGCGAGCCGGGCACGTTCGCGCGGCGGGATGCGCTCGCTCACCAGCACGGAACCGGGCCGGGTGAGCGCGGCGAAGCAGCCGTCGAGCGCCACGTCGAGCTTGCCCGCCCACCAGGCGCGCACGGCAAACCCCGCCTGGTATTGCTGCGCGCAGAGCGTGTGGACTTCGACGATCTCGGCGCTGATGCGCGCGGGATCGGCGAACGCCGTTTGGACGAGCCCGCGGCGAATCGCGCCGCGGCGCGCGGTGAGATTGCGGTAAATGTAGCGGCCCAGATTGGGCAGCCGCGCGGCGAACGCCAGCGGCCACGGCGCGCCGGACGCTCCATTCGGCATGAGCAAAACCAGCCGGCCCACCAACTCGGGCCGCTCCACGGCGAGGCGCGCGCACAAGCCGGCCGCGCCGCCGCAGGCGATGAGCACGGCGGCCTCGTCGCGCTCTCCGACGAGGTCGCTCAAAAACTCCGCGAGCACCTCGGTGTGATCCGCCGCGCGCAACGCG
>CAXTRS010000128.1:0-3551 GCA_964246635.1 uncultured Chthoniobacterales bacterium | reverse complement strand
CCCCCCCCCCGCCCCCCCAACCCCCCCCCCCCGCCCGGGGGGGCCCCCCCCCCCCCCCCCCCCCCCCCCCGGCCGCTCGGACTCGCCGAAGCCGACGAGATCGGGCGCGAGCACGCGGTGGGTCGCCGCAAAGGCGGGATACACTTTTGACCATTCGTAGGACGAAGCGCCGACGCCGAAGTCGTGAATGAACACGAGCGCCGGCCGCTGCGCTTCGGGCGTGACGAACGGCGCGGCGGACGATTCGTGATACACGATCTGCCCACGGCTGGATTGAAAGGCGCGCCGCTGAAAAACCGGCGGCGAAATCGCGTCGGGAATGCGGGCTTTCGTCGGCGGCCGGATGAAGAACCGCAACCCCACCATGGCCATGCCGCCGAGCAGCCCCACGCCGAGGCCGGTGCCGAGCAGCGCCTTGGGCGGCCGGCGGCCGGTGAGTTCGGTGAATTTCCAGGGCGTCATCGCGACTGTGGGGATTTAGTCGCGGATGGAACGCGGAGCAAACGCGGAAAAGCAAGCAAAGTGCAGAGCGCGCTGATCGTTGCCCAATTCTGGATCAGGCGAGCCCATCGCCATCGCCGAAGGCCCGTTCGCCGAGGCGATGTTCTTTGAGCTTCGCATACAGGAGCTGGCGATGAATGCCGAGGCGGCGGGCGGCCTCGGCGCGGTTGCCGGCGGCGAGCCGCAGAGCGCGCGCGAGCAGGAGTTTTTCCAGGCGCTGGACGGCTTCGGCGTAAGGCAGCGCGAGCAGGGTCTCGAGCGTATCGGGCGTCGCCACGCCGAGGTCGGCCACGAGCGCGAGATCGCCGCGGTCGAGCACCGCGCCGCGCACCATCACCGTCGCCTGTTGCAAGAGGTTGCGCAGCTCGCGCACGTTGCCGGGCCAGGGATGGGCAAGCAGCGCCTGCGCCGCGGCGGGCGTCAGGCGCGGCGGAGCTTCGGGCGCGAGCTGCCGCAGAAAATATTCGGCCAGCACGAGGATGTCCGCGCCGCGCTCGCGCAGCGGCGGCAGGAGGATGCGCACGACGTTGAGCCGATAAAAAAGGTCTTCGCGGAAGCCGCCGTCGCGCACCATCGCGATGAGGTCGCGGTGCGTGGCGGCGACGATGCGCGCGTCCACGCGCTGCGAGCTCGTCGCGCCCACTGGCTGGATCGTGCGATCCTGCAACACGCGCAGCGGCTTCGCCTGCATCGGCGCGGTCATGTCGCCGATTTCGTCGAGAAAAATCGTGCCGCCGTCGGCTTCGCGGAAGCGTCCGACGCGGTCGCGCACCGCGCCGGTGAACGCGCCGCGCACGTGGCCGAAGAGCTCGCTCTCCAACAGCTCCGCCGGGATGGCCGCGCAGTTCACGACGACGAATGACTTGTCCGCTCTTGGGCCATGCCGGTGCAGCGCGCGGGCGACTTCTTCCTTGCCCGTTCCTGTTTCGCCCTGGATGAGCACGGTCGCTTCGCTGCCCGCGGCCATGCCGATGAGCTTGTGCACCTCGCGCATCGCCGGGCTGGAGCCAAGCAAGCGGTCGTGGTCGGCAGCGGCGCCCACGTTGGCTCCTTTCTCGGAACGCATGGCGCGCGGGCGGCTCAGGGCGCGGGCGAGCACGGCGCGCACGTCCTCGCGGCCGAGCGGCTTGGTGAGGTGATCGAAGGCGCCGAGTTTCATCGCTTCGATCGTGTTGGCGCCGTCGGCGTAGGCCGTCAGCATGACGACGGGCAGCTCGCGGCAAGCGTCGCGCGCGCGGATGCGGCGCAGGGTTTCCAAGCCGTCGAGACCCGGCATCCGCAGGTCGAGAAAAACGAGGTCCAGCCCGACGCACTCGTCCGCTTCGCCGCGCGCCGCCGCCAGACGCGCGAGGGCTTCCTCGCCGGATGCTGCCGGGAGCGTTTCGTGCCCGAGGTCGGCGAGTGTTTCGGCGAGGCCCTCGCGGAAATCGGCGTCGTCATCGACGATCAGGATTTTGGCCATCGGGGAATTTCGATTGTGAACACCGCGCCGCGCGCGCCGGTATCGTCGGGCGGGAAGTTCACGACGCAACTCGCCTTGCCGCCGTGCGCCTCGGCGATCTCGCGCACCAGACTCAGGCCGAGGCCGACGCCTTCCGCGCGAGCGGTGACAAACGGCTCGAAGATGCGCTCCGCTTCCGCTGCCGGCACGCCGGGGCCGGTGTCGCTAACCCGGAAGCGGCACAGCTCGGCGAGGACCTCCGCGCCGAGGCTGACGCGGCCGCCGGCGGGCGTGTGCTGGATGGCGTTGAGGAGCAGGTTTTCCACGGCGCGCGCGAGGCTTCGTTCGTCGAGAAGGCGACCGACGCGGCCGCGCGTCGTCCGCGGGCGGGGCAGACGGGTCGAGCGCGAGAGTGATGCCATTCTGGGCCGCCTGCGGGCGCAGGGCTTCCAGCCGGGCTCCCAAAAACGGGAGGAGCGCGATGGGCTGCGGGCGGATCTCTCCGGCGCGGGTCAGGAGCCGCAGCGCGGCGAGGAGTTCCTCCAGCCGGCCGATCTGGCCGAGCACGGCCTGCACGGAGGCGCGGGGGCGCTCGCCCTCGATCGCGGCGAGGGCGTTCTCGGCGCGCAGGCGCATCGCGGCGAGCGGATTGCCGATCTCGTGCGTCAGCCCCGCGGCCATGCGGCCGAGGGCGGCGAGCCGATCGGCGCGGGCGAGATCGCGGGCCAGCCGGGCGCGGTCTTCGCGCGAGGCGCGCAAGCGTTCATTCAAACGATTGAACGCGGCGGCAATGCGGTCGAGCTCGCGCTCGCCGGTCGGCGGCAGCGGCGGCAATTCGTCCAGCGGCGTCGAGGCGATGGCTTCCTCGACCTGTCCGACGCGCCGCGTCCAGCGCCGCAGGAGCCGCAGGAGCCAGACGCCGCTGATGAGCGCCAGCGCGAGCAGCACACCAAGGCCGAGCGAGAGCCGCCGGTAGGATTTGCCCACGTCGAGCGGGGCGCGCGTCATCGTCCAGAGCGACAGCTCGGGCGGCGGGCCGGGCAGCGGCCGGGCGTGGAGCAGGAGCGAGGTGCGGTCGGCGTCGAAGCGGCGACTCACCGGCGCTCGCGCGGCCTGGCTGGCGGCGATGACCTGCCGGATTTGAGGCAGCTCGGTCGGCGGCAGATCGCGCTTCGGCACGCTGCCTTCGTGCGTCGGGAAAGCGTAGGCGAGCGACCCGCCCGGGTCGTGCCAGAACCCGCCTTCGACCTTCGGATAACCGGCGAGAGCAACCCCGAGCAGGGCCTGCAAATCCTCGCGCACCTGCGGGTCGCCGACCGGCAGCGGCTCCTTCTCGAAGGTGGCACGGTAGCGGTCGTAGCGGCGGGCGACCTCGGCGGCCGCGGTTTCCCGTCTGTCGGCGCCGCGGGCTAGCTGCGCGCCGACGCCTTGTTGGAAGAGTTCGTGCATCAAAATCCCCAACGCCAGGCAGAGCACGAGGATCAGCGCCCAGAGGCCGGCGAGCGCGAGGCGGAGGGAGAACTTCATGAAGTCGAACGCAGGCACGCGGCGCTTCCGTCAAGCCGCAGCGGATCGCCGCGGCTGCTCTCCCTTTTCGGTCGGCGCGGCG
>CAXTRS010000127.1:0-12111 GCA_964246635.1 uncultured Chthoniobacterales bacterium | reverse complement strand
GCGTGGGCGAGGCGGCCGCTTGGGCGCGGACGGGCTGCGGGGCGGCGACGGCGAGCGCGAGGCTGCCGGCGAGGAGGGTTTTGACGAGGAGCGATGGGTTTTTCATGGTGCGAGACGGTCGAGGGCTGAACGGAGGGTTGATTCCGAGGCGTTTTGCCTTCAGCCGGCGGGAGTTGCGGGTGGTTTAAACGCTCGCTGGCGTCTTGTTTTCGAGCCTTGCCCCGCCGTGGGATGCCTGCGCACACAAAAAAAATTCCTTGGCGGATGGCCTGGCGTCCGCGGCGCGCGTCGCCGAGAGGTAGGGCATCGCCATGCCACCGAGTGCCGTCGTCGTCATCGCTGGAGGCTGCCTGTGCGGCGCGGTGCGCTACGAGGCGAGCGCGCCACCTTATAATATCACCCATTGCCATTGTTCGGATTGCCGGCGCGGCAGCGGGGCGGCGTTTGTGACCTGGGCGTCGTTCCCGCGGAAGGGTTTCCGGTGGACCGGCTCGACGGTTCGGCCGCGCGAGCTCTCCTGGGCTGGCCGGCTGCGTTCGTTCTGCCCGGAATGCGGCACGCCTTTGACGTTTCTGGCGGGAGCGGACGCCACGGAGGTCGATGTCACCGTTTGCAGCTTCGATCAACCGGACGCGGTGACGCCCGCTGATCATACCTGGACCGACGACCGGCTGCCGTGGATGCGTCTGGCCGATGGACTGCCCGCCTACGGCAGGGAGCGATCCGCCCGCGGCAGCTAACTCTTTCAGCCCAGGAGGAACCTCATGCCGGCCGATCTGCACATCCGCGAAATCCGCAGGGAGGAGTTTGCGAAGCTTGGCCAGTTGCTGGTCGAAGTCTATTCCCATCTCGAAGGGTTCCCGACTCCCGCCGAGCAACCCGGCTACTACGAGATGCTCGCCAACATCGGCAGCTTTACCGGGAAGAAGGATGCCAAGGTGCTGGTCGCCCTGGCGGGCGAGGAGAAACTGGTTGGCGGAGTCGTCTATTTCGGCGACATGGCGGAGTATGGTTCGGGCGGAACGGCGACGGCGGTGAGGAATGCCTCGGGCATCCGGCTGCTCGGAGTCAGCGCGGAGGCCAGAGGGATGGGCGCGGGCAGGGCGCTGACCGACGCCTGCATTCAACTGGCAAGGAACAAAGGCCACTCCCAGGTCGTCCTGCACACGACGCAAGCCATGCAGACTGCCTGGAGGCTCTATGAACGGTTGGGCTTCGCGCGGTCGGCAGACCTGGACTTCCTGCAAGGGGAGTTGCCGGTGTTCGGGTTCAGGCTCCGGCTGGCGGGAGAGACGAGCGCGAGTAGTTAAGCAGCCTCTCCATGGGGCAATCCGGCGGTTGGCTCCGCATGGGTTTAATCGTAGAGATCAATTGCCTTTGTGCTGTCCATGAACACGCCGCCGCCGCTGCCCGCGTCCACCCCTGCGGCGCCGGTCTCTCAGAGACGGGTCGGCGTGACGATCAGCATTGCGGCGGCCATCGTGCTCGTCAGCGTTTGCCTGACGGCTTGGCTGCTCACGGCCAGCGGGTTCCTCGACCATTTTCGCCGGCAATTCACCCAAGGGTATCAGCAAGGAGACGCGGCCACGAAGGCGCGCCGTTGCAACGAGGCTGGCCTCGGCCATCGGCGGCGCGGCGACCTCGACCGCGCCATCGAGAGCTTCGAAGAGGCGCTGCGCTGGAATCCGCGGTCGATTCCGGCGCGGCTCAATCTGGCGGACACCTATTTGCAGAAAAGAAACCACGACGGCGCCATCGCCCACGCCCGGCGAGTGCTCGACGAAAACCCGCGGGCGTCGGACGAGCATCGCTCCGCCGCCCACGGGATCCTCGGCGCCGCGCTGGCGAGCAAACAAGAGCGGGAGGCCGCGCTGGCCAATCTCTCGCGAGCCATCGAACTCGATCCGCGCAACGCCGCCGCCTACTACGGCCGGGCGCGCGTGCATGCCGAAACCGAGCAGTCCGACAAGGCGCTCGCAGACCTGGAGGTTTACCTGCAACTCAAACCGCACTCCCGCGAAGCGCTGCGCTGGCGCGGGATGATCCACCAGTTTCGCGGCGACTACGAGCGGGCGCTGGCCGATGCGAACGAGTTGCTCCGCCTCGGCCCGCAGGACGCGCTCGCTTACCACCGGCGGGCCATGGCTTATCTGGGCCAGGGGAACTTCGAGGAGGCGCGCCGTGACATCGAAGAAGCCGTGCGCCTGGAGCCGCAAAACCGCCCGGCGCGTCTCACCAGAGCCCGCCTCGCGCAGAAGCAGGAACGCTACCCCGAGGCGCTGGCGGACTACGAAGCCGCCGCTGCGGGCAGCCCGCGCACAGCCACGTTTCTGAACTCGCTGGCGTGGTTCCTCGCGACGTGTGCCGACGAGAAATTGCGCGACGGCGCGCGCGCCGGCACCCTGGCGCGGGAGGCTTGCGAGCTGTCGAGTTGGGGGAGCCCTTACCACATCGATACCCTGGCCGCCGCTTGCGCCGAGGAGGGCCGCTTCGAGGAAGCCGCGGCGTTTCAGCAGCAGGCCATGGAAGGATTCGAGCGCAAGCCGCCGTCCGCTGCGAATGCCGGCTTTCTGGAGGGATGTCGGGCGCGCCTGGCGCGTTACCAGGCAAAGCAACGGCCGCTGGCCGATACCCCGGAGGAGATCAAGCCCTGATTTGAACCGCTACCTGCTGCCATGAACACGAATACTGCGCCATCATCCGCCCAGCCGCGGCTCGAGTTCTGGTTCGACTTCGCGAGCACGTATTCCTACGTCGCGGCGATGCGGATCGAAGCGCTCTGCCGGGACGCCGGGGTCGCGCTCGCTTGGAAACCGTTCCTGCTCGGGCCGATCTTCGCGCTGCAAGGCTGGCACGATTCGCACTTCAATCTCAACCCGCGCCGGGGCGGCTACATGTGGCGCGACCTCGAGCGGCTGTGCGCGAAGTTCCAGCTGCCCTGGCGCCGGCCCACGCGCTTCCCGCGCGGGAGCACGCTGGCGGCGCGGGTGGGTTGCTGCATCGCGGAGGAAGCGTGGGCGGGCGATTACGTGCGGGCGGTTTTCCAAGCCAACTTTGGCGAAGACCGCGAGATCGGCGAGCGCGCTGTCGTGGCGGAAATTCTGACGGCGCTGGGTCGGCCGGCGGACGAACTCATCGCGCGCGCGGAGGCGCCGTCGGAACGCGGAAAGTTGCGCGCGAACACGGAGCGCGCCACCGCGCTCGGCATTTTCGGCGCGCCGAATTGCTGGGTGAATGACGCAGAGCTTTTCTGGGGCGAGGAAGCGCTGGAAGACGCCGTCGTCTGGGCCGCTGGCGCGGGCGCCGGGTCGGGGCCAGCGGGAGCTGCGCCAGCGCGTTGACGACGCTCCGGCGCGCAGTGACTGTAGCGCGCCCCAGTTCCTGCTGTGTCTCCTGTGCTGCCCATGCGTCTCTTCATCCTGCTGTTCGCCGTCCTCGCCAGCGGCATGCTCATTTTTGCGGGCTGCGGTTTGCCCGCCGCGCGCGCCGCCGAACTGCCGTTCGATACCGTTTTCAAAGGCCGCGACCGCTTCGATTCCCTGGTGCGCCAGGCCGAAGCGGGGAATTGGAAGCGACTTCCCATCGGCCCGGGCGCCCCCGCGGTCGGCCGCGCGCTCACCGGCATTCGTTACGAAAACTACACGCTCGAGATCGACGATCACGTCGAAGCGCCGAGCGCGAATCTGCTCGGCCTCGATTGCTGGACGTTTTTTGAAATCTCGCTCGCCTTCGCGCGCATGTTGAGCGAACCGCGCGAGCAATGGACGCCGCCAACGCTGCTCAAATACCTCGAGCTCGACCGCTACCGCGGTGGCCGCTGCACCGGCGATTACCTTTCGCGCCTGCACTACCTCGAAGACTGGGTCGCCGACAACGAACGCCGCGGCTTGGTGAAAGACCTGACGCGCTCGCTCGGCGGCACCGCTTACCCGCACAACGCTCAGGAGATGACGATCCTCTGGCGCTCCTACCGCTACCTGCGCAACAATCCGAGCCTGCTCCCGCCGCTGCGCGAGATGGAAGAGCGCGTCACGCGCATGCCCTTGCTCGGCATCCCCAACGACCGCATCGCGCGCATCGAAAACCGCCTCCAGGACGGCGACATCATCGGCATCATCACCAAAGATACCCCCGGTGCCTACTCGACCTCGCACGTCGGCCTCGCGGTGCGCGACAACAAAGGCGTGCTCCACTTCATGCACGCCTCCGCCCCGCACAACCACGGCCGCACGCTCGTCGATTCGCGGCTTTCGACTTACGCGAATTTCTATCGTTCGAACGCCGCCATCCTCGTCGCCCGGCCGGTGAAATAAGCTTAAGGATTGTTCACTTCGACTGGTCGCAGATCCAGCGCGGCCAACGGTCGGAGTTGTTCCAACGCTTCGGCAATCGTCGTGACGACCTTGTTCACGGCCAGCCGTTCTTGTCGGCGTTCCAGCCTCTCCGCGGACATGTCGGAATCCCAAAGGCCGACGACGATGTGCAGCGTCGGGAATTTGGAACGCAGCAGCTTGCACAGGTAACGCGTGTGTTGCGTGTCGTGCGGCGGGGTGGCCGAAATGCAGACCGTTTGGCTGCGCGCTTCGTTTACTCGCTCGACCATTTCGTTGGCGAGCGTTTTGAAGGAGATGGCCTCTGCCTGGTAGCCTTCCTTTTCCAGGAGTTGCGCGATCATGGAGGCGACGATTTCGTCGGCTTCATCTGCGGCGGGCAGGCAGAAGACCGGATTTTTTCCCAGCGCACTGACTGCCGCGCGCTCGCCGCTGGTGGAGGCGATGGCGGCACCGTTTGAGCTGGCGCCGGCGTCCGCCGCGGCGCTGGCCTCGCCCGCGCGCGACGTAGCGGCGCGTTCCTCGCTGCCGAGTTCCTCGATCAGTTCGCGCGTTGTGTGAAAGATGAAGCGCTGCTGGCGCTCGTCGAGCGTGCCGCGTTCCTCTTCGCGCTCCGCGGTGGCGAGCGCGGGCACGAGCACGGAGGAATACAGTTCCGGCAAGGTGTGGTCTTTGAGATATTCCTCGGCAATCTGGTTGGCCTCGTGCCGATCGCGCGCGAGCAGGCGTTGGTAATACCGATCTTCCGCGGTGAGCGTCGGCTCGTCGCCGAGCAGCGCCTCCAGGAAACTCAGGCTCGGGATATACTTGCCTAGGACAGCCACGCAGACGGTGAGCGGCATCGCCAGGAGCAACCCGACGCCGCCCCACAGCCACGTCCAAAAAATTGTCGCCACGAGGATGGCCACCGGCGACAGCCCGGTGTGCGCGCCGTAGAGCCAGGGCTCGAGCACGTTACTGGTAATCAATTCGACGACAGCGAAGAGCGCTAGAGTCTCGAGGGGCATCCGCCAGTTGTCCGTCACCGCCAGCGAGAGAATCAGCGGGAACCCGAGCGCCACCCACGCGCCGAGATACGGGATGAAGCGCAGGAGCGTGGCGAGCAGCCCCCAAAGAAACGCATTGGGCACGCCGATGAAGTAGAGGCCGATGCCGACCGGCACGCCGAAGGCGACGTTGATGATCACCTGCATCGTGAGATAGCCGGTGACTTTTTCCGCCGCCTCGTCGAGCGCGTGCGTGGTCACGTTGAGCTGGCCGCGGCCGATGAGATGGATGATGCGGTCGCGCAGGTCTTCGCGCTTGATGAGCATGAAGAGGGTGAAAACGACGACGACCGCCGCGGTGCCCAGCGGGCCGAGCACGGGACCGAAAATGCTCTGGAGCAACTTCGGCAGGTTGGTGGCCGGCTCGACGATCTCGACCGGCATCGCGCGGTCCTTACCGGTCGAGAGCGGCGAGGAGGGCCGCGTGGCGTCGGGCGGCGGCGCAGTGCCGCTGAGCTCTTCACCGAGTTGCTTGACGGTTTCCGATGCCTTGGAAAAGGAGCTGTTGCCCGAGCCTTTCAGCGCCGTGATGCGGTGGCTGATGTTCTCGCGGTAGCTGGGCAGTTTGTAGGTGAGATCGAAGACTTGATTGATGACGAGATAGCCGACGCCCGCGATGAGCGCGAAGGCGAGCAGCACGGTCAGCAACACCGCGGGAATCCGTGGCAGCCGCCAGCGCTCGAAGCGGCTCACCAGCGGGGTGAGCAAAAAGCTGAAGAGCAGCGCCAGCGCCAGCGGAATGAACACCTCCCGGGCGAAATACAGCACCGCCACGGTCACCAGGATCAGGATCAGATAAAGGACCTTGACGATCAGGGCGGAAGGATTCGTGGGAGGGGGAATCATGATCAGTGGCGAAGGGTCCTGTGGATTCGCGTCTGCATCCGGAAGCGACTTTATTTTACTTGTCGGACGCGGAGAGCGTCGCTGGAGGATGGGACTCTCCCGAGCGATCTCGCAATGCTTCGGAGGCCGAAAATGCTTCGAAGGGAGGCCGCAGACGAGGCGATGGAGAAGAAGTCACCGACAACGTCATCGGCATCATCATCAAAGACGCGCCCGGCACCTACTTGACTTCACACGTAGGCCTCGCGGTGCGCGACAACAAAAGGCATGTTCCATTTCATGCACGCCTCCGCCCTGCGCAACTATGGCAAGACGCTCGTTGATTCGCGGCTTTCGACCTACGCGAACTTCTATCGCTCGAACGCCGCCATCCTCGTGGCGCGGCCGGTGAAGTAAGCCATCGCCATGTCCAGCTATCGTCATCCCGAGGAGTTCAAGTTCGGCTACCACTGGGTAACGGTGGAAACCGAAGAATACTACGACACGTTTCTGATGGAACGTGAGCGCTACTGCGCATGGCTCATGGAGCACGACGCCTGGCGCGATCTCGGCGTTGTTTCTGAGTTAAGTGGCCGGTCGGTCCTTCGCCGCGCAACCGGAGGGAGAGGGATAGTGGGCTACTTCGGCTTTTCGCAGGTGGATGGCGACCTCCGGGTGGCATTAAGGTCGGCGAGAGCCGGCTAGAGTTGCTTTATCCACCCATACCCACTCCAAGCCGCAGACCGACGCCAACGCCAATACCGACACCGACGCGAAGACCAACGCCCACTCCGGCGCCAGAGCCAACCATCGAGGCACCACGCAGCAGCCAGCGTTGTGCTGCAATTACTAACTCTGGCCACCGGTGCAAAAGGCGCGCTTTGCCCGACGCGAAGTATTGCTGTCAGCACCAGCACTGATTTACGTTGAAGATTATGAAACGCATCAAACTCTTTATCTGTCACGCTAGAGAGGACAAAGATGATTTTGTTCGCCCGCTAGTCAAAAAACTCGAGACTGATTTCGAGGTCTGGTATGACGAATATGTCATCAAGCTCGGAGACCGGCTTCGCAAGAAAATCGATGAGGGCTTGGCCACTTGCGACTACGGCATTGTTGTCCTCAGCCACGCATTCTTCTCTATCTCGAAACGCTGGCCACAGACTGAACTCGACGGGCTTTTCGCCTTGGAGGCAAAGCGCGGGAAAGTGATCATCCCGATTTGGAAGGGCATCGACGAGAAAGGCGTCGCTGGCTACTCGCCCATTTTGGCCGGCCTCGTAGCTGCCAAAGATTCCGATGGGCTGGATTCGATCATCAGTCAGATCAAGTTAGCAGTTGGCATCGCCGATCGGAAGGTAGCCGCTAGCGGCGTCGACGCTGCCAAGTCTCGATTTTTATCGCTCGCTCAACAGCAAGCCACAGATGCAGCAGCCCAAAGTCTTGCCGGGTCTGAGGAGGGAGTGCGGTTGGCAGAAAAAGCCGTGGCGGATTTTTGCGATCTTTTGGAGCGCAATTTTGCCGAGCTTCAGAGCGCACAGAGCGCGTTACAGATCCGCATTGAGCGCAAGCAACCGATGCATCTAGATATCCGTGCATCCTACAAAACAGCCCTGCACGTCAGATATTGGAACAGTATCGTCAACTCCATCCGTGATGCCCGCCTCACCCTGGTGCTGCACGAATGTCTCGATCCTGTGTGGGAGAAAAACAGGTCAGGCCGGTCTTTCAGTGACGACGATTTCTCGCCTTGGTTCGATGCCGATAAAAACGTTGTCTGGCGCCTCGGCAAAGACGCTAGCTTTACCTCTGAAGAACTCACCGCCAAAATCATACACAATTTTGCCGATGCGATTGATGAGCTACGCAAGACCAGATAGAACATTGACGCCGCCCCGCGGGCTACACACGCGAGGCGGCGTAGATGCTGTTTGTTAAGAGCGCGGCTGCGACACGTCGAAGACTTCGAGCCTCGCCGTGTTCAACTCTCGGGCGACTTCGTCGCAGAGCCGGGCGATGCACTCGGCGTAGGCAGGCGAGCTGTGGATCGCGCTGGGAACTGCGCCGCGTGGCCGCAGCGCATCCTCCAGAAGTAGCAACAGCCCTGCGGCGCAAGCCAGAAAACCTCATGTGCCCGACAGCGGCTCCGCTCCGCTTACCGGGAGAAGCGTCTCCAGCGGCATTTGGCACGGCTTCCCTTCCGAAGACGACGTGCTCCCGGCCGGTTTGCACGGCTCCCGGGCTGATTTTGCGCGTTCCCAGCCGGTCTGGAACGGCTTCCCGAGCGCTTTGGACGTGTTCGGAAGCACGCTGGCGGGCTTCCGGGCCGATTTGTGCAGCTTCCCAGTCGAATTGGAGTGCTTCCGAGCCGGTTTGACGTGCTTCCGGCCGAGATTGGAGAGCTTCCGGGACAGATTGGAGAGCTTCCGGGGCGGATTGACAGGCTTCCGACGGCCGTTGACGCACTTCCCGGCGCCAATGGCGGGCTTCCGAGGCGAATTGACGCGCTTCCGGCGGCCGTTGACGAGCTTCCCACGGGCGTTGACGAGCTTCCGACGAGCGTTGACGAGCATCTCACGGACGTTGACAAGCGTCTCGCGCCCGTTGACGAGCGTCTTGCGAACGTTAACGAGCTTCCCGGAAGCGTTGGCGCGTCCAGAGTGTTGTTTGCTTGCCGTCGCACGCCAGCAGCGCTCGGGCGGACGGTGTGCGCGTCAATACCCCGCTGCCTGCCCATCCTTGCGGCTTTCGCTGGCGCCGAAATAAACGCGCTGGCCGTCGCGGGTTTCCATCTTGATCGCCTGGTAGCCGCCGTAGCCGCCGACGTCCCAGCGGGCGTCGTGGCCGCGTTTCTTCAGCTCGCGGATGACTTCCCACGGCACGCCGGTCTCGAAGTTCACGTAGCCGCCGGTCTCGGTCATCCGCTCGCCGGTCGGTTCGTTGTCGCCTTCGTGCTGCCAGCGGCTGGCGTCGCCGGCTTCCTGCACGTTCAGGCCGAAGTCGATCATGTTCGTGAGCACCTGGACGTGGCCTTGCGGCTGCATGCCGCCGCCCATCACGCCGAAGGCCAGCCACGGCTTGCCGTCTTTCATTACGAAGCCGGGGATGATGGTTTGGAAGGGCCGCTTGCCGGGCGCATAGACGTTCGCGTGGCCGGGCTCGAGGGTGAAGAGTTCGCCGCGGTCCTGGAACATGAAGCCGAGGCCGGGGACGACGACGCCGCTGCCCATGCCGCGGTAATTGCTCTGGATGAGCGAGACCATGTTGCCGTCGTTGTCAGCGGTGCACATGTAAATCGTGTCGCCGTCGCGCAAGGCGGGGTTGCCGGCGTCAACGTGCTTGGCGGCGCGGTTCGGGTCGATGAGCCGGCGGCGCTCGGCGGCGTATTCTTTGGAGATCAAGCTCTGGAGCGGGATCTTGGCGAAGTCGGGGTCGGCGTAGAATTTCGCGCGGTCGGCCCAAGCGAGTTTTTTCGCTTCGATCATCAGGTGCAGCGTCGCGGCGGAATTGAAGCCGAGCGCGCGCAGGTCGAAGCCTTCGAGAATGTTCAGGATTTGCAGCGCGGCGATGCCCTGGCTGTTCGGCGGCAGTTCGTAAACGTCGTAGCCGCGGTAATTCGTGGAGACCGGGTTGACCCACGACGAGGTGTGCTTCTCGAAGTCGGCTTTGCGCAAGTAGCCGCCGTTGGCCTGCATGAAGGCGTCGATCTTGTCGGCGACCTCGCCCTTGTAGAACGCATCGCATCCTCCTTCCGCGATCAGGCGCAGCGTGCGAGCCAGCCCGGGATTTTTGAAAATGTCGCCCTTCGCCGGCGCACGGCCCTTGCCGTCGAGCGTGTAGGTTTCCAGGAACGCGCCGGGCTCCTTGCGGTAGAGCGGCACGCCGCGGCTCCAGTAGTAGGCGATGAGCTCGGTGACCGGGAAACCTTCCTCAGCGTAACCGATCGCGGGCGCAAGATCGTCGGCGAGCGACAAGCGGCCGAAGTGCGAGTGCAGTTGCGCCCAGCCATCGACGCAACCCGGCACCGAGATGGAAAGCATGCCCAGCGGCGGGATGGCCTTGCGGCCGAGCTTGTCGAGTTCGGCTTTCATCGCGTCGTAGCTCAGCCCGAGCGGCGAGCGGCCGCTGGCGTTCAGGCCGTAGAGCCGCTGCGTGCGGGCGTCCCAGACGATGGCGAAAAGGTCGCCGCCGATGCCGTTGCTCACCGGCTCCATCAGCCCGAGCACGGCGTTGGCCGCGATGGCGGCATCGACCGCGCTGCCGCCGCGTTTGAGCACGTCGAGCCCGGCCTGCGTGGCCGCCGGCACGCTCGTGCAAACCATGCCGTGACGCGCCAGGACTTCCGAGCGCGTGGCAAACGCTTTGCCGGTGATGCGATCCACTTGGGAGTAGGTGACAGAGGCAAAAGAGGAGACAACGCCGCAAAAAGCAAGCGCGCGACAGAAGCGAAGAAAGGAGCGCATGGGAACGAGGAGACCGCTGCAGGACAGGCCGGAGAAATCGCCGGGTGCGATTCCATTTTCAGCAAAGATGAATCGGCGCGACTTCCTCAAACGCTCGCTCCTCGCCACCGGCGGCGCGACCGTTTGGCCGCATCACGTCTTCGCCGCCGCCAAGCCGAAGCTGGCCAGTGACGTGGTCACGCTCGGCGGTCCGGCTCGACTGCGGGTCAGCCGGCTGGCGATGGGCACGGGCAGCGGCGGCTGGAATCACCATTCCAACCAGACGCGCAAACTCGGTGTGCGCGGCGTGGCCGATCTCCTCAAGCTCGCCTACGACAACGGCGTCACGTTCTGGGATGCCGCCGATCAATACGGCAGCCACCCGCACTTGCGCGAGGCGTTGAAAAGCGGCGGCATCCCGCGCGAGAAAGTCACGATCCTGACAAAAACCCGCGCGACCACCGAGGCCGAAGCGCGCGCCGACCTCGACCGCTTTCGCCGGGAACTCGGCACCGATTATCTCGACATCTTGCTCCTGCATTGCCTCGAAGACGGCAACTGGCCGGAGACCATGCGGCCGGTGATGAATGTTATCGGCGACGCGCGCGAGCGCGGCATCGTGCGCACGCACGGCGTGAGCTGCCACACGCTCCCCGCGCTCCAGGCCGCCGCGAAGTCGCCGTGGGTGCAGGTGAACCTCGCGCGCATCAACCCGGCCGGCGTCGCGATGGACGCCGACGTGCCGACGGTGCTCGGCGTCTTGCGTCAAATGAAAGCCGCCGGCAAAGGCGTCATCGGCATGAAAATCCTCGGCGCCGGCCAGCTTCGCGAACACCGCGACGAAGCGCTGCAATATGCGCTCGCGCTCGATGGCATCGACTGCTTCACGATCGGCAGCGAAAGCGCGGCCGAGTTCGCCGATCTGACGAAGCGCATCGCCTCGGCGAGCGTGCGCGGCTGACGCAAATCCTGGTTGCCCCGCCGCGGGTCCAGCGGCTGGTTGTGGAACCCAATTCAGGAGCTTCCCCGGCCGGGCCGCGGCTTTATCGTGGGAATCAATGCAGGGGCGCGTCGAATCAATGGCGGGATCGGAGCGCTTGGGGTTAGGATTTTGGCGCGGCTGACTCCTCCGCTCCCCTCCACCCATGATCCCGGCCCTGCGTCTCGCCCAGTCTGCGATCTTCCTGCCCGCGCGCGTCGTCACGGCCGCGGAGTTGGCAGAACGCCTCGAGCTGCCCCCTGGCTGGATCGAAGAAAAGACCGGCGGCGCGCGGCGCCGCTTCGTCGAGCCGGGCCGGGACACAAACGCCACCATGGGCGCCGCCGCCGCGCGCGGGGCGCTGGACGCCGCCGGGCTGGACCTCGGCGACATCGACCTCTTGCTCAACGCCAGCGGCACGGTCCAACAGCCCGTCCCCTGCACCGCCGCGCTCATCCAGCGCGCGCTCGGCGAGGGCGCGCTGGATG
>CAXTRS010000126.1:8993-12133 GCA_964246635.1 uncultured Chthoniobacterales bacterium | reverse complement strand
CGTCGGTGTTGTTGATCTCGATGTGCTTGCCGTCATAAACCGTCACCACGTCGCCGGGTCGATACGCATTGGGGCCAGTCATATTTTCCGCGCTGGCGACGACGGCGACAACGTTTCGCTTCGGTTTCAACGCCGCGACGCCGTGCATGGCGCCCATCACCGCGCAGCCGCCGCACTTGTCCCACACCATTTCCTCCATTCCGAGCGCGGGTTTAATGGACAGCCCGCCGCTGTCGAAGGTCATCGCCTTGCCGACGAGCGCGAGCGGCTTTTCGTCATCCGCGCCTAATCCACCGCTGTATTTGATGACGACCAACCGCGGCGGGCGCGCGCTGCCGCCGCCGACCGCGAGCAGGCCGCCGAAACCTTCCGCGCGCAGCCGCGCTTCGTCGAAGATCTCGACGCTCAGCGCGCCGCCGCTTTGCGCCGCCAGCTTTTGCGCGGCTTCGGCGAGCGTTTCGGGAAAGAAGACATTCGGCGGCGAGTTTGCCAGCTCGCGCGCGTAGTTCCCCGCTTCGCCCAGAGCGCGACCGCGCTCGCCGGCGGCCCGCATGCGGGCTAGTTCGTCCTCACCGCAAACGAACGTCACCGCTTCCAACGTCGCTGGCTGCGGCGCGCCGTCTTCGCTCTTTTCCGCGTCGCGTTTGAAGCGGTCAAAACGATACGCGCCCAAGACCAAACCTTCGGCGACCGCCTGCGCGAACTCGCCGGCTTCCGTCTCGCCGTTCAACTCGACTGCGACGCGTGTGCGCCCATTTTTCTGCAGCCACCGCGCCGCCGCGCCGCTGGCTTCGCGCACCGCGCGAGCATCCACTTGATCCGCCTTGCCGAGACCGACGCAGAGCACGCGCTCGGCGTGGAAATACGCCAGCGTTTTCCTGCCGCCGCTGAACTCCGCCTCCGGCACCGGCACTGGCGTGCGCTCGCGCGTTTCTTTTGTGTAAAAACGCAGCGTGAGATCGAGATCCGCAGGTGCGGTGGAGACGAAGGCGAAGTTCATGTCGGGAAGAGGCACAATAGCAGAACGCTCAACTTAAACAGCCGCGTCGGCCCGGCAAAAAGCCGCTCGGAGAATCCTGCGCGCTTTGCGCTCGACAACGCGTCGTTCCCGCTCGCATCATTTGCGCTCCTTCTCCATCTCCTTCCCCATGAGAAACTACCTCGCGGAATTCATCGGCACGTTTTTCCTCGTCTTCACCATCGGCATGACCGGTCTGCCGGACCCGTTTGTGGGCGTGATCCCGCCGCTCGCCATCGGCGCGATCCTGATGACGATGATCTACGCCGGCGGCCACATCAGCGGCGGGCACTTCAACCCGGCCGTCACGCTCGCCGTCTGGATGCGCGGCCGCTGCCCGACTTCCGCGGTGCCCGGCTACCTGATCGCGCAATTTCTCGCCGCGCTTGTCGCCGCCACCGCCGCGCTCTACGCCCGCGGCTATCCGCGTGTGCCGCTGCCGCCGGGGCTGGACGTGCCGCGCAGCCTGCTCGTCGAGTTTTTGTTTACCTTCGCGCTCTGCTACGTCGTGCTCAACGCCGCCACGAGCAAAGACCATCCGAACAACTCGTTCTACGGCTTGGCGATCGGCTTCACCGTGCTCGCCGGCGCGTTCGCCGTCGGTCCGATTTCCGGTGGTGCGTTCAATCCCGCGGTCGCGCTGGGCATCACCGTCATGGGTCTGAAATCGCTGCCGACGATTTGGGTGTTCCTCGTCGCCAATTTCGCCGGCGGCGCGGTCGCAGCGCTGGCGTTCAAAGCCTTGAACCCAGAAGACGAATGAACTCCGCACGGAGTATTTCCGTGCGAGAATTTCTCGTTCTGCTGCCCCTGTTCTCGTTCGTCCTGTCTGCCACCGCTCGCGCCGAGCGTTCGCCGATCTATCCGTTCGACGTGAAAATCGGCGGCCAGCTCGCCGCGATTTCCGGCGATCCGCAGACCGCCATCTTCGCGAAAATCAAAGACCCGGTGCGGGCGAACGCCGAACTCGAAGTCAGCGGGCCCCCGCGCTTGTTGATCGTCAACATCTTCCCGGTGAAACCGAGCGGCGTAGTGCCGCCCGAGGCCGCGGACGCGATAAAGATCCTCGTGGTCCAACGCGGCACGAAGACCACGCTCGACGCGACGCTGGACGGCTCGAAGCTCGCGCCCGGTCTTTACGGCGCGAACGTCGTTTTCAAGCACCGCACCGCACGGGTGATGTTCACGGTGAAATAAATTTTTCACCGGCGGCGAGCGGGCTGTTTTCAGCCAAAAACAGAGTTTCCTTCGGGACGCCGGATGCCGCGGCCCGTCGAGCCGGCGGGCCGGCCGCCCAGTGCCCAGTTTGCATTCCGACGGGGACGCGGCATAGTCCGCCGCCGCCGCGGGCGATTTCGTGCAGTCCATTGGGAACAATGGCGCCGCATCGTCACGGCGACGGGGCCGGCGTCCGCTCGGAGTGGACCAAACTCGGAGTCGATGTCTGCCTCCCAACCACCACCGAAAATCCCATCCGTTCGTTCGTTGTATCTATGAAACCGTTGTATTCCAACCATTCGTCCCACCCCTCCGCCCGCTCCCCCTATCGCGTGGCGTCCCGTGCGCTCGCCGCCCTCACCGCCGTGGCGGCAGCGGCCAGCCTGCTCCTCTCCGGGCCGGCAGCCGGCCAGGCGCAGGCGCAGACCAACTACTACGACAACAGCGTCAATCCGTTCACCAGCAACGGAAACCAAGGCGTTTTCACCGCTGGCGGCGCCGCGGCGCTGACCGGCGGCGGCTTCGGCACGGCGCTGGTCGCCGACGACATCCTCTTCGCCACCGGCACGGCGGGCAAGCCAGTCACCGAACTGAGATTTTCGGTGTTTAACTTCAACGGCTTCCCGGCGGATGCCCGCGTGGGGCTGCGCTTTTACAACAACGACGGCGCCAACGGCGGCCCGGGCACGCTCTTCGCGCAATACACCGAGCCTGTGATGACGTATATGGGCACGAACACTTCGATGTCCAGCATCCTGCTCATGGTCACGTTGAACAATCCTTTCTTCGTGCCGACGAACGAACGGATGTGGGCGGGCATCTTCTTTGACACCGTGGGCACCACGACCACCCAGGGGCAGATCAACGGCTTCGTGACCAACAACGGGCCGGGCACGTTCAACGT
>CAXTRS010000126.1:8614-8958 GCA_964246635.1 uncultured Chthoniobacterales bacterium | reverse complement strand
GGATCGGCAGCAGCAACGACGTTGCCTTTATCTCCACGAACGGCGGCAGCACCTTCCTCACCAACAACCCGGCGGGCCAAATCGGAAGTTTCGGCAACGGCATTCCGACCAACTTCGCCTGGCAGTTCGGCGTCGTGCCGGAGCCCTCGAGCTTCGCCTTGGCCGCGCTGGGCGGCATCGGTCTGCTCTTCGGCGCGCGGCGCTGGGGCCGGCGGAACTGAGGACGCGAGTCCAAAGCACGCCGCAGGCTGCGGTTGTTTAGCAATCCGCTGACGAAAAAGGAAAGGCGGCGGGGGGGGCGGCGGCCCCGCGCGGGGGGGGGGGGGGGGGGGGGGGGGCCCCCC
>CAXTRS010000126.1:0-8604 GCA_964246635.1 uncultured Chthoniobacterales bacterium | reverse complement strand
GGCCTTTTGGTTTCGGTAGGAGATGCGCGCGTGCTGCGTTTCGGCTTACCTGTTCATCTTCGCCAACTGCTCGCGCGCGAGCCGACCCACGACCGGAATATCCCACTCCAAACCGCTGAAGGATTTCACGAGGGTGATGATCCAAATGATGACGAAGACAATCCACAGAGCGATGTAAGCGAAGAAGAGCAACGCCAGGACGATCCAGCCGAGCACCGGAATGAGCGCGAACACCATGCCGGCGATTTTCATGACCACGGCGAGGAGGAACCAAGCCGCGCCGAGAATCGTGGATTGCATCGCCCAATAGCGCACGAACGGATTGCGCTTTTCCAGCACGAGAAAAATGATGCTGGTGATCGGCGGCAGCAGACAGGCGAGCCCCGCGGCGATGTTGGGGGTCAGCCCGGTGGTGCCCATGGAAGAGTCGGTGCCGGGACCGTAGGAGAGCGGGGGCGGCGGCGCGCCGGCGGGATCGGAGGAGGGAGACGAGGGCGGATAAGGTTCGTCAGGCATAAGGTTGGAAGTTAGAAATCCATGGGCTCAAGGCGTTCAATCAAGGCGCCTTGCGGACGACGGCCGGCGGTTCGCGGCGCGGTCAGAGTGTCAGCACGCGCGCCTGGAGAATGTCGGCGTCGGCGCGGATGTGCGCGATGGCGTCGGCGTCGGGCGCGCTGTCGAGATTGAGCACGTTGAGCGCGGTGCCGCCGGCGGCGTCGCGGCTCAGGCTCATCGTGGCGATGTTGATGTGACGCTCGCCGAGCAGGCTGCCGATTTTGCCGACCATGCCGGGCACGTCGCGATTTTCGAGCAGGAGAATGACGCCGTCCGGCTTGGCTTCGACGTGCCGGCCGTTGATCGTGACGATGCGCGGCTTCGCGCCGAAGAACGTGCCGGCGACGGACGCCGTTTCCTCGCCGCAAGCGACGGCGACTTCGAGCAAATCAGTGAAATCGCCTGGCGCGGTCTGGCGCGTCTCGCTGACTTTCAAGCCGAGCGCGTTCGCTTTCGCGAGCGCGTTGACGTGATTGACCCCCTTGCCCGCGGCGGCTTCGAGGTAGCCTTTGACCACGGCGCGCGTGATCGGCGTCACGTCGGCTTCGTTGACTTTGCCGGAGTAATTGATCGTCAGCCGGTCGCAGCGTTTCGTCGGCGCGGTCTGCGAAAGAAAGCGGCCGAGGCGCGCGCCGAAGTCGAGATACGGGCCGATGATGGCGAGCGTCTTCGCGTCGAGGTTGGGCAAGTTGACGGCGTTGCGAATGACGCCGTCGAGCAGCGCCGCGCGGATCGCCTGCGCGATCTCGATGCCCACCGATTCCTGCGCCTCCGCCGTGCTCGCGCCGAGGTGCGGCGTGAGGACGAGGCGCGGGTTTGCGCGCAGCGGGAAATCGGCGGGCGGCGGCTCGGTTTCAAACACATCGAGCGCCGCGCCGGCGACCTGGCCGCTGTCGAGCGCGGCACCGAGCGCGCTCTCATCGACGAGCCCGCCGCGGGCGCAATTTACGATGCGCACGCCGGGCCGGCAGAGCGTGAGCCGGCGCGCGTCGAGCATGTGCCGCGTCTCGGCGGTGAGCGGCATGTGCAGCGAAATGAAATCGGCGCGCGGCAGGATGTCGTCGAGCTCTTCGATGAGCTCGACCTGCATCGCGCGCGCCCGGCTTGCGGCCAGGTATGGGTCATACGCCAGCACGCGCATGCCGAAAGCCATCGCGCGCCGCGCCAGCTCGCTGCCGATGCGGCCCATGCCGAGGACCGCGAGCGTTTTGCCGTAAAGCTCGACGCCTTGGAATTTCTTGCGCTCCCACTTGCCCGCCGCCGTGCTGGCGTGCGCCTGCGGGATCGTGCGCGCGACGGAAACGAGCAGCGAAAATGCGTGCTCGGCCGTCGAGATCGTGTTGCCGTCCGGCGTGTTCATCACGATGACGCCGCGCGCCGTGGCGGCCTCGACATCGACATTGTCCACGCCGACGCCAGCGCGGCCGACGACGCGCAAATTTTTCGCCGCCTCAAGCACGCGCGCGTTCACCTTCGTCTCGCTGCGCACCACGAGCGCGGTCACGTCCGGGACGATTTCAAGCAACTGCTCTTCCTTCAACCCGGTCTGGAAAATCACGTCGAACACGCCGTCGCGTTGCAGTTCTTCGACACCGCGCGGCGAGATCGGGTCAGCGACGAGAATCTTGTATTTGCTGCTCATAAAAAATAGCGAACCGCGGAACGATTTTCAGAAACCGGGCGTTGAAGTTACGGGACACCCGCGCATCATGTCAAAGCCATGCCCAACGGATGCCGGCCGCGCACACACGATTGGATCGACGAACGCAGCCTGGCGCTGCACGAAGCAGTCGTGCGCCGGCTTTTGGCGGAACCGGAGAGCGTCTTGATCCCGGCGCGTGCAAACCTCGCGCGCTGGATGAAAAGCGCCGCGTCCCGCACTCAGCCAGTGCTCCAGGAATGGGCAGGCATTCTCGCCGGCTCGCCGGAAAAAATCGCCGCCGTGGCGACCGCTTGGAACGAAGAATCCCGCCGTCTGCGTCAGTCCAGTCCCCTGGTCGCCGGGGTGCTGCCAGAGCACGAACGACGCGAAATTTTCGAGCAGTTCCGCCAACTTCTCCAGCAGGATGAACCGCTGCGAACTTGAGCATCTCATCCGCGCCGCTACAGGCATCATCGACCGACCCGAGATTGTCATTATCGGCAAGCCAGGCGATTCTTGGTGCGCATCCTGAAGCACGTCCGCCGCTCACCGATTCGATCGAAGCAGATGTATTTTCACGCGACGAACCCCAACTGACAGATGCGGTCGATGGCGCCATCGGCGAAGGCTCCGCATTTCATGCGACTTTCGGCTACTACGCGCACGGTGTCGCAGAGAACACTGCCACGTTGCCCGCCGGTTGGAAAAATCGCCTCGTGCCGGTGCGCAACGAAAACACGCGCGGCGCCGTGGGCTGGTGCTTGGAGCCGCACGATCTCGCCGTGAGCAAACTCGCGGCGGGACGGAAGAAAGATCTCGTGTTTGTCGGCGCCCTATTGCGGCAACGATTCGCCAAGGCGGAAATCATCCGCGAACGTCTCGCAGCCACCAGCTTCGCGGACGACTCGCAACGTCATTTGGCTGAGGCGCGACTCGACCGGCTCGCGGACGAAAACACTTGACCCCACAATCTATGGCTGCATCCGAAAACGCCTCTCCGCCCCCACGTCCTCACTCCGCCGTCATGCTCGATGGCCCGGAGCGCGCGCCGAGCCGCGCGATGCTCCATGCGGTCGGGTTCACGCGCGAAGATTTTCAAAAATCGCAGATCGGCATCGCTTCGACGTGGAGCCAGGTGACGCCTTGCAACGCGCACATCGACGGCTTGGCGCGCGAGGCCGCGGCGGGCGCAGACGACGCGGGCGGCAAGGCGGTGATCTTCAACACGATCACGATTTCCGACGGCATTTCGATGGGGACCGAGGGGATGAAATACTCGCTGGTCTCGCGCGAGGTCATCGCCGATTCCATCGAGACCGTCGCGGGCTGCGAAGGCTTGGACGGACTCGTCGCCATCGGCGGCTGCGACAAAAACATGCCGGGCTGCCTCATCGCCCTGGCGCGGCTGAACCGGCCGGCGGTGTTCGTCTATGGCGGCACGATTTTGCCGGGATGTTTCCAGAACCGGAACGTCGATCTCATCTCCGTTTTTGAAGCCGTCGGCGCGCACGCGAGCGGCGTGCTCAGCGATAGCGGGCTGGCGGAACTCGAAGCCTGTGCGTTGCCCGGCCCTGGGTCGTGCGGCGGGATGTATACGGCGAACACGATGGCGTGCGCGATCGAAACGCTCGGCATGAGTCTGCCGAATTCCTCCGCGCAGGCCGCGGTGTCGAAGGAGAAGCTGATGGATTGCCGGCGCGCGGGCGCCGCGGTGGTGCAGCTCCTGCGCGACGGCATCCGGCCGCGCGACCTCATGACGCGCGCGGCGTTTGAAAACGCGGTCACAGTCGTCATGGCACTCGGCGGCTCGACGAACGCGGTGCTGCACCTGCTCGCGATGGCGCACGCGGCGGAAGTCTCTTTGACGTTAAACGATTTCACGACCATCGGCGCGCGCGTGCCGGTGCTGGCGGATTTGAAGCCGAGCGGCCGGCACTTCATGTCGGAGTTTGTCGGCATCGGCGGCTTGACGCCGCTGCTGAAAACGCTGCTCGAGGCCGGCCTCTTGCACGGCGATTGCCTGACGGTCACGGGCAAGACGCTCGCGGAAAACGTGCGCGACGCCGCGCCGTATCCCGCGGGGCAAACGGTCGTCCGGCCGCTGAGCGATCCGATCAAAGCGACCGGGCATCTCGTCATCCTTTACGGCAACCTCGCGCCGGAAGGCGCGGTGGCGAAGATCAGCGGCAAAGAAGGCACGCGCTTTCGCGGTCGGGCGCGCGTGTTCGAGTCGGAGGAAGAGGCGTTGCAGCGGATTTTGGACGGCACGATTGTCGCCGGCGACGTCGTCGTCATTCGCTCCGAAGGCCCGCGCGGCGGGCCGGGGATGCGCGAGATGCTGTCGCCGACGGGCGCGATCATGGGGCGCGGGTTGGGCAAGGAAGTCGCGCTCATCACGGACGGCCGTTTCAGCGGCGGCAGCCACGGATTCGTCGTCGGCCACATCACGCCCGAAGCCGCGGTCGGCGGTCCGCTGGCGGCGGTGCGCGAGGGCGCCACGATCACGATCGACGCCGAAACGCGCACGATGACTTTGGAATTATCCGACGCTGAAATTCGGTCACGCCTCGCCGCCTGGCGGCCGCCGGCGCCACGCTACACGCGCGGCGTCCTGGCAAAATATGCGCGGCTCGTCAACTCGGCCTCGCAGGGCGCGGTGACAGATGCCGGATTGTGAACGCAACGCCCGCGGCTGGCGTCTAACCGGTCCGCTTTTCTGCATTCCTGAACCGGCGATTTTTATGCTGCAAGAAGAGATTCAAAACAACGAAACGGCCAACGAGCGCGAGCACTACCGCGTTGAGATCGGCTGGAAGCACCTCACGTATTCCGAAGGCGCACCCAGCGCCGCCGAGTCGATCAAAATTTACATCGACCCGCCGGCGCGTTACGGCCAGTCCTTCACGTTTTACATTCCCGGCGAGGCGCGCTGGCGCGAGGTGATGCCGGCGTGGTCGGTCGAGCGCCGGGCGGAGATTGTCGCGCGCATTAAAGACGAGTGCTCGCACTACCACGCCGAGTGGATCGAGGGCTGAGCGTGCGTGCGGCGGTTGAATTTTAACACAGAGAACACAGACGCACGGAGGAGGCAGAGATGAATTTTCTAAAACTAAAAAATCCTCTGTGTCCTCTGCGTTCTCTGTGTTCTCTGTGTTTCATCCTGCTGGTCGCAGCACTGCCGACCGCGCATGCGGCCGAGACGAGCGCGGCCTTCTCCTCCGCGTGGATGAGCGACGCCTATTGGCGCGATGGCAAGGCGGAGTTCAACATCTACGAAGGCACCGTCGCGCGTTACGGCCAGGCGCAGCCAGCCGAGGTCATTCACATCCTGGTGCGCGAAGATTTCGCGCCCGAGGCGCACGTCAAAGCCGACGACTGGCAGCGGCCGGGCGTATATCCGGTGCTGAAGCTCAACCAGATTTTGCGGGTCCAGACCGGCCTCTATGTGTATCAGCAAATGCACAGCGCGTTCTGGCGCAGCGACGACGAGTCCGACAAGCAAGGCCGGCTCATCAAGTGGTCGCTGACAAGCAACGATTCGTGCGGCAACACGTTCAAAATCGCCGATCGTGACAGCGAACGCTGGCGGTATCGCTACGACACGTATTGGGAAGGCATGGTGTCGGGCAGCGAAGATTTTGCCGCGCCGCCGGACGGCATTTATTACGACGAACTGCCGGCGCGCGTGCGCAGCATCCATTTCGAGGACCGGGAGAGCGGTGCGTTCATCGTTCAACTCGCGCCGAGCGTCATCCATTCCAAAAAAGACGCGATTGCCTTTGCGCCGGCTGCGGTCGATTTCGCGACTGATCGCAGCGCGGGTCAGATCACGGTGAACGTCGTGCATCCCGGCGGCCGGGATGTCTTCATCCTCGACGCCGCGCCGCCGCACCTCTTGCGCGTCTGGCGGCCGGCGGCCGGGGGCGAATTACGGCTCAAGCAGAGTCTGAAAATCGACTACTGGAATTACCATAACGTGGGCGACAAAGAGCGGGCGTTAAACAGCCTCGCGCCGAGTTCCCCAAGGTAGGGACGCACCTCCGGGGCGTCCGAAGATTTTGGTGCGCGGATGACTTCCGCTCAGCGCAAGAAAAGTCACGGACGCCCCGGAGGTGCGCCCTACCTGCCAAGGCGGAAGACGCAGCGGTATTGGCTGGGCGTCGATTCGTCTTCGCGTTGCACCGGGCAAAAGAGCACGCGCTCGAACAGCTCGCGCTCCAGTCGCGCGAGAATCGGAAAGCGCGGCAGGAGATCAGCCAGCGGCGAGTCGTGCTCGACGATGCGCAGAGGACCTGTTGCTGGAATAGCGAAAGCTGGGGAGGACAGCGGGCGTATCGCGCGGCCGTTGCCGCCGCTCCCGCTGGACTCGCCGCGGCCACCTCCGTTGGCGGCGCCGTTGGAACTGCCAGCGTTTTCCAGCGAAGCCAGGTGCCCCTCGGCGTCGCGCACCCGGGCCAGCGCGGCGGCGCGGTCGGAGAGCGCGAAGGCGCGCGGCGGCAGTTGCGCGGCGTAGTTTTCCGCGCGGCGCTGGAACAAGGTGAAGAGCAATTTTTCCGGCGCGCTCGCGCCGTAGGTGTGACGCACGGCGGCGAGCAATTCGATCACCAGGCGAGTGTTGGGATGGTTGCGAATGACGGTGCTGTCGCCGGCGCTCGGTGCGGGGTCTGTCGGCGATGGCGGCGCGCTCTGGATCAAGCCATACGCGCGCGGGCTGAGCCGGTAGATCAGCTCGGGGCGGCCGAGTTGTTCTTTGTGCCGGCGTTCGGTTTCCAAATAGCCGTCTTTTTCGAGCCGCAAGCAGTGTTGCTTGATGCCCATGTAGCTCATGCCGAATTGCGCGGCGAGCGCCTTGACGCTGAGGCCCTGCACACCGCTGCGCCGCAACGCTTGGAGCAAGTCCAGCCGCTGCTTGCGGCCGATCTCGGCGAGGAGCTTGGGGTTGGTGGCCATCGGGCGGCGGGGAGGAGCGGTGAAGCGTGGAAAAGAACGGCGGAAGCCGGGGTTTCACCATCGGCATTTCGCGCCGGCTTTGCACGAAAAAACCGGCAACGATTTGCGTCCCTCCATCAGGTCCGGACGCACCTCCGGGGCATCCGTGACTTCCCGCCCGGCAGTTGTCGGTCGCGCACAAAAAAGTCGGACGCCCCGGAGGTGCGTCCCTGCCTATGGGAATGGCGAGCGAATGACGCCCTAGCTGCCCTTGATGACCACAAACGTCTTGCTGCCGCCGCGGGTGACATAGCAATCGATGCCCCGTTTTGAGTCAGCACCTTTGAGCGCTTCCTTCAGCGATTCCACGTCCGTCACCGGCTTGTCGCCGATCTCGGTGATCACGTCTTTCACCCGGATGCCGGCGCGCGCCGCCGGGCTGTCGTCGGCGACGTTGGTGACGATGACGCCGGTGTCGGTCTCGACGCCCATGCTCTCGGCCAATTCCTTCGTCATTTTTTGCACCTGCAAGCCGTAGAAATTGTTCGTGTTAGTTTTGCCGCCATCCTTACCCGCGCCTGGCTCATCCGGTTGCGGGAGCACGTTGCGCCGGCCACCCGCCGCGCCCGCCACGTCGCTCGGCAATTCCCCGGTGACCACAGGCACTTTGATCGCCTTGCCCTTGCGGATGACGGTGAGCTGCACGGTGTCGCCGACTTTTTTCGACAGGATGCGCTTCTGCAATTCGCGGTCGCTGTTGACCGGCTGGCCGTCCACTTCGGTGATCACGTCGGCGGGCTTGAGGTCGCTCTTATACGCCGGCGTGTCCGGCTCGATGGTGCGCACGACGACGCCTTTTTTCACCCCGCCGCCGACCATCGACGGATCGAGCCGGCCGCCTGATGGATTGTTCGCGGCTGGGTTGCCGCCGATCACGCTGTCATCGCTGAGCGTCTCGATGCGCACGCCGATGTAGGGGCGCACGATGCGGCCGGTTTTGATGAGCGAATTGCCGATCTCTTTCAGCATGTTGCTCGGGATCGAGAAGCCCAACCCACGGTTGAGTCCGTTGATAAGCGTGTTCATGCCGATCACGTGGCCGTCGAGATCGAGCAGGGGGCCGCCGCTGTTGCCCGGATTGATGGAGGCGTCGGTCTGAATGTAGTCCTCGTATTGCGCGACGTTGAGGTTGTTGCGGTTCTTCGCGCTCACGACGCCCTGGGTGAACGTGTAGTCCTGCTTGAACGGCACGCCGATGGCGAAGCAAAGCTGGCCGACGCGCACCGCGTCGCTGTCGGCGAGCTCGACGGTGGGGAAGCCCTGGCCGTCGATCTTCAGCACGGCGATGTCGGTCTTCTCGTCCGAGCCGACGACCCGTGCCGCAAACCTGCGCCCGTCTTTCAAGCGCACGCGCACCTGGTCGCTGCCGCTGACGACGTGGTTGTTCGTCAGAATGTAACCGTCGGCCTGGATAATGA
>CAXTRS010000125.1:0-12157 GCA_964246635.1 uncultured Chthoniobacterales bacterium | reverse complement strand
CACAGAAGCGCGGCCGTTCGTGTCGTTGCCGTGCGCGGAAACCAGCGGCGGCGGCGCCGCGGGCACCGGCGCGGGCGCGATCGTGCCTTTTGCGCGGTTGTCCGCGGCGAGGCTTTTGAAAACGGCCGCGGCATCCCGGCTGCCCCAACCCTGGGTGCCGTCTCCATCCGAAACAGCAGCAGCCTCGCGCAAGGCGCGCACGAATCCGCGCACCGTGCCGAAGACGGCGGCGCCGGCGCTTTGCGGCGAAACGACGCTGGGCGCGGCGCTTTCGGTGCGAATCGGCGGAGAAGAAATTTTTGGCGGCGACGGAGCGCGGTCGTCATTGTCCGTGGCAGCGGCCACGCGACGCAGGGTGTCACGGACAGCTCGGAGAGCCGTTCCTACCTGGGGCAATGGGAACGGCAGCACGGGCAGCGCGCCCGCGTTCGCGACGCCGTTATTGCGCCGGCGGAAGCGGGCGTCCTGCGGGTAGCGCAGCACGTCGTCGAGGCGGTTCATGTCGCCTTCGAGCTCCTGCACGGTGGACCCGAAGGTGACCAGGTTGTTGATCGGCTTCGTGAAGTTCAGCATCAACGCCTGGAACGCGACCATCATGCCCATCGTGAGGTGGCCGTCCATGACTCGCAGGCCGCCGAGGCCGAGGATCGCGGTGGTCGTGATCGTGTTCAGCAACGGCGGCACGGCGGTGAGGCACTGGGTGTAAAAACCGAGGCCCTGTTGCGCGTGCAGCGTCTTCGCCTGGTAGCCCGCCCAGCGGCCGAAGAAGTCGCTCTCGCCGCCGGTGGCCTTGAGCGTTTCGATCATCTGTAACCCACCCATCGCGGTACCGGTGAGCTTGCCTTTTTCCTGGAGCAAGCGGCGCGAGCCATCGACGCGCGGGCGGTTCACGGCGCGGATCGCCACGACGTTGAGCAGCGCGATGCAGACGCACGCCGCGGTGAGCAGCACGTCGTATTGCACCATGAGCAGCACGTAGAAACCGACGACGAGCGCGTCGAGCGCGGCGGGGCCGAGCTTGGCGGCGAGCACCTTCGCGACTTTGTCGTTGATGAGCACGCGGCTGCCGATTTCGCCGCCGTAGCGCTGGGAGAAAAACTCGATCGGCAGCCGCAGGACGTGGCCGAGAAAATGACTCGACGAAGTCAGCGCGAGCTTCGTCTGGAATTTCAAGAGGTAGTATTCGCGCAGATACGAAAGTGTCATGCTGACCACGGCGGTGACGCCCATCGCGGTGAGCAGCGGGCGCACCCAATCGGCGTGGTTGCCGATGAGGTATTCATCGACGAACACGCGCGAAAACGTCGGAATGACCAACCCTGGCACGAGCATACACAGCGTGGTGAGCAGCACGTAGGCGAACGCCCCTTGCGAGTTCGCCAGGCGGCGCAGGAGCGCGGGCCAAAGGCTCGGCGGCTCGCCGGTCGATTGGAAGTCCGCGCCTGGGTGCACGTCGAGCACGATGCCGGTGAACGAGGCGTCGAGTTCCTCCACGCCGATACGACGAGGACCCGTGGCAGGGTCGTTCAAGCAGACGCGGCCGTTGTGGAAACCTTCGAGAACGACGAAGTGATTGAAATTCCAAAACAGGATGAGCGGGCGCTCGAGCTGATATAGGTGCGACAGCTCCTGCTTGGAGCCGGCGGCTTGCAGGCCGTGGCGGCGCGCGGCGCGGAGCAGGTTGCTCGCCTTCGAGCCGTCGCGCGACACGCCGCAATCGAGCCGCAGTTGTTCGAGCGGCACGTAGGCACCGTAGTGACCGAGCAGAATGCCGAGACACGCCGCGCCGCATTCGACGGCTTCCATTTGCAGCAGCGTCGGCGTTTGGAACCAGCGCTCGGGCAGCGCGGTGGCGGCGGCCTCGGTGGCGTCAGCGTCGGGCGGCGGGGACGAGGACGACGCAAGGGTGGCGTTTGCGTCGCTGCCCGCGATCGTGTCAGGCGATGAGGAGGACGACGGCGGCGCCGGCGACGCGAGCGGTTCGGCGGCGGGCATGGGACAACGAGGCGAGCGCCGGGGTTGGAGAAGCCGCGCGGGGCTACTCGGTTTTCTGCGTGGTCGTGTTGCCCTTGCCGAGGTCGGTGATTTGCGGCTTCGCCCCGCCGCCGCCGGCCTTGCGCCACGCGACCTGGTTCCCGTTGCCGGGCGTGGAAATGCTGAAGACCGATTCCGCGGAAATCGTGTTGTTGTTGCCGCTCACAGTCAACGCATGGCATTCCCCGCGCAGGGTCAATTTGTTGCCGTTGCCGTTGATCGTCACGTCGCGGCCGGCGGCGTCGATGGCGTCGGTTTTATTGTTCTCACTGATCGCGAGCACGTCTTTGCCGCTCGTGGAAATCACGGCCGTCTTGCCGCCGCCGGTCATCTCCACCGAGGTCTGCGGCTCGGCCCAAGCGAGGGAAGCGGCGAAAAGGAAGGAGGCGGAGAGGAAAGGAAGTCGCAGGGTTTTCATGGCGTGGAACAAATTAGGAAACGCGGTGGATAGGAAAAGGTTGCGCCGATCACGTTTTGGCCTTCATGACGACAAGCCGAAGGTCTTCTTTAATAACGGAATAACCAGCGCGATAGGACGCCGCCGTTCGACGACAATCGCGCTGAAACAGAGCGTGCCGCTGTAGATTTTCACCGGCGGCCCTTTCGACGACGACCAGCGGTAGCCGCTCTCCGTGTTCGGGTCCATGTCGAGGGTGGAGATGACTTCGATCGGCGAATTGTTGGCGGAAAGATTTTTCACCAGCGTGTCGTTGCGCAGCACGCGCTTCATCGCGATCGGGCTCGACGGATAGCTCGAGATCGCTTCGACTTTTCCGACGATGAAACCGAACTCCTCCGGCTTCACCGTCGAAGGCGCGACGTGGACTTCCATGCCCTCTTTCACCCGCTTGCCGTCGGCCGGCGGGATGAAGACGACGGCCTGCACTTTCTCGGCGAGCGGTTCGAGAATGAGCACGGGGTCGCTGGCCTGGACGACGTTGCCGCGCTCGACGCTTTTTTCCACCACGCGGCCGGTGTAGGCGCTTACCACTTGCGTCGTGCTCTGGAGCTGGCTTTCGAGCCGCACGGCGTCGCGGCGCAGGTCGTCGATTTCCTGCCGGCGCGAGTTGGCTTTCGTCTGCCGTTCGTTTTCCAGTTCGTTCTCTTTGGTCGTGATGCGGGTCAGGTTGGTTTGCGTGTCGGCGAGCTTCACGCGCGTGCTTTCGAGCTGCGTTTTGATGTCGAGATACTTGCCTTTGGCGATGAGGCCCTGGCTGTAAAGCGTTTCCTGATCGCGAGCGACTTCTTCGAGCGATTTGGTCTGGCGCTGGAGCGCGCGCACGGCGTCTTCGGTGGTCACGCGCTCGGCGCGGCTGGCGGCGAGGCCGGTCTCGGCGATGTCGTTTTCGCGCTTGGTCTGGATTTCGTTTTGCTTCTCTTTGTCGGCCAGCGCGGCGCGGGCGTTGTTGAGTTTTATCAACGTGTCGGTTTGTGCGATGGTCGCGACGACCTGCCCTTTTTTGACGAGGTCGCCGGGGCCGAAATCGACATTGACTACCTGCCCCGCCGAGCCGGCCTCGATGGCATAGACGGAGCCGCCGCGGATGAGGATGCCCTGGCCCATGACTTTCGTCGGCACGTTGCCGAAGATTCCCCAACCGAGGGCAACCAGCAGCAGCACACCCATCGCCGAAAGCGCCACCCAGCCGAGCGGCGAGGTGACTTGCATGAGCGTGTCGAGCTGCTCGGGCGAGGAGAGCCGCTCGAGCGCGCTTTTGCGAAAGAGAATTTTTTTGCCGTTGGATTTCTGCATGGCCCTTTTTTCCGCAGACCCTGCCGTCAAAGGTAAAAACGCAACGCGCCGCGCGCGCGCCCGTGTCCGGCGGCTATTTGCGTGAAACCCGCGTTTGGGCGGATGACGTGGATGACGACGAGACTTTCGTCGTCGTGGTGGTCGTCGTTTTCCCCGTCGCCGGCTGTCGCGGTGGCAATACCGTGTTCGCCGCGACGACCTCCCTCGTGCTCGTCGGTTCGAGCTGCCAGCCGTGCGGCAGCGTGACGAGATCGTCGCGCACGAGCAGGCTGGCGGCGCCGCGATTCGTCGGCAGCAGCGTGGCGGTCTCGAAGCGCAACTGCACGAGCGATTGCGCGTAGAGCTGGCGCGCGGTGACGATGTCTTGCAGCGCCTGGATGTAGCGTTCCTGCACCTGGATGGTGTCGAGCACGCTCACCTGGCCGAGCCGCAATTTCGTGCGCGCGGCCTCGAGCGCTTCGCGGCCGAAGTTTGCCTCGGCGTCCGCGTGCTCGATCTCGCGCAAGCTGTGGTCGAGCGAGGCAAGCGCGAGCAAAACATTCGACGCGATGGCGCGGCTCAGTTCGTAGGAACGCAGCACGCTCTGGCGCACAAACGCGCCTTGCTGGAGCAGGTTGCCCTTCGCGGCGTTTTGCGCCGGCGCCCAGTCGAGGTTCAGGCTCGCGACAAATCCAGGGCCGGGATAGCGCGCGGCGAAGGCGCTGCCGTAGTGGCTGAACGAGATGCCTTGGTTGACGCTTTCCATCAAACCTTTGAATTGGAACCCGACCTGCGGCCGCAACTGCAAGCGCGCGGCCTCAAGCAAGGTTTTTTTCGATTTTTCCAATTGGAGGTTCGACGCAAGATCGGCGCGGCGATCGAGCGCCACGCGCGCCATGGTTTCGCGCGTGAGCGCATGGAGTTCCGCGCGGCTTATGACGCGCGGGAAACTTTCCGTCGGCAGCGGCGAGCGCAGAATTTCCAACGCGTCGAGCCCCATCGACATGCCGAGCATTTGCACGCTGCGGATGAGGTCGAGCTCGGCTTGCGCGACTTGAAACAGCGCCTGCGCCTGCTTCGTGCGCGTCTCGTTGAGATCGGCCGGCGCGATGTCGAGCGACCCGCCTTTGACCAGCTCGTCCGTCAGCTCCACGAGCGCGCCGGAAATGCGCGCGTTGCGGATCAGCAGCTTCAGCCGCTCGCGCGAGCCGACCGCCTGCCAATAAGCCAGCGCGGTTTGCAGCACGCTGTCGGAAACCGTGTGGCGCAACTGGAGCAGGCTGGCCTCGAGATCGTATTTCGCCGCGATTTCCGCCGCGCCGGTGTCGCGCACGCCGAGACCTTTTCCGAGCGGGATGTCGAGCTGGAAAAAGAGTGTCGCGCGATTGATCGGGGGGTCACCCGGCCGGTTGCCCGTTTGCGCATAAGTGAAGCCCGAGGTCGCGGCGATGCCGTTGCGAAAGAGTTTCGCCGCCGAGAGGTCGTAGGCGTTGTCGATGGGGCGATCGACCTCGGTCGTTTTGAAATCGCGGATCTGTTTTAAGAGCTGCGCGTCGAGCCGTGCCAGCGCGTCAGCCTGGCGCTGCACGGCGGCTGCCGACAGCGCGTTCGCGGCGTTCGCGGTGTTCTGGTCGCCGTTCATCGCGGCCTGTTGCGCGATGAGCGCGAGAATCGCCTGCTGAATCTGCACGTCGGCCGTTGAAGAGCCGTTGATGACAACCGGATTGTTCGGGTCCACCGGTGTGCCGTTGGCGAGCTGCTGGCGCTGGAGCGCGACGCCGCGCTCGGCGTCCTTGAGGCCCTGGCGCTGGTCGCGCTGGGTGCGCAGGTTGCGTGGATCGCGCGGCGTCGCCTTTCCGCCGTGCCGCGCGTTGCCGGTGAGCCGCAGGTCGAACTGGCCGCCGGCGGTTTGCAGCGCACCCTCGGCCAGCACGGTATCCTCGGTGCCGAGGCGAATGCGCGGGTCGCGCTGCATGCCGATGCGCACGGAATCCATCAAGTCGATGCGGCCCACGATGCCGGCGAGATCATTCGGCACCGTGTCGAAGGCGCTGTTGTAGCGCTGCTCGTAATAGGTCGTCCCCGGCGCCGGCGCGGGCGGCAGCACCGTCGTCGGCTCCGCGGCGGCGGCCGAGGGCACGAGGGGATTTCCCAACGGCGGCGGGGTGGGCGCGCTCGGCGCGGCGGCAGCAGCGGACTCCGGCGGAGTCGGCGACGGCAGCGGGGAGGTCGGCTCCTGGGCAAGGGCCGCGCTCAAAGCGACAGTCGTGAAAAGGCTGGCCCAGGCGAAGGTCGAAACGCGGTGAAAAAAAATCGTGGACATCAGTGGTTTTGTTTCCCGGACAACTTTGGACAACCCTGTCGAAAACAACCTGAGTCCCATCCGGGCAGGAAGTCGCAGCCGCTTCCAGCGGGTTGTCTGTCGACGCCGGCTTTTTATCGCGTGGCGAGGCAGGCGGTCAACCTTTGCGGCAAGACAAATTCTGAGCGGGGTTCCGGCGCGAAGCGCGCCCACCTCTCGCATAGCGCGACAGCCCGAAAAATCGCTTTCCCGCCGAGGGGTGCGAGGCGGCGAGGCGTGGTTTTTCGCATGTGAATCCGGCAAGCCGCAGCGCCTCTTTCCTGGCGGCGCGCTTCTTCCGCTAATGGCCGACTCGAACGAGCAGCGCTCTAAAGCCGACGGAGTAAGACGAAACTCCTCACGCGTTAGCAGTTCATGGCGCGGCAGCCACGGTCTTCTCGCTCTTCTGCGGCATGCCGAGCTGGTCGAAAAGGAAGGCGAACACGTCCGACGCTTGCGCGATCCGCTCGGTCAGCGCGGTGCCCTGGCCATGGCCGGCTTTGGAGGTAGTGCGCAGCAGGATGGGATGCGCGGATGCGTTGGCGGCCTGGAGCCGGGCGGTCATTTTGCGGGAGTTGGCGGGATTCACGCGGCCGTCGTTGTCGCCGGTGAGCATGAAGACGGCGGGGTATTTCGTGCCGTCGGCGACGTGATGATAAGGAGAGTAAGCCAGGAGCGCCTTGAACTGCGCTTCGTTCTTCACGCTGCCGAATTCCGTCACATTGAACGCCCCGTTGGGGTCCAACTCCACGCGCAGCATGTCGTAGATGCCGACGTGGCTGACGACGGCGCGCGCCAATCCCGGATGCTGGGTCAGAAACGCGCCCATGAGCAGGCCGCCGTTGCTGCCGCCCTCGATGGCGAGCCTGGCGGAGTTCGTGTATTTTTGGTCGATGAGATACTGCGCCGCGGCGGCGAAGTCGTCGAAAACGTTCTGCTTTTTGGTGAGGTTGCCGGCGAGGTGCCAGGCTTCGCCGAATTCTCCGCCGCCGCGCAGGTTGGCGACGACAGAGATACCGCCGCGGTCGAACCAGAGGCGCTGCGTGAAGTCGAACGCAGGTTCCAGATTCACGCCGTAACCGCCGTAGCCATAGAGCAGCGTCGGATTATTGCCGTCGAGCTTCGTGCCTTTGCGGCGGATGATGTTGAGCGGCACTCTTGTGCCGTCTTTGGAGGCGGCGAACTCGCGCACGGCTTCGATGTCACTGAAGTCCACCGGTGAGGTGCCAGCCAGCGCGGTTTTCTGCGCGTTGTCCGCCGTCGGGTCGTAGAGATGCCAGGCGTAGGGCGCGACGTAACTGGTCTGGCGAAACAGCAGCCGGTCGTCGGCGGCCTTGTCGTCCAAGGCGAGGATGTCCGTCACGCCGGAGATCGGCGGCAGCGGGATTTCGACGCCGTTCCTGCCGTCGAGGTCGAAGCGCCGCACGCGCGACGGCCCGCCGATCAGGTCCGCGACGTAAAGGTGGCCGGCACCCAAGGCAAGGTGCTGGATGACCGCGTCGCCGCTCTCCGGCACGACGAGCGTCGCATCTTTCAACTCTGCCCGGCTGCCTTTGCGTGGCAGGCTGAGCACCTTGCCTTTGGGCGAGTCCTTCACGGAACGCAGGTAAAGCGTCTGGCCGTCCACGCTGAGCGCGGCCGCCTTCACGCCGTCCTCGAAGCGCGTGATCTGTCGCCACGCGGCGCCCTTGACCGTCAAATCGAGCAGGTAATGGGCGAACTCGCCGCCGTCGCCATTGGCCACCGCGGCGAGGAGGGAGCGGCCGTCGCGGGAGGTGTCCAGCAAGATCTCGGCGATGCGGGGAAAATCCTTGCCCGCAGAGTAAGTGTCGGCGGTTTCCGGCGTGCCGAGTTGATGGAAATAGATTTGCTGAAAGAAGTTGAGGTCGGCCTCCGGCTTTTCCCCGGCGTGCGGGTAGCGGGTGTAATAGACGCCTCTGCTGTCGGGCGTCCAGGCCGCGGAGCCTCCGCCGGTGGGGTATTGGACGCGGGGGATTTTGTCCGTCAGTTCCTCGCCGGTGTCGGTCTTGTAGAAATGGAGCATCCCATCCTCGCTGCCGCCTTGGGAGAGGCAGGCCGCGACGAGTTTGCCGTCGGGGGAAGGCACAAACCAGTCCATGGCGAACTGCCCCTTGGGTTCCAGCTCGTTGGGGTCGAGGATGACTTTCTCCGAGCCGAGGTCGTTCGCCGAGGTCAGCGTGACGAGCAGCGCCTGCTGCTTGGGCGGCTGTTGCTTGAGCGCAAAAAGGCGACCCGGCCGCGAGGCGAGCGCGCGGTAGGTCGGCGAGACTTTGGCGAAAAGCTCGGTCAGCCGCTTTTCGATAGGCGCGCGGTCCGCCAACGCGTCGAGGTAGGCGCGCGTGCGCTGGTTTTGCGCTTCGGTCCACGCTTGGGTGGCGGGATCGGCGGAGACTTCCAGCCAGCGGTAATCCTCGGTCACTGTGACGCCGTGGTATTCATCGGAAACCGGCTTTTTCGGGGCTGGTTCCTCCGCGCGCGGCGACGCCAGCGGCGCGCCAACGCAGGCGAATGCCAGCAGGAAAGCGGACAGGCGGGAGCAGTTCGTTATCATAGTCATACTTGTTGTCCCTGAACCGCCCGGGCACAACAACGCAAAGAAGTATAAATCTGGCCCAAGCACAGGCGGAAACGAAAGCTGCTGCGTCTGCGGGAGCGGCAAGTCCAGAGATTGCGCTGACGATAATATCGGATGGAGGCAGGAAACACTTTCCGATGAATTGGATGGTAACTTTTCCTGCTCTGGCTCAACTGCTTGTGCGGGTGGGCACTCACCATCTTCGCCATCGCGTAGGGAGCGCAATTCTGGTTCGACCTCCTGAGACGCTTCATGAACATCCGTGCCGCCGGCAATGCTCTCGAAGAAGAACTTATAAAGCCAAAGGAAGCGTCCCCGCTCGCGTTGGCCGGTGCGCAGGCTGAGGCATAGAAACAATGCCGGACATTGCGGGTGGATAGGCTCGCGCGCGAACTTGCGGTGATACGTAACCTGTTGTGGCCCTCTGACTCGAAAGCGGCATCCTACGAAGTCCAGATGAGATGGTGATAAAGAAGCAAGCGTCTGTAGCGATACAGATGATAGATCAAGTTACCCTAGCTGTTTGTCTGAAGGCATCTCGCTTATTCTTTTGACCGCGTCGTTTATCAGCGCTTGAACCCCCGAGGCTTCGCTTTCGAAGGTATCTATGTTCGAGCTGTCGAACATCTTGCCCTCATATTCGAATTGCGGAAATTCCTTTAGCTTTTCTTTGATAACAGACCAGATGTTCGAGGCGTTAACCTCTATTCCCTTTTGCTTCATCGCAACCAACGCTGCGACGCTGGTTTGCTCGGCTGATTGCCAGTCGGCTTTCGTCACGGACGATGCATTCACGACAAGTCGAATTGCCGCATGTGGCTCTTTGGGTTGGGCCGATGCTATTGCGACGAGGTTTGCTATCGCACACCCATCGCAAGGAGTTCTATTAATATCGAGCGTCACTGGCACGGGTTTGTCTATTGGTGTTTTGAGTTCTGCTCTATCGTTGCGGATTTTTTCAAGCAATTTTGGCAAGACCTTATTTTTAAATCGAGTCTCCGCATGTCCTTCACCTTTCTTATTAGTCACGGGTGGTCCGAACTCCTTCCCATCATCATACGATACATAGATCGTTGTTTTGCCGGAATAGGGATTCATATTTTTAGCGATTGTAATCAGTTTTGATACGTCCTTCGTCGTAAGATTTGCTACTTTTTCGGCCAAACTGGCGGTGACGATTACGTCTAAGGAACCTGTTCCCGGAGAACTTTGAAATTTGATGCTCTTTAGGCCGGCTGGCTTGTATTTCGCGTAGGTTGCTGCGATCAGGTTATCCTCATCTTTCTTGTCCATAACTTCCTTCCCTTGTAAGTCAGCCTTTACTTTGCTTTTCACCTCCTTGCTTGCCGCGGTTTCTTCCTTGTCGTTTTTATCCTCCTTCCCAAACGCCTTCGCAAAGAGCTTCTTGGCTGAGGTGACGATCCAAGTGACGGCGGCGTCGAGCGCCTTGTCGATGGTGGCACGGACTTTCTCAAGGACGCCTTTGACTTTGTCCGCGACGTTGCCGAGGCCGATGAAGCCGGCGAGGACGCTGATGGCGAGGGAAAGGAAGTTGGCCAGGATGCCTTCGACTTTCTTGGCCGCGCCTTCGACGGCGCCGGAGGCGATGGCGACGATGGAATCGACGAAGCCTTTGACCACTTCGCCGATCTTTTTCATCTGGTCCACGATGACCATGATGGTGTCGTAGATGGAGATGATAGCCGAAATAAAGCCCGCGCCGGGGATGAACATGGCGATCAGCTTCGGCACGGCTTTTTTGACGATGGATTCGACGATGAAGTCGGTGATGCCGCCGATGACCTTGTCCTTGAGGTCGCCGAGGTGTTCATTAATTTTGTCCCACGCCGCGGCCGGGCCGTCGCGGACGAGAATGACGACGAGCTCGAAGCCGGTCTCCATGGCTTTCACGGCGGTCTCGCTGGTGGCTTTGACCAGCTTTTGCCGGATGTTGGCCCAACTGATACCGAGGACCGAAAAGACGAATTTTACGATCTCGCTGAGTTCGAGTTTTTTCGGGATGTAAACGCCGGGGACGGCTCCGACCAGCCAGTTGATGAGGCCGGTCTTGAGGTGTTCGAGGATGTTGCCGGCGAAGTTGGTGAAACCGAGCTTGGCCGCTTTGACGAGGTTGCCGAGGAAAGGGAGGGGATTCTTGAGGATGCTCTTGAGAGCAGCGCCGGTTTTTTGGATGTATTCCCAAGCCTTGGGGCTGACGCACTGGAAGATAATTTCGAGCAGGGTCCAGAGGGCGTTGCCGGCCCACTTCGCGAAGTTTGCGAGGAAGCCACCAAACGCGCTGCCGACCTTGAGCCAGGCTTTCGGCGGGATGACGACGTCCTCAAGTTGCAGCGATTTGAGGGTGGTGACGAAAAGCGTGGGAATCGCGGCGACGAACCCTTTGACCTCGGCCAGCGCGCCTTGGAACCACTTCCAGACGCGCGGGATGGCGTTGGCCTTCTTCATGTTCTCCCACACTTCTTCCTGGCCGATGAGCTTGAGGAAGGGGGCGACGAGCGTCTCGGCCGTCCGCGGCACGGGCTCGCCGGTGATCGGGTCTTCGCCGAGCACTCCTTTGAGCAACGTGTAGCCCTCGGTCTTCTCGGCCAGCTCGGCGAGCGGACGCAGGATGGCCTCCTTGATGAATTTCAGGATGTCGCCGACGAGGCCGCTGGCGAACGCTTTGAGGCGCTCGATGGGGGCGGTGAAGATCGCCTCCGCCCGCTCCCAGACGCTGCCCAAATGGACGATGTCGGACCAATGCAACGTGCCGAGGAACGTCGTGAGCGCCTGCTTGATTTCTCCACCGAGATTGGCGAAGGCGGCGACCTGTTTCTCCGCCCAGGCGCCGACGCGATCGAAGATGCCGTAGCCTGCGAGGGCTTCGGAGATGAGGGCGCCGCCGATGGGGATAAGTTCGATGAGTGCGCGGAGAATGTTCGCGCCGCTGCGTTCGACGCGATGCTGGTTCACCGGATTGACGCCGATGATGACGGTGAGCATGCGGAAGCCGGGGATGAGGTTGGCCTGCTCCGCGATGTAGTTGAGCGCGCCACCCTCGTCGATGCGCTGCACTCGGTGGCCGGTCCGTCCGCGCACGGAGAAGCTCCCGCCACGCAGGATGGCATCGCTGGCGTGGCGCGCTTCGCTTTCGTGGGCGTCGCCGGCGACCGGAGTCAAGGGCTGCACTGCCGCGCCGCCGTCGCTCTGCTGGATGGTGTGCGCGGCCTCGTGCGCCATGAGGCCGAGATCGTCGGCGCGCGCGCCGGGGCCGAGGACGATGTTTTGGCCGAAGGCGAAAGCCTTCGCGCCCAGCTGGGTCGCAGCCGTTGCCGCAGGCGGCCCCTGGTGCACCCGGACTCCGCCGAGGTTGGCGCCGAGTCCGCCTTCCAGCCGGCTGCGCATGGCGGGAGCGAGCGGCGCGCCGGCGGCGGCTCCGGCGGCAGGAGCGGCG
>CAXTRS010000124.1:0-12262 GCA_964246635.1 uncultured Chthoniobacterales bacterium | reverse complement strand
GCGCGCAAACGGTTCCTCGCTGCCGCCGCGGGCCTCGGCCCGGCCGACCCGCCCGCGGGTCGTGACGCCGCGACCGCCGCGCTCAGCGCGCTCGCGCGAGAAAAAGGCGCGCGCGTCTTGCGCGTGCACGCGGTTCGGCCCAATGTGCAGGCGGTGCGCGCCGTTGAATCGGTGTTGTTCGCTTGAACCATCAGCGGCCGGCGTTCCCTCCGCGCGACTGCGGTGTCCTGCTGCTGCTGCTGCCGCGCGCGACACGAGCGTCGTGCCGGTGTGCGGCCCCCTGCGACGGCGGCGGGTCAGTCGAGGCACGCGACTCGCTGTTTCCGTTCACGGCGTTCGTTTGGCTGCGAGGCGGCGCGCGCGAATTTTTTATCGAAGCATCTTCCCGATTTTCCCGTCCTTGCACTTTACGACCCGATGGAGCCGCTCATCCGCTTCGCCCGCACGCACTGGAACTCGGCGATCGAGATCCTCGTGCTCGGAGCGTGCATTTATTACATCTGGAAATATTTTCGCGGCACGCGCGGCGCGAAAGTGCTCACCGGGCTCATCGTCTTTCTCGTCGGGCTGACTCTGCTATCGGAGATGTTGCAGCTCGAAGTCATCGGCTGGCTCATCAGCCGCTTCAGCGTGTTTTTCGCTATCGGCCTCGTCGTGATTTTCCAACCGGAGTTGCGGCGCGCGCTGGCCGATCTCGGCAGCCGGCCGCTGTTTTTCTTTCCCAACAAACGCGAGTCCGAGCTGGTCGATCAGCTCAGCGATTGCGTCTTCGAGCTGGCGAGCCGGCAGACCGGCGCGCTCATCGCCATCGAGCGCGACATCGGCATCCGCAATTACGCAGAGACCGGCGTCGATATCGACTGCCTGTTTTCGCCCGAGCTGGTGCGCACGATCTTTTTTCCGAAAACGCCGCTGCACGACGGCGCAATGATCTTGCGCGAAGACGGCCGCATCGTGGCCGCCGGCTGCATTCTGCCGGTCAGCCAGCGCGAGTCGCTCGACCGCTCGTTCGGCTTGCGCCACCGCGCCGGGTTGGGCATTTGCGAAGAAACCGACGCGGTGGCGATCGTGGTGAGCGAGGAGACCGGCAGCGTGTCGCTTTGCCACAAGAGCCACATCGAGCGCGGCTTGGCGCCGGGCGAATTTCGGCGGCGGCTGGCGCGCTTGCTGCAAACCGATCCGGCTGAACCCGGCGCGGAAGCGGAAGCGGCCGACCCCGAGGAGGGGGCGGTCTCACCGCGTCAGCGAGACAGCGACGAAACGCTGCCTGCCGATCGCAAACTCGACGCGGCTTGAGCGTTGCCCGTTCCGAAAAATTTCGCGACCTGTGAAAACGCCCCTTTCTTCAAAACTGCACCGCCTGTTCGTCCACAACTGGCGCGCGAAGCTGGCCTCGCTTGTAGCCGCCAGCGCGGTTTGGTATTTGATCAGGCGCGACATCGAACAGGCGCCCGGCAGTCCCGTGCTGCGTCCGGCCTCGCGCAGCGTGCCGCGGTTTCCCTGAGGGCTCGCTAACGGGCGGTTCACATCCCCAACCCCGTTGTAGAAAGGGGCGCGGGGGTTCCCCGCCCGCGCCCCCCTTCCCAGCACGCGAAAACAAACTCAACTGCTTCACCGACGTCGGCCGCCGCGCGGACTTGCCAAGCGCACGTTACCTACGCAGACTCCGCTTTTTCCCGCTTCGCCGTTCGTTTCATGACAACGCTCTCCTCCCCCAGTTCCCCTGCGGCTGCGACAGGCAATGGCGCCGCGAACGATCGTCCCGGTGCGACAACAACGCCCAAAGCCAAACGCCTCTTCGGCACCGACGGCGTGCGCGGCTTGGCGAACGTCGAGCCGGTGACAGTCGAGACCGCCCTCAAACTGGGCCGGGCCGCGGCGCACGTCATCATGCAGCTCGGCCGGCGCGAAGGCCGCGCCAACGACCGGCCGCTCGTCGTGCTCGGCAAGGACACGCGCCAGAGCGGCTACATGCTCGAAAACGCGCTCGCCGCCGGCTTGATGTCGCTCGGCGCCGACGTGTTTCTGCTCGGTCCGTTGCCCACGCCTGGGGTGGCCTACATCACGCGCTCCTTGCGCGCCGATGTCGGCATCGTGCTCACCGCCTCGCACAACCCGTATGAGGACAACGGCATCAAGTTCTTCCACTACGACGGCTACAAGCTCGACGACGAAATCGAGCGCCGCATCGAACACCTCGTCTTCTCCGGCGAGATCGAAAACATCCGCCCGACCGCGGGCAAGATCGGCCGCGCCAAGCGCATCGACGACGCGCTCGGCCGCTACGTGGAATTTGCCAAGGCGAGCTTCTCGCCCTCGCGCGCGCTCACGCTCGACGGCATGCGCATCGCCGTCGATGCCGCCAACGGCGCGGCTTACAAATCGACGCCGTGGATTCTGCGCGAGCTTGGCGCCGATGTGCTCACGTTTCACAACGCGCCGGACGGCACGAACATCAACCGCGATTGCGGCAGCACGTATCCGGACGAGATCGCGCTGCTCGTGCGCCAGACCGGCGCGCAGTTCGGCATCGCGCACGACGGCGACGCGGACCGCTGCATCCTCTGCGACGAAACCGGCGAGATCGTCGATGGCGACGAAATCATGGCCATCACCGCGACGCACTTTTTGAAAGAAGGCCGGCTCGCGCAAAACACGCTCGTCGCCACGGTGATGAGCAATTTCGGCCTCGACGAAACGCTCGGCGCCGCCGGCGGGCGCGTCTTGCGCACCGCCGTCGGCGACCGCTACGTGATCGAGCGCATGGTGAAGGAAGAGCTCAACGTCGGCGGCGAACAAAGCGGGCACATGATCTTCCGCGACCACACCACGACGGGCGACGGCGTCATCACGGCGCTGCAAATTTTGCGCATCATGACGCAAACGGGTCAGTCGCTCGGCGACTTGAAAAAGTGCCTCGTGAAATACCCGCAGGCGCAGCGCAATTTGAAGGTCTCACGCAAGCCGCCGATGGAGGAATTACCCGAAATCGGGCCTCTCGTTGCCGAGACCGAGAAGGCCCTCGCGGGCAAAGGCCGAGTGTTGTTGCGCTACTCGGGCACGGAACCGAAAGTGCGCTTGCTGATCGAAGGCCGCGACCAAGCCGAGATCGAAGCGCAAGCCACGCGCATCGCCGAAGCACTGACGCGGGCGATCGGCGCGTGAACCATCGTAGGTGGATGGCAACCTCCGGGCGCCATGTGGATGCAGCGAAGCTGCCTCGAACTTCCTTTCTTCTCGGCTGCGCCGAAAAATAATGGTGCCCGTAGGTCGCCATCCGCCTCCGAGGCCATTGCGTCCGATAAAACACGAGTGCATTCCCTTCTCCAGACATGACACTTTTTTGTCGCCCCGCCGTGTTGCCGCCGCTTTTTCTTGCGGCGTGGGAAGCCTTGCGCATCTGGCTGGACCAGAACGGCGCGCTCGTGTTCTGGCTTTGCGTTGCCTCCGCGGTGCTCTGCCTCGCATCGGTCGCACTGCTGCCTTTCATCGCGGCGCGCCTGCCTGCGGATTACTTGCTGCGCCTGCAAGAAGGACGCGTGGCCAACGAATCGCCCCGCCATTGGACGATCACCCTCGCGCGCAATCTCGGCGGCGGTTTGCTGACCCTCGCCGGTATCCTGCTGGTGCCGCTGCCGGGACCCGGCGCGATGGTGTTTCTCGTGGGCTTGGGGCTCATGGACTTCCCGGCCAAGCGCCGCTTGCTGCTGCACTTGGTGCGGCGGCCGTCGGTGCTTGGGCCGCTGAATCGGATGCGGCGCATTTTCGGTCAGTCCGACTTGCTCGACGCGCCGCCAAAAACTGCGCCGGACAGCGTGCGCCTCACCGCGCAATCGGTGCGGTAGAGGCGTCCCGAATCAGCCGCACGCCGGGTTTGCCCGGAGCTTACCCGCGCTTGGTGAAGATGCGGATCTCGCGCGCCGTCACGGTCAACTCTTCAACTTCTTTCAACGTGGCCTCCTGACGCTTGAGCAGCGCGTCGTTCGCCTGCTGCAGCGCTTGCAAAACAGAAGCCGGGTCGGATGGCGGCGGCGCAAGTTGAGAATGCACCTGCGCAGACGGCAGGAGGAGCGCGAAAACAGAAGCTGCGACCGTGGCGGCAGTAGCGAAAGCGGACGGTGTTTTCATCGATGGAAAAGAAGTGAACGATTCGAGGCGAAAGTGAAATTCTCCAACAAGAGCAATCAGCGCCGGCCCGCGGCGCCCGAGCGCGCGGCGTAAATTTTCGTCAGCCGGAGTTCTTCTTTCAAGGCGGCGAGCTGGGTCTCGACTTTCGTCTGGTTGGCCACCATTTGCTCCTGCTGCTTTTTGAGTTGCGCCAGCATCGCGTCGAGCGCGTCCGGGTTGATCGTCATCGCGGCGGGAGCGGCCGCCTCGGTCCGCGTGACGACCGCCGAGGTCAGCGCGCCGCCAGCCGCCAGCATCACAGCCAGGAGCACGGCAGCCGCGCCGGGATAACGGACAGCGGCCTGGAGAGCAAAAAAGGGTTCGCGCAAGTTCATGGCCGGACTTTAATAGCAAAATGCATTCCCGCGAACCGGCGTTCCCGGCGAGAAAAGCAGGCGCGGCGCGACCTTTGCTTGCGACTCCGCCTTCAGACCGCTAAGCTCGGCGGCAATTCGCAGATAACCGACACACCGATGGCTGGCCAAGGCATGCAACAAACGCAGAACCTGTCGATGCAGCAGGTGCTCGCGCCCCAGTTGCAGCAAAGCCTCATCATCCTGCAGGCGCCGATGCTTGAGCTGCGCAACATCGTGCAGCAGGAGATGGAAACGAATCCCGTGCTCGAAGAAGAGCCCGGCGAAACGTCCAACCCCGAGGAATCGACGACCCAGGAGCAGGACGATTTTCAGGAGGAGTTCGACCAGCTCGCCAAGCTCGACGAGGAGTGGCGCGAATACATGGCGCAGAGCAACACGTATTCGGGTCGCAGCGAAGACGAAGAAGAGCGCCGGCAGTTTTTCTTCGACTCCCTCGTCAACCCCGAAACGCTCCAGCAGCACCTCATCTCGCAGCTCAACGGCGCCGAGCTGACGCCGACCGACGCGAAGCTGGCCGAGCTGATCATCGGCAACATCGACGACAACGGTTTTCTCCAAACTACGCCCGAGGAGATGAGCGCCAACACCGGCGTTTCGGCCGAAGACCTCCGCCGCGTGCTCGCCGTCATCCAGACGTTTCATCCCCCCGGCGTCGGCGCGCTCGACCTGAAAGACTCGCTGCTCATCCAGCTCCGCCGCCGCGGCCGCGGCGACAGCTTGGAATACCAGATCATCGACAAGCACATCGACGAACTCGGCAAACGCCGTTTTCCCGAGATCGCGCGCCGGCTCGGCGTCGGCGTCGAACAAATCCAGGAGGCCGCGAACTCCATCGCGATGCTCGACCCCAAGCCGGGCCAGATCTTCGCCGCCGATCCGAACAACTACGTGCTGCCGGACGTGAGCGTGGAGAAGATCAACGACAACTACACCGTCATGCTCAACGGCGAGCAGATCCCGCATCTCCGCATCTCGAACACTTACAAAGATCTCATGGCCGCCGACAACCGCACCGGCGGCGAGGTGAAAGACTACATCCGGGAAAAAATCCGCAGCGGGAAGTTTCTCATCAAGAGCATCCACCAGCGCCAGCAAACGATCTCGAACATTGCGAACGAGATCGTCAAGCGGCAGCTCGAATTTCTGGATAAAGGCAGCGCGTTCCTGCGCCCGATGACGATGGTCCAAATCGCCGAAGCCGTCGGCGTGCACGAGACCACGGTGAGCCGGGCGATCAGCGGCAAATATATCGCTACGCCGCAGGGCGTGTTCGAGATGCGGTATTTCTTCACCCCCGGCTACCAGACCGCCGGCGGCGAAGCGATGAGCAACACGAGCGTGAAGGAAGCCATCCAGGACCTGGTGCGCGGCGAGAGCACGAGCAACCCATATAGCGACAAAGAGATCGTCTCGATTCTTAGTGAGCGCGGCATCCCCATCGCACGTCGCACCGTGGCCAAATACCGCAACGAGCTGAACATCCTGCCCAGCAACATGCGCAAGCGGTATTGAGTGCGGCGTATCGGTCAACCGCGATTGCGCCTCGCGACTTTCTAGACATCGCTCGGTGCTGTTTTGGCACACGCGAACAGGAGACTCGAGATCCCGCTCAACAATAGGCGGGAGCAGCACAAAACCTCAGAAATATGCGTCTGCCAGACGCTTTATATTACGTCATTTAGGACGTATATTTCTCGCTAGGCGCATCTCCCGCACATCACAGCGTTTTCTGCCGGCCATGACCCTTGACCAACGTCGCGAACCGTTCTGTTACGCGGTCGCGCTCATCATCGTCACCGCTGCTGTCACGGCCGCCGTGCAGAACTACGAGGCGGTTCTCGTGGCACGCCTGGACTCCATGTCCGCGGTCGCATACATCGACGCGCAGCGCCATCTGCACGCCCAGCCTTACTTCACCCGTTTCGTGTTCTATCTGTTCGGCGGCGCGCTTTATCTGCGTGTCGTCGAGTCGATCGCCAGCTGGCTGCGTCGGTGGTGGTTCCCCGCCCGCCAGCAAACGCCTAACCCGGGGCTGTAGCGAACAGCTACTTTGGCGGCGGCATCCACAGTGAAAGCAAAGTCTGTCCTTGCTAGTAGCTGTCGCTAAGCTTGCGTCCGTTAGGCGTAGCTCGCCTACCTCTTGTCTATGCCATTCTTCGCTCCGCGTTTTCAGGCGTTCTGTCCGCGCTGCGGGAGCATCGTGCGCGTGCCTGAGTGGTTGCCCCTCGCGGTATTTTCCGAGGCTATCGCTTTGCGTCAGTCTGGCCACACCATGCAGGCCATCGCCGCCGTTGCTCAGAGTGGCTGCGCCGATCACGCCGAAGCCAAGCGTTTCGTCTTTCATCTCACCGCGCAGCCCGGCCAGTGTCATCGCTACCGTCGGTCTCTCGTTGCCGGCGAGACCGAGTGCACTGTCTGCCACAGTATCAATCTCGATTTCACCGCAACGCTTAACCCGGCGCTACAGCGAACAGGCCGGGGCGACTGGCCTCTTTTCCGATAACAACATTTGACTACGCCCAGGCCTGTCGCTGAGCTTGGGGGTCGTTGAGCTTCAGCCCGCATCGCTCCCCGCAATCGTCCTATGAAGAAAATCCTTGAAAAGATCGCTCTCCAAACGTCCAGCGTTTTGATGGGTGTTCGACTGCGCGCCTGGTCCAAGCGGCTGATCGTCCGCAAAGAACAGGGAGGCGGTCCGAGCGCCGGCTCGTTTGTGCCCGGTCCTCCGCCCGTTTTTCCGCCGAGTCTCTTTGCCGCGAGCGGTTTTGCGGGCGTTCGAGGCCGAGCATTTTACGGCTGGATAACACGACGACAGACGTAAAGAAGCCTAACCCGGCGCTATAGTGCACAGGGCGGGGCGGCGGACCTCACTTCGTCTTTCACACTCGCCGCGCCCCGGCCTGTCGCTGAGCTTGAGTCCGTTAGAAGCCGGCGCATTTCACCCTGATGCAACAACTTTTGTTTTCTATTCTCCGGCTTGCTGCCCTCCTTGGTTTCGGTGCGGTTGCCCCTGGTATTGTCGCTGCTGGCGAGACTGCGCAGTGGCACTGGAGCCAGCAGCTTCCCAGCAGCAGCGCGCTGGCGACAGCATCGAGCCCCTCTCACCGCACGATGGCCGAGGTGCATCAGCTTTTCCGCGAAGGCCCCCAGCCGCCCACCGTTGAGCGTCTGGTCGCGGTGCTCGGCCGGCCGGACGGTTTTAGCCCCCACTTCACTGCCGGCAAGAAACGCAGCATGGTCGCGCTGGAGCAGAGCGGCGGCACTCTGCGCTTTGTCCTCGCAGACGGGGCAGAGGCTCACGTCGTCACTCCAGACTTCCAGCGCATCAACTTTGCTTCGCGCTTTGGCCCGGGCAGACAGGTCGAGTTACTTTGGAAGTAGCCAGGAGTGCAGCAGCAATGCGTGCCAGTCGATCCAGGCGTGTCTAACCCGGCGCGGCAGCGAACAGGCTCTGGCGGCGCGCTTCTTCTGTGAACTTCACCCTTGTCCCGTCCCGGCCTGTCGCGGAGCTTGAGGATCGTTAGGCGTGGCTCGCCGCACTGTGAAAACGACACTTCTTCTGCTTCTTTGTATGGCCCTCCCCGGCGGCCAAGCGAGCGCCGCCCCACCGCGTGCGACACTCACGCTACGCGCGCTTGCGCACGCCGATCCGCAGCGCGACCTAGCCGCAGCACTCGCCCGCGGCGACACTCGCTTTATTGGCATCTATGGCTTTAGCCGCGAGGTGCCTGGCGCAGGCTCGCCATCCGCACCTCTGGTGCTACGCCACGGCGTGCGCTACGTGCGCGACAGCTCCGATACCGGCGAACCGCGACTCAATCGCTTGGCGCGCCGCTACGCGGAGCGCTACAACCGGCTCCTGCTCGAACACCTCCACCGCCGGAACCGCCACGCCTAACCCGGCGCTGTAGCAAACAGGCTGGGGCGAATGGCCCAGTTGTGATTCATCACTTGTCTCGCCCGGCCTGTCGCTGAGCTTCGCTCCGGTAGGCGACTTCCACGCCTCAACATGAAGCACGTTCTCGCGGTTCTCTTGCTCGCTCTCTGTGGTTGCGCGGCGACGCCAGCGACTGGCCGCACGTCTTCTGCGGAACTGCGTCCTTCTCATGAGCAAGAAGTCAGCCTCTACGAAGCGGCCTTGCGTTCGCGCTTCGCCAAAGCGCCTCTTCGTCGCCGTCAAGAATGCCGGGTGTTCATCAACAGCGGCCCGCTTCCCACCGCGCTTGCGGGACGCTTCAAAGGTCACCGTCTTGTCCTTGCCCTCGGTTCGCCAGGCCCTCGTGCTCCCGACGAGCGCTGGTATTTCCTCTGGGTGGGCGGCTTTACCGCCGAGCGTGCCTTTGTCGTGGTGGAAGACGCCCAGGGCGCGGCTATTTTGGAGTTCGCGCGGACCGGTGCCGCCTGGAGGTTGGTCGGCGAGCGGCCAGTCATCGTCACGTAGCCACTCACCTAGAGCGTTACTCATTTCAGTAAGTCCCGGCAGGGGCGGAAGAACACCGGCGTGAACCGAGCGCGCCAGCGGCGCAGATGTTCTTGCGCCCCTGCCGGGGCTTCGGGCGTTTTCTCAACTGATCCCACGGCTTGCGCCGTGGGCTACGATTCTTGCGCCCCTGCCGGGGCTGCAAAATGGCAGACTCAAATGAGGAGCGCTCTAACCGGGCACTGTAGCGGACGAGCGGGGACGAATGATGCCCAGAGTGCATGCGGCATTTCACCCTCACACTTTACCCGGCGCGGCGGCGAATGATCGCGAGTGCTTGGGGATTGGCAGCGAAAATGACTTCAACTCCGCTTCCGCCCGGCGCAGGCAAGGTCGGCGCGTTTGCTTGTCTTTCGTGAGCAAACTGGACGACCGCCTGCGGTGAACTGTGCAATTGCAAACCGTGATGAAGTTCCTCTCCGCCAAGCTTTTAATTGTTATGGTCAGCCTCTTCTGCGGCGCGCTGTCCTTCCATGCGAAAGCCCAGCCGGGCGATCTGGATCCAACGTTTGGAGTGCAGCGGCGGCAATCCACAGAATTCCCCATCCCGCCGCCCGGCGGATCGCGCGGAGAGCCCAATGCCATCGTTCAGCAGCCAGACGGAAAAATCCTCGTGGGCGGCAGCGCGTTTATCAGCTATGTGCGCTGGGCTTTCGCGCTGGCGCGCTACAACGCCGACGGCACGCCCGACGCGAGCTTTGGGAACAACGGCGTGGTCCGCATCGCTTTCTCGACCAACGGCTACGAGCGAGCCTACTGCCTCGCGCTGCAGCCGGATGGCAAGATCATTCTCGGCGGTTTTGCTTATCTCGGTTCTGCGCCGTCGGGTGACCCCAATACCGGCTTCGCTCTCGCGCGCTATAACCCGGACGGCTCGCTCGACACCAGCTTCGGCGCTGGTGGCAAAGTCGTCACGGATCTCACGCCGACGCTCGATGAAATTAACGAAGTCCTCCTCCAGCCGGACGGCAAAATCGTCACCGCCGGCTTTGTCACGCCCGGGCCGACGAACAGCGGCTTCTACGATTTCGCCGTGGTGCGTTACAACGCGGACGGCAGCCTCGACCTGAGCTTCGGCGACGGCGGCCACGTCTTCACCGATTTCGCGGGCGGGGGCGACTTCGCGCAGAGCGCGCTCCTGCAACCCGACGGCAAGATCGTGCTCGCCGGCGTGACCGCGCCCGCGAGCAGCGGGGCGCAGCGTTTCGGCCTCGCGCGCTACCTGCCGGATGGCGGGCTCGACCCGGCGTTCGGAACCGGCGGCAAAGTCGTCACCGATTTCGGTTCGGCCAGGGAAATCGCGCGCTCGATCAAGCTCGCGCCCGACGGCAAGCTCGTGGTGGTCGGCGATGCTTACTTTACCTCTGCGCCGACGGCGGTCGGGCAAACCGACTACGCGCTGGCGCGCTACAACCCGGACGGGTCGCTGGACACGAGCTTCAATGACACCGGCACGCTCCTGCGCGGCGCGGGAGTCGGCGGCTTCAACAGTGAGAATTCCGAGATCGGCTGGGACTTGGTCATTCAGGCCGACAACAAAATTCTCGTCGCCGGGCAGAGTCGCCTCTTTCACCGCAACAATGGTTCGGATGTCGATATCGAGGTCTTTCGCCTCAATCCGAACGGCACGCTCGATCCGAGCTTCGGAAACAGCGGCAGCGTGCTCACCGATTTCGGCGAAGTCTTTTTTCTGCCGGGAGCTCCGAACTACGGCAACGGCCGCTCCGGGGAGCCGGACCAATCCCTGGCGGCGGCCTTCCAGGGAGATGGCAAGCTGATCGTGGCCGGCAGTGTTTTCTACACCCGCTCGCGCTACGATTTCGGCGTGGCGCGTTACCTCACCGACGCGCCGGTGCCGGCGATGCAGATCACCGGCCTCAGTCGGCTCGGCAACGGCGAGACCCTCCTGCAGGGCCTCGGCATGCCGAACCACGCGCACAAGATTGAGTGGAGTTCCGACCTCTCGGCGGGGAGTTTCCAATCGCTCTCCATGTCGGCAATGGCGGATGCGGCGGGGGTTTTCGAGTTGCGTCACACCCCGCCCGCCAACGCGGCGCAAGGTTTCTACCGCCTGCGGCGTCCCTGACGAGGGGAGCCAGCGCGCTGCCCGCCGTTTTTCCGAGGCCAAGCCCGGCTAATCCGCCGTGGCCGGCGGCGAGGTCGGCGCGGGATGAATGTTGTCCACCCAGAACACGTTCTCCGGCGGCTCGGCGGGGGCGATATCGAGGTTGACGACCACTGGCTCCTGGCCGCTGCGCACGAGCACGCAGCTCAGCGGCTCGTCCGTGCTGGCGTTGATCTCCTGGTGCGGCACGAACGGCGGCACGTAGATGAAATCGCCCGGGCCGGCTTCGGCGACGAATTCCAAATGGTCGCCCCAGCGCATGCGCGCACGGCCGCTGACCACGTAAATGACGCTCTCCAGGTCGCCGTGATGGTGCGCGCCGGTTTTCGCGTTGGCGTGGATGACGACGGTGCCGGCCCAGAGCTTGTTGGCGCCGGCGCGCGCGTGGGTGATCGCGGCGGCGCGGTTCATGCCGGGAGTTTGCGGCGTGTTCGGGTCGAGCTCGCAGCCGCGCACGACCCGCACACCGTGATCGCGCCAGTGGGAAGTGGACATGCAGCAAGAATTAAGAAGGCCGTGGCTGGAAGTAAAGGCAGCGAATGGCAGCTTGCTTTGGTCCCGCGAGCGTCCGTCCTCCCGCGGGCTGCTGCCGGCGCCTCGCCGGCAACCCTATTCCTCCCCCGGACGGCAGGGAAGGAAGGCAGACGCCTGAAGAAAACGGCAGGGCCAGCCGGAGCCTTGGGAATGGCTCTGCAAACTTTTGGAATGCCACTCTGAACGTTCGGAATGGTCTTGCAAATCTTCGGAAAGCCACTCTGAACGTTTGGAGTGGCATTCCCGAAATTTGGAATGCCACTCCGAACGCTTGGAGTGGCATTCCCGAAATTTGGAATGCCACTCCGAACGCTTGGAGTGGCTCTACAAATATTCAGAATGCCACTCTGAACATTTGGTGAACTGTTATAGAAACTTGCAGCATGGCTCGGAAGCCTTGGTGCCTGTCTGCGTTTCGCTGCAAGCATGTTCAGAGCATTCTGAACCCGCTCGAAACATAAGCATCTGCCTTCCGAGATGTTATCCCGTCGTTGCCGAGATCGCCAGACGGATCTGTTGCTCGCAGAGTTGCCGGTGGATGGCGACCGCCGGGCGCACTGGTTTTGGTGCCGCCGAAGA
>CAXTRS010000123.1:0-12313 GCA_964246635.1 uncultured Chthoniobacterales bacterium | reverse complement strand
GGATTTGGGCCGCGCCGGCAAAGGCGTCCTGGAGGCCGCTCTCCGCAGAGATCAATTCGCCCATGCGGGCGTTTTCAAAACAGACGACGGCGTCCGCGTATTGCTGGATCGCCGCGAGCGCCTCCTGCGCCTGACGGCCGCGGCGCTTGCCCTCGAACGAGAACGGCAGCGTCGCGCACACCAGCACGAGCGCGCCACCCTCGCGCGCGAGCTTCACGATGAGCGGCGCCGCGCCCGAGCCTGTGCCGCCGCCAAGTCCGGCGCACACGAGCACGAGCGGCGCGCCTTCGAGCGCGGCGCGCAGGTCGTCCACGGCTTCCTCGGCCGCGGTATAGCCCAGCTCCGGGTCGCCGCCGGCGCCGAGGCCGCGCGTGATGTTGCGCCCGAGCTGAATTTTGTGCGTAGCGACGGAGGAGGCGAGCGATTGCACGTCGGTGTTGCACGCCACGAGATCGATTTGCAGGCCGCCTTCGAGAATCAGGCGGTCGAGCGCGTTGTTGCCCGCGCCGCCGACGCCGATGACTTTGACTTTGACCTCGGGTTGCGCGCCGGCTGGCATCGTTTTGTGAGAAGTGGGTTCGCTCATAAAAAGAAAGGATTTCGCTCAACGCTTGCGCCCGAAAAACCAACCGGCGAGCCGGCCGAGCACGGAAGCCTTCGGGCGATCCACCTCCGCGCGTCCCTGCACGAATTTGATGACGCCGATCACGGCGGAAAGCTGCGGATTCGCGAGCGCGGAAATCAATCCGCTCAGGGGCAACGTCGGCGCCAGTTGCACCGGCATGCCGAGCGTTTCCTCCGCCACCGGCACGATGCCGCGCACCAGGCTGCAACCGCCGGTGAGCACGGCACCGGCGCCGAGATAACGCACATACGGCTCCGCTTCGAGCCGCCGGCGGAGCAGCTCGAAGGATTCGCGCAGGCGCGCGTTGATGATGCTGTTGAGCAAGTCGCGCTCGACCTCTTTGCCGGCAAACCCGCCCTCGGGTGGGAGTGTAATCGTTTCGCCGGGCAGGCACGTGCCGAGCTGCGCGTGGCCTCCCTCAATTTTCAGTCGCTCGGCGCGGCCCATCGGGATGCGCAGGCCCATCGAGATGTCGTTCGTGATGTGGTCGCCGCCAATCGCGAGCACGCCGCTCTGGCGAATGACGCCATCGACATACACGGCGTAATCCAGCGTGCCGCCGCCCATGTCGATGACCAGCGCGCCGAGATCGCGCTGACCCTGATCTAGGACGACTTGCGCGCTGGCGAGCGGGTTGAAAACGACGTCCTCGACGTGCACCGGCACTTCTTTCACGCAGCGGATCGAATTTTGCACCCGCGTCCGCACGCCGTGCACAATGTGGTAGTCGGCCTCGAGCCGGTGCCCGACGAGTCCGACCGGCGAGATGACCCCGTCCTGTCCGTCCACGTAATAATTTTGCGGGATCGAATGAAGAAACGCGTTCTCGGAGGGAATGCTCACCTCGCAGGCGCTGGCATTGACGTCTTCCAGATCGCCCTCGTCGATTTCGTCGCGATCTTCGGGAAGCTGCACGCCGCCGCGGTTGTTGATCGCCTCGATGTGCGCGCCGCTCAGTCCAAGATACACCTTGCGGATCGACAACCCGCTTTTCTCCTCGGCTTCCGCGAGGGCTTCGCGCACGGATTTGTGCGCGGCGTCGAAATCGACGATCTCGCCTTTGCGCACTCCGCGCGAGGGCGCCTGGCCGACGCCGAGAATTTTCAGCGAGCCGTCGGGCCGGCTGTCGGCGGCGACGCAACACACTTTCGAGGTGCCGATTTCCAGGGCGACAAGGATGTTCTCACTGCTCATTGCTGCGCTTTGAACTGCTGCTGACGACTCGAAAAGAAAATGATGCTGATGGCGCGCGACCCGTGCGCGTCCTTCTGAGATGGAAGCAGCGGAAAGGCCGCTTGTCCATGCCCGGCGACGATTCTCGCGCGAAGGATGATGACGACGGTCTCACTTCACTGCACGGGCTGTGCTTTCGGCACGGGCGGCTCGGACTGCGCGCGCGGCGCGGACGTTGACCGACCTCCGCGAAATCCCCCGACTTCTTCGGCGTGCGGTTTTTCCGCTTTGACCGGTTTCTCGGAACGAGCGCGCGGCGATTCGCGGCGCTCCGTTTTCTTTGCGGCGACGTTTCCGGCAGTCGTGGAAGCGGCCGGTTTCTCCGACGACCGCGAGGCGCTGCTGCTCGCGATTGCCGGGGGCGATGGTTGGGAGGATGCGGTGGTCGCAGGCGGGGAGGGCGGTTCACCAGCAGGAGCTTTCGGTTTTCCATCCGCGCTCGGCGACGCGGCTGGGTTCGGTGTCGCGGCGGCCGCCCCGCTATTCGCCGACGCTGCGGCGGCGACCGACCCTGGCAGAGGTTCGGGCTGGAAAGTCACCGGGATGTTCCGCTGCCGTCCCGCCATGGTGGCGAGGCTGATGGTGGCGGGCCGTTTGCCGGTGGCGTCGATGGACTTCAAGAGCGATTCCAGCGTGCGCAACTGCAACTCTGGGTCTTCCAAGGCAAAGAAGACCTGCGTGTGGCGACGGTCGGTCACGGTGAGGCCGTAGCCGCGCGAGACGTCGATGTCCTGGATCTGAAAGCGCGCGCCGAGCAGAGAATTTTGGTGCGCGCGGATGAGGTCGAGCGCGGCACGCACTTCGTCGGAATCGACGGATTGCCCAGGCGCGAGTTTGTCCGTCGCGCAGCCGCGGATAATCGGCAGGTCGAAATTCTGCGCGAGAAATTTTTTCGGCCGCAGGAGCGTGCCCGAGCCATCCACCAGAAACGAGTTTTTCGAGCCAAAAACGTCTTCGCGCGAGAGCGACACCGGCGGCTTGCCGGCGACCGTCGCCGCCTCGGGCGCGATCCAGGCGATGGGGCGACGCTCGACCAGGGTGATCGATACTTTATTGGGCAGCAACCGCTGGATTTGCACTTTCTGCACGAGCGGCAGGGTTTCCAGCCGCTCGCGGGCCTGGTCGAGATTGACGTGGAAAATGTTCATCCCTTCGCGCAGGCCGGCGCAATCGAGCACCTGATCGCGCGAGAGCACACCGTCGGTTTCGACCTGCAGAGTGGCGATGTTGTAATCGGGGTTCTGATAGAACAGCCGCGCGATGCCCCGCGTCGCCCCGAAGTAAAGTCCGCCGCCGACAACCCCGGCCAGCAACACCGCGCTCAGCCAATAAAACAAACGCGCCCGGCGCTGGCGTGAGACTTCCCGCGTGCGCACGCGCACATCGAGCAGGTGCCGCTGCTGGCGCTGGCGCGGCGTGCCGGTGCGCGTGTTGCCGGTGGCGCCCACGCGCGAGTAAGCGCCGCGCGGTCGCCAGCCTCCCGGGTTCCCTTTAGCGTTGCTCATTAACGGGTAAAACGATGCACTCCGCTAACCGACTTCGCCGAATAACGCGCGAGCGAGAGCGCAGCAATGCGTTCGAGAAGCTGCGGCATCTCGATGCCAACAACCTTCGCGGCTTCCGGCAAGAGGCTGCTCTCGGTCATGCCGGGGATCGTGTTGAGTTCGAGCACGAACGGCTCGCCCTCCTCGCTGAGCAGGACGTCCACGCGCGAATAAACTTCCAGGTCCAGCGCGCGGTGCGCTTGGAGCGCGAGGGCTTGAATGCGCGCGGGCTGCGGGTCGTAATTCGGCGCGGGGCAGAAGGGCTGGGGGGCGCCGGCGGGGTTCGACCACGGGTATTTATTTTTGTAATCATAGAACCCTTGTTTGGGCCGGATCATGATGATCGGCAGCGCCTGGTCGCCGAGCACGCCAACAGTCAGCTCCGCGCCGGTGATGAGTTTCTCGATGAGCACGTCGTCGCCAAACCGCGCCACCTCGCGCATGCCTGCGGCAACTTCCTCGGGCTGCTTGCAAAGATAAATGCCGACGCTCGAACCCTCTCGCGGCGCTTTGATCACGAACGGCAACGGCAGCTTCGGGGTTTCGCCGGCGCGGATGACCTCGTATTCCGCGGTGTGAACGCCGTGCTCCACGAAGCGCGCTTTGCTGAGAATTTTGTCGAACGCCAGCCGGCTGCCCGCCGCGCCTTCGCCGGTGAAGCGAATCCCGCGCGCATCAAGCGCGTCCTGCAAGCGGCCGTCTTCGCCGAACGTGCCGTGAATCATGTTGAAGGCGAGGTCGACGTCGGGCGGCAGGGTGAAGTTTTCATCCCGCACATCGACTGCAATTACCTCTGCAGCGCCCGCGGCCTGGATGCCTTTCACCACGCTGGCGGCGGAGCGCAACGAGACCTCGCGCTCGGAGCCGGGACCCCCTTGGAGAACCGCGATTTTTTGGTTGGCCAGGGTGGTCATCAGAGAGTGGCGAGCGTGCCGACAGCATGCCGATTTTCCTTGAACAGTGTCAAGCGCGCGGAGGCAAAACTCGCGTCAAAATACGGTCGTTTTTTTCACCGCCGCTACTTCAGTCTTTCCCGACGATCTGCACCTCCGGCTCCATCCGAATGCCGCGCTCGCGGAGGGCGGTTTCTTGAATGCGTGCGATCAATGCGAGCACGTCGTCAGCGCTCGCACCGCCGTCGTTAACGATGAAGTTGCCGTGAATTTCAGAGACGCGCGCCGCGCCGACGGCCGTGTTTTTCAAGCCCAGCGAATCGACGAGCTTGCCCGCAGGTGTGTCGCGAGCAGGGTTCTTGAAAATGCAGCCCGCGCTCGCGGCGATGGGCTGGGTGGTTTTTCGTTTGGTGAAAGACGCCGCGAGGCCTTCTTGAATTTTTTCCGGCGAACTCGGCTTGCCCAGAAACGTAGCAGCCAGCGCGTAGTGCGTTTTCAGCGTGGCAACCGAGCGATAGGCGACTTCCAAATTCGTCGGCGCGCGTTCGACGATCTCGCCGTTTTCATCCAGCAGCCGCACGGACACGACTTGATCGAACGTTTCCGTGCCCATCGCGCCGGCGTTCATCCGCAAACTGCCGCCGACCGCGCCGGGAATCCCGTCCATCCACTCGAACCCGCCGATGCCCGCCTTCGCCGTCGCGCCGGCGAGCCGCTTGAGGCCGACGCCGACGCCAGCGGTGACCTCAAATTTCTCGGCGTCGATTTCCAGTCGCGAGAACTCGCCCTCGACCGGGTGAATGACCAGGCCGTCGATGCCGCCGTCGCGCACGAGGAGATTCGAGCCGCGACCAATCACAAAAATGGGCAAGGCGTGCGCTTTCGCGTAACGCACGAGTCGCGCGAAGGCCGCTTCGGTCGTCGGCTCGGCCCAGAATTGCGCGGGGCCGCCAACGCGCAACGTGGTGTGTTTCGAGAGAGGTTCGTGGAGTGTCACTTCGCCCTCGCCAGCGAGAGCGTCGCGGAGCCGTTCGAGGTGCATGAGGTCAGCGACAAGCATCGTGCCGATTTCGTGAATATTCCCGGCGCCTAGGCTGAGAAAAAGGTCTCCCGGTTTCAGCAACGCCCCGGCGCGCGGGGCGAGTTTTTCGAAGCGCGGCTCGTAAAGCGCGCATGGGTGTCCGCGCCGGGTCAGTTCATCGACGAGAAGCTGACCGGTGACGCCGGGAATCGGCGGCTCGCTCGCGGGATACACGTCAGTGATGAGCACGACATCGGAGGCGTCGAACGCGCGGCCGAATTCCGCTTTCAGATTCAATGTCCGCGTGTAGCGGTGCGGCTGGAAGAGCGTGACGATCCGGCCGCGATGGCCGGCGCGCGCAGTTTCCAGCGTGGCGCGGATTTCACTCGGGTGATGGCCATAGTCGTCCACTACGACGGTGCCGTCGCAGCCGCGGAATTTGAATTCAAAGCGCCGCCGCGCACCGCGAAAACTCGCGAGCGCCTCAGCGATGGCCGGGAACGCGACGCCGAGCTCGCTCGCCACCGCGATGACGCCGAGCGCGTTGCTGACGTTGTGCCGCCCCGGCACGTTCAGCGCCACCTCGCCCAGGACCGTGTCGTCCCGATAGACGGTGAAACGCGATTGAAAATTCTCCGTCACCAACCCGCGATCGTGATAGCGCGCCGCGTCGCTCGCGCCGAAGGAAACCGTGCGCGGCGCGAATGGCTCCGCCACGCGCGCGGCGTGCGGATCGTCCGCGCAATAAAAAATCGAGCCGGCAGTCTGCTCGCACAGCCGGCGATACACGGCTTCGATCGCCGCGAGATCGCGGTAAAAGTCGAGGTGTTCCTCCTCGATGTTCAAGAGCACGATGTGCTCGGGGTGATAGCAGACCAGCGTGCCGTCGCTTTCGTCGCCCTCGGCCACGAAATAGTCACTGTCGGGTTCCCACTGCGCGTTGGTGCCCAGAATCGGAATCTCGGCGCCGACATAGTGACCCGGTCGCAGTCCGCCGCCGCGCAAGACGTGCGCGATCATCGACGAAGTCGTCGTCTTGCCGTGCATCCCTGCGACGACGATGGGCCGCTTGGCGTGCATCACCGCCGCCAGCGCCTCGGCGCGACGCAAGGTCGGCTTGCCGGAGCGCAACGCTTCGTCGTAGGCAGCGTTCCCCGGCTTGATAGCCGAGGAATAAATCACGATCTCGGCGTCGCGAATTACCGCGGCCGTTTGCGGCCCGCGAAAGTCCAGGCCCTCACCGACCAGTCGCTCGACTTCGGCGGTGGTGACATTGTCCGAGCCGCTCACCCGATGGCCGAGCGCGAGCAGCAGTCCCGCGATGCCGCTCATGCCTGAGCCGGCGACGCCGATCAGATGGACACGGCGGCAGCCGGCATCGGCGCCTGCCAACAGCGCTGGCGGCGCGACTTTACGAGGATCGGCATTTGCGGGTTCCGTCATCGGCGCAGCCTCCTTCTTCAACCGACCGACGACGAAACTGGGACCGCCGTTTGCGGGACGGATTTTGCGAGCCGCTCGATGGTATCTGCCACGATTTGAGCAGCATTCGGCACCGCGAGCGTGCGCATTGCTTCGGCCATGGCACGCAATTTCTCGCTGCCGCCATCCAACAATTCCGGCACCAATTTTCCCAACGTGTCGCCGGTGATTTCGCCCTCGTTGAGCATCAGCGCAGCGCCGGCGCGGGTGAAAATCTGCGCATTCAGCGTTTGATGATCCTCCGCCGCGAACGGGTAGGGGATGAGCAACGCGGGGACTCCGAAATGGGCCAGTTCGCTGAGACTCGCCGCGCCGCTGCGCGCGATCGCCAGATCGGCCGCGGCGTAGGCATTCTGCATCTCATGGCAGAACGGCGCGACGTAGGCTTCCAACCCGCTGTTCGCGTAGGCGGCGCGCACCGTCCCTTCATCATCGCGGCCAGTGATATGAATGACGCGAAGCCCCTGTCCGCGCCACGCCGGCAACGCGGCCTGCACTGCCTTGTTGATCCCGTGCGCGCCCTGGCTGCCGCCGATGACGAGTAACGTGCGGCTCGCGGGTCCGGCGCCGGGCTCCCAGCCGAAGCTGCGCAGCGCCGCCTCGCGCGTCACCGGCGCCAGCAAACTCGCGCGCAGCGGAGTGCCCGTGATCTCGCAGCGCGTGCCGCGCGGAAACTGCTTTGCGCATTCGGCGAAGCCGACGAGGACCACTTGCACCAGACGCGCGTTGAGGCGGTTCGCCTTGCCGGGGATGGCGTTGGATTCGTGAACAAAAGTCGAGGCGCGCATCAGCCGGCCGGCGAGAATCGGTGCGGTCGAGGTGAACCCGCCCATGCCCAGCACGGCATCGGGTCGAAACTGCCGGTAAAAACGCTGGCAGGCCGCCAGGCTGCGCCACATCCCGCCCCCAAATCGAAGCATGGCGAGCGAGAGCAGGCGCGGCATGCCCACGGATTGCAGTTTCTCGATTTGGAAGCCTTCGCGCGAGGCGTGATCGCGCACCGCCAAAGCGTCGATCTCTTTTTCCGAGATGAAAATGAGAACGCGATGCCCGCGTTCGCGCAGGACCTCCGCCACCGCGAGGCCGGGGAACAAGTGTCCCCCGGTGCCTCCGCATGCGATCGCGATGTTCATGGACAGAAGGAGGGATGAGCAGCAGCGCGTTCCGGTGGCTGTTTTGCGCGCGCGGGAGGCAATTAGAACATCGCCCACGCGCGATGGCAACTCACTGCGAAGCGGCCGCACTCACGCCGGGTTCGACACGCCCCGCTGAACCCGCCTGGCCGGCGCACGCCGGCTGCGAGTTCGCGCCCGCGCGGTCGCCAACGCGGGCGCCTCATTGCCCACTTCCGCAGTTATGCGGCCACCCTGCCGATAGACGTTCAAAAGAATGCCGATAAAGACCAGGCAGACACAAAGGTTCGATCCCCCGGCCGAGATGAAAGGCAGCGGCATCCCTTTATTGGGCAATAGCGCGGTGGTGACGCCGATGTTAACCGCCGCCTGCAGCGAGATCATCAAGCCCAGACCGAAGGCCAGGAGCGCGCCGAAGCGGTCCTTCGCCCGCGTCGAAATCGCGAAACTGCACAGCGCGATCAGCAGAAACGCGATCACGATCGGCAGCGTCGCGCGCAGGCCGAGCTCTTCGCCGATGATGGGAAATATGAAGTCGGTGTGCGCATAAGGCAGATAACGCATTTTTTCCCGGCTATCGCCGAGTCCCAGCCCCTGGGTGCCGCCGGCTGCAAAAGCTTTCAGCGCTTCCCACTGCTGCAAGCCGAAGCTTTCCTTGTATTTTTCCAACTCAAGAAAGGCGGTCATGCGGCCCGCGCGGTTGGGATTGTGCTTGGCGATCCAATAGACGCCGCCGCCGAGCGCGGACGCAAGCCCGGCCATGTAGAGGATGTTCGAGCCGCCGACGAACATCAACATCACCGCGACGGTTCCAATGAGTAGAGCGGTGCCCATGTCCTCCTCGCGGAGGATGAGCAGCACCGGCACGGCGACGATGGCTACTGGCAGCAGAAAGCCGGGGAGAAACTTCCCCGCCTCGCGTTCGTGTGTGGCAAACCAATGCGCCAGCGCCACCACCGTCGCCAGCTTGGCAAATTCCGAGGGCTGAAAGCTGATCGGCCCGATGCGCACCCAGCGCCAGGAACCATTGATTCGCGAGCCGATTCCGGGAACGAAACAAAGAGCGAGCAGGATCACTGCGAGAACCAAAAGCGGCCAGGCCGCGGCCCGCCAAACGCGGTAGTCCACGAGCGAGGCGCAGAGGCACGCGAGCAGACCGAAACCGAGCCAGACCGCCTGCCGCCGCAAAAAATAGTAGATATCTCCGTGCGCGTCCTGCGCGTAGGCGCTCACGCTGAAGAGCATCACCACGCCAATCCCGAGCAGGAAGAGCACGGTGAGGCCGAGAACGTAAGCGCTGTTGCGGCCAAACATGGAGGAGATAGAGAGGTTTCCGAAAATAGCAACACCCGCGTCGAGCCGAGGCATTCCGGACGCGAAGTCAGCAGGCGAGAATTAGTTGGCTTGCGAGCCGATCAAGTCCAAGGCTTCATCCTGTGCGCTGCGGGCCTTGGCCGGATTGACCGTGGCGACACCGGGAGACTTCGCTCGAGGATTGGAAGCAACGGGCGGTTTTCCTTGCAGAAGTGGCGGCGGGGTTCTTTCACGCGGACCCGTCGTTGCCATACCAGATTCTTTCGGTTTGGAATTGGAACGGTTGACCTGCGCGGGCACTGGCGAACTCTCGCGTGCCTTGGGCTGCGCTGGAGCGGGGCTGCGGGAGGCGGTCATCCGCACATCCGGGCGACGCGTGGGCTTGGCGACGGGAGCCGTATCCTTAATATACGTGAAGACATAGACTCCGACCAACGCGATGAGGTGGAGCAAGAGCACGATGCCGAGAGCACGAGAAAGGCGCATAGGTATCGGCGGCTGAGCATCAACGATCTGCCAGCAGTCTGGATGGGAGGTTGAACCGGTTCAGAGTAGGCATTCCGACGAATCAAGAGGGCAACTCCAGGACGTATTGGCGAAAACGATCGCCGCGGTCGGCGTAGTTTTTGAACATATCGAACGACGAAGTTCCCGGCGAAAAGAGCACCGTGTCGCCGGGGCGCGCGATGCCCCAGGCAATCCGCACCGCTTGCTCCAGCGTCTCCGCGCCTTCACACGGAACCGACGGACCCCAGAGTTCCGCGATGCGCCCAGCCATTTCGCCGATCAAAACGACCCACCGAGCGCGCGCCTTGACGAGCGACAGCACGCTTTCGTAGGAGAACCCTTTGTCTTTGCCGCCGGCGACCAGCACGATAGGGCTGCGTTCGTCGATGGCCAGGATCGCCTTCTCGAGGGCGTCGATGTTCGTGGACTTCGAGTCGTTGATGTAGATCACGCCGCCGAGTTCGCGCACGATCTCGCAACGGTGCGGAGCAGGGCGGTAGGCGCACAATCCCGGGCTCATTTGCGCCGGGGTAAGTCCGTGCGCCAGGCCGACGCCAAGCGCGGCCATCAGGTTTTCGGCGTTGTGCTTGCCCCGCAACTTGGTCTGGCGCTGATCCAGCAGCGGGCTGCCTTTGTAGTGAATCACGTCGTCGCGCAGGTCGAGGTCGCCACCTACCTGATAGGCCGAGAAGGTCAATCGTCGCGCGGCGAGCGAGGGCAGGTTGTCCCGGAAGTTGACGACCGCGTAGTCTTCGAGCGTCTGGTTTTCAAAAATGCGGAGCTTGGAGGCACGGTATTCCAAAGTATCCGTGTAACGATCAAGATGGTCCGGCGCCAGGTTGAGCCAAACGGAGATCGCGGGGCGAAACTGCCGGATGCGCTCGAGTTGAAAGCTGCTGACCTCCAACGTGATGAGGTCATACTCGTCCGTGCCTTGGCGCACAATCTCGGAAAATGGCCGGCCGATGTTGCCGCCAGCGACCGTCGCCACGCCAGCCTGAGTTAACATCGAAAACACCAGCTCCGTCGTCGTCGTCTTGCCATTCGTGCCCGTAATTCAGACGATCGGACAAGCGCAACGCTGGTAGGCTAGCTCGATCTCCGCGATCACCGGAACTCGCCGTCCAATGAGGTTCTGAACTAGAGCTACTCGCGGATCGATTCCGGGCGAGAGCACCGCCAGATCAAACTTGCCCTCGCCCGCTTCGCTCTCGCCATCCGCGCCGGTGAGAACCCGCACACCCATGCCACGGAACATCTCGGTCTTCTGGCGAAGGTTTTCCGCGTTTCGGGTATCGTCCAGCAGCGTCACATTCGCGCCCAAGCCGACGAGCAGGAGCGCGGCGGCCTCGCCGCTTCGGCCAAGACCGAGCACTGCGACTTGTTTGCCGTGATAGTTCATACCGGGGGAACAATAGGAGAGGAGGGAGTCAACGGAGCTTCAGGGTGGCCAGGCCGAGCACGGCGAACGTAATGGAAAGAATCCAGAACCGAACAATGACGGTATTTTCCTTCCATCCGATCAGCTCGAAGTGATGGTGCAGCGGCGACATCAGGAAAATTCGTTTCCCGGTGAGTTTGAAACTGGCCACTTGGAGCATGACCGAGGCGGCCTCTAAAACGAAAACGCCGCCGACGAGGACCAGGAGGATTTCCTGCTTGCAGCAAATGGCGACCACCGCCAGGAAGCCGCCAATCGCCAGCGAACCGGTGTCACCCATGAATACCTGCGCGGGGTGCGCGTTGAACCATAGAAATCCCAAGCTGGCTCCAGCCAAAGCCAAGCAGAGCACGGTAAGCTCGCCGCAACCGGGAAAGAACGGAATTTCGAGATAGGTCGCCGCTTTGATATTCCCGGTGGCATACGCGATGGCCGCGTAGGTCATCGTCACCGTGAGCGTGCAGCCGATGGCCAGACCATCCAAGCCATCGGTGAGATTGACCGCATTGGAACAGCCGACGATCACGGCCGCGTAGAACAGAAACGCGACGACCCCAAAATACATTCCCAAGTTTGCGACCACCGGGCCTTTCTTGAAGGGCACGTAGATCGCCGGCTCCAGCAGCGCGTTCTTCGGCCCGTAGAGAAAATAGGCGACCAGGCCGGCGGCCAGAAAACCCTGCGCAACCAGCTTCACCCGGCTGCTGACCCCCGCGGAATTGCGCTTGGTGATTTTGAGGTAATCGTCCCAAAAACCGAGACCGCCGAGGTAGGCAATCGTCGCAATGGCCAACCAGACGACGGGATTCTCCCACTTCGCCCAGAGCAGGGCGGAAATGATGACGCTGGCGATGATCAAAATCCCGCCCATCGTCGGCGTGCCTGCTTTGCGACCGTGAAGCTCGTAGAGCTTGTTCACCTCTTCGCGCGTGCGGACTGGCTGGCCAAACTTCAACGAAATCAGCTTGCGAATCACCGGCTTGCCGAGAATCAGGCAAAGCAGAAACGAGGTCAAGGCGGCGCCGAGCGCGCGGAACGTAATGTAGTAGAATACGTTCAGCGGGGTAAAGAACCGCCGTAGTTCGTAAAGGTAGAAGAGCATGCTCGGGTGGGCGCTATC
>CAXTRS010000122.1:6379-12379 GCA_964246635.1 uncultured Chthoniobacterales bacterium | reverse complement strand
AATTGGAAATTTTCGGCGCACCAAATTTCTTCGGACGCCCCGGAGGTGCGTCCCTACCTGGAAAGCCAAGGTGACACGCAAAAATAAAGTGCAGGTCGCCCCGTTCACGGCACCAACTCGCGCGCATCGGGTTGCGTTTCGTGAGCGCGCGTGGCGAGCAGGTCGCGCAGGCGCACGACGGCGGCATGGCATTCAGAAAACGTGTTGTAAAGCGGCACCGGCGCGAGGCGCAGGATGTCCGGCGGACGGTGATCGGTGATGACGCCGGCGGCGCGCAACGCGCGACAAAGGCGCGCGGCGTCCGGGTGCAGCAGCGCAACATGGCCGCCGCGGCGATGCCCCTCGCGCGGGTTGGCAAAACGGAAGCCGGCCTCGGGCGGGAGCAGCGTCTCGACGCATGCGGTGAGATAGTCGGTGAGCGCAAGCGATTTTTCGCGAATGGCCGTGATGCCGGCCTCGGCGGTGATCGCCAGCGCACCCTCGAGCGCGGCGACGCCGAGGATCGACGGCGTGCCGATCTGCAACGCGCCGGCACCCCGCGCTGGGGTCTGCTCGCGCGCCATGTCGAACTGCCGCTCTTTGTGCGAACCCCACCAGCCCGCAAGCCCGGGCACGCGGTCGAAATTTCGCCGGTGCAGAAACAAGCCGCCGATCGCGCCGGGGCCGGCATTGAGATACTTGTAATGACACCAAAACGCGAAGTCTGCGCCGTCAGCGGACAGCGCGTGCGGCACGACGCCGATCGAGTGCGACAAGTCGAAGCCGATGGTCACGCCCGCCGCGTGCGCGGCTGCGGCGAGTGCGCGGATGTCGAGCAATTGGCCGGTCGTATAGACCACGGCGGGCAGCACGGCGAGTTGCAGCGCCGGGTCGTCGAACGCGCGCACCGCGGCGGCTTCGTCGATCAGTCCGTCGGCGCCGGCGCGCAGCAGCGCGAGGTGTTCGTCGGGCGAACGACCGTGGAGCACCAGATGGCTGCGGATCGCGTAAAGATCCGACGGAAATTCGCCGGCGAACGCGAGGATTTTAGTGCGCCGGCTGTCCCGGTGCCGGAGCTGATAAAACGTCGCGAGCAACTGGTGCAGATTCACCGTCGTTGAGTTCGCCACCGCGATCTCGTCCGGCTCCGCGCCGACTAGCGGCGCAACGCGCGCGGCGAGCCGCTCGGCGAGATCGAACCAACCCGCGTCGAGCCACCCGCCGATGGCCCGCGTTTTCCAATCGTCGAGCGCGCGCAGGAGCGCGGCCTCGGCGTCGCACGAGAGCAGGCCGAGCGAGTTGCCGTCGAGATAGATCGACCCGTCGGCGGGCCGGTAAAAACGCTCGCGCAACGCGCGCAACGGATCGACGGCATCGAGCTCGCGGGCGCGGGCGTCCACGGCGTTCTCGTCGTCGAGCGACGTCATGACTGCGCGATTTCCTTGGTCACCTCCTCCGGCATCAGGGGCAGACTGCCGCGGTTTGCCGTGGTGTCGGCTTTTCCCATGCTCGGAGCAGATTTCGACGCCGTTGCGCCGCCCGGCAGCCGGTCGAGTCGCGCAAGCACGTCGGACTTCAAGTCGTCGAGCTTTTTGTGCAGCTCGGCGACTTCGAGTTCGGCGCGCAGGTTCACGTCGTATTCGATGTCGGCCCGCACGCGATCTTTTGCCGCCTGGCGGTTCTGGCTGAGCAGCACGAAAACGCTCAGAAAGATCGCCTCGAGCGAGACGCACATCGTCAGAAAATTGAACGGATACGGATCGAAGTGCAGTTTCTCCGGCGCTTCGGTGTTGATCAAAATCCAGCCGGCGAAGAGCACGATGTGCAGGGCCAGAAACGCGATGGAACCGGAAAATTCCGCGATCCAATCAGCGGTTTTTTGCACGACCGTGCGCTTGTCTTCGGTTTCTTCGTTGACGTTGCGCGTGGCAGTGTGGCGCAACATCTCGGTGGTTTTGCGCAGGCGTTTGCCGAGCGCGGAAAAGAGATCGAGCGCGGCGGCGGGATGCTTGCGCAGGAACAGGTCGAGGTCGCCGCGGTCCATGAGCAATGCTTCCATGTCCTGGGTCACCAGCACCGTCGTGGTGCGGCTGCCGCCATCGAGAAACGCGTGCTCGCCGAAGAAATCGCCAGCCATCGCAGTCTCGAGCACGATTTTCTCGCCGGTGTCGTTTTTGAATGACAACTCCGCCTCGCCGGAGCGCACGACGAACATCGCGTCGCCCGGCTCGCCGTAGTTGAAAACGATGTGTCCCTTGGGGAAGCGGACGACATCGAGTTGCGCGGCGAGCGAGGCGCGTTCCTCGTCGTCGAGCAGGTGAAAGAGCGGGACTTCGGCGAGCAGGCTGGCGTCGGCGGACATAGGCGGGTGCGGGCGATTTTCCCCGAGGAAGGGCGAGGAGGCGAGCGGATAATTTGGTGGCGGAATACTCGTGGGCGGATGGCGGCCTCCGGACGCCATCAGGTGCAGCGAAGCTGCGTGGAAAAGAATGCTTCTCGGCTGCGCCGAAATCATGGCGCTCGGAGATCGCCCTCCACCACAAACCGTTGACCGATCGCTTGATCGCGCGTAATTTTTTCGCCGGTCTTCGCTCGCTCCGCATGATCTTCCGCGCACTGCTCGTTTTCATGCTGATCGCCAGCCTGCTGATGTCAGGCGCGGCGACGGTGGGCGCGGCGGTCTGCCCCGGGCCTGACAAGGTCGCAACCGTGTGCGGCTGCTGCGCCCCGACGAACTCGGAGACGCCGACGTTGGGTCAACCGACGCCACCGTGTTGTCACACGGCGCCCGGCGGCTCACAGCCCGTCTCGCCTTCGCCGGCTTCTTTGCCAACGACGGCCGCAAGCGCAAAAGAACTGCTCTCAGCACACTTCGCCGCCGCAGCGTTGCCGCAGGCTGGCACTTGGCTGGACGTGTTGTTGCCGCCGACGAGCGAGTCCACAATCGCCGGCGCTGGCATCGCGCCGCCGGGCAGCGGCGGGCACGACGGGTTTGCCGACAGCGGCCGCGCGCGACAGCCTGCGCCGCGCGCGCAGAGCGGCATTTTGTTGATCTGAGTTCGTCCGGCCACCGCCACGCGTGCGGTGCGCTTTCGCTCCTTCTCGCGGCTGACGGACTGCGGCGCGCAATTCCGCGCTCATCGTCCAGCCAACCACGCACGAGTTCCGCGCGCGTGGCTCACGACCCTGAAATGGGTCCTCATTTCAGCAACCACTTTCCGTTCTTCTCCTTTTCATGAAAAAAACATTTCTTCTCAGCCTCTTTCTCACGCTCGCGCTCGCGCTCGCCGCCGGCGCGGGCTGGTTCGCGGGCCAACGCCAGCAGCCATCGCATCGCGCGGCCGACGGCGGCGGCAGCAGCGGACGACAGGCAAAGTTTTACCAGAGTCCGATGCACCCATGGATCAAGTCCGACCAGCCGGGCAAGTGCACGATTTGCGGCATGGACTTGGTGCCCGTTTACGACGAAGCCGAGTTGGGGTCGGCGGCCGGGATGTCCGACGCGCACGCGATGCCCGACAACAACAGCGCGGCGGCTGCGACAGGCACGGGTCTGCTGAAGCTCTCTGCGAACAGCGTGCGCGTGGCCGGCATCCGCGCGGAGCCGGTGCGGCGCGGCGCGCTGGCAAAGACGCTCGAGGTCTCTGGCAGCGTCGATGACGACGAAACACGGCACCGTTTCATCTCGGCTTTCAGCAGCGGACGGGTGGAAAAACTCTATGTCCGCTACGTCGGCGCGGAGGTCACCGCCGGCCAGCCGCTGGCGACGTTTTACGCGCCGGAAGTGCAAGTGGCGCAGGGCGAGTTGCTGCTGGCCATGAAAGCCGGCGGCGTGAACGCGAACGGCGCGCGCGAAAAATTGCGCCGGCTCGGCCTGAGCGACGCGCAAATCGCCGCCGTGGAAAAGCGCGGCAGCGCAGATCGCGACGTAGAAATTCTCGCGCCGCTGGGCGGCAGCGTCATCGAGCGCAACGTCTACGAAGGCCAGTGGGTGAACTACGGCGACAAGCTGTTCACGCTCGCGGATTTTTCGATCATGTGGTTCCAGTTCGACGCTTACGAGCGCGACCTGCCCTGGCTCAAAGTGGGTCAGCCAGTCGCAGTGACGACGGACGCGGTGCCGGGGCGCGTGTTCAACGCGCAGATCACGTTCATCGATCCGAATCTGAATGAGCTGACCCGCTCGACGAAGGTGCGGGTGGAGATTCCGAACGCGGATCGCGCGCTGGCGCACCGCGTCTATGCGCGCGGGCGCGTCGCGGTGGGCGCCGGCGACGGTGAAAACCACACGCTGCTCGTGCCGCGTTCCGCCGTGCTCCAGGCCGGCGAGCGCGCGATGGCATATGTCGAGCGCGAGCCGGGCCAATACGAGCCGCGCGTCGTCAAGCTCGGCCGGGTCGGCGACCGGGATTACGAAGTGCTCGACGGCTTGCGCGAGGGTGAGCGCGTAGTCACCGCGGGCAACCTGTTGCTTGATGCGCAGGCGCAACTCGGGCGCGAAGTCGCCAGCTCGGAGCACACACATTAATGCCTCACGCAAAGGCCGCAAAGGTTTCGGAAGAGAAGGGGGACGAGCCGAGACGCCTTCGTTCTTTTTCCACCCCTTCCTTTGCGGCCTTTGCGGCCTTTGCGGCCTTTGCGTGAGGCCCTTTTCTTTATGATTTCCAAACTCATCGAATGGTCGTTGCGCAATCGTTTCTTAGTCACGTGCGCGGCGCTGTTGCTCGCGGGCTGGGGCGTGGTGGCGTTGCGCACCGTGCCGATCGACGCGATCCCCGATCTCAGCGAAAACCAGGTCATCGTTTTCGCCGACTGGCCGGGGCGCAGTCCGCAGGAAGTCGAGGACCAGGTGACTTACCCGTTGACGACCAGCCTCCAGGGGCTCGCTGGGGTGAAGACGGTGCGCGCGAGTTCGATGTTCGGCTTCTCGCTGGTGACGGTCATTTTCCAGGACAAGATCGACAACTACTTTGCACGCACCCGCATTCTCGAACGCCTGAATTTTCTCGGCGCGCAGCAGCTCCCCGCCGGCGTCGTGCCGCGGCTCGGGCCGGACGCCACTGGGCTGGGTTGGGTGTTTCAATATTATCTCAAAGTGGACCCGGTCCGCGCGCCGGGCGGCGGCTACGATCTCGGGCGGTTGCGCGCCCTGCAGGATTATTATCTGCGCTACGGGCTTGCCGCGGTGCCGGGCGTTGCGGAGGTCGCGAGCGTCGGTGGGTTCGTGCGGCAATATCAAGTCGAAGTCAGCTCGACGCGGATGCGCGCGCGCGGCGTGTCGTTGCAGGAAGTCATGGACGCCGTGGCGCAGAGCAATCTCAACGTCGGCGGCAAGACGCTCGAAGAAAACGGGCTGGAGTTCGTAGTGCGCGGCGTCGGGTTGGTGAACTCCGTGGCCGATCTCGAAACCATCGTGCTGCGGCAGGACAAAGGGACGCCGGTGTATCTGCGCGATGTCGCGACGGTGCAGGTCGGCGGCGATTACCGGCGCGGCGCGCTTGATGTCGATGGCAAGGAAGTCGTCGGCGGCATCGTCGTCATGCGCTCGGGTGAGAACGCGTATCGCGTCATCACGGACGTGAAAGCGAAGCTCGCGGCGCTTGCGCCCGGATTGCCCGCGGGCGTATCGGTGCAGCCGTTCTACGACCGCAGCGACCTCATCTCGCGCGCCATCGACACGCTCAAGCACGCGCTCTGGGAGGAGATCCTGCTCGTCACCCTCGCGCACATTCTTTTCCTCTGGCACTTCCGCTCGGTGCTCATCGTCACCCTGCCGCTGCCGGCGTCGATTCTGATTTCATTTATCCTGATGAAACAGTTCGGCGTGGTGTCGCACATCATGTCGCTCACCGGCATCGCCATCGCCATCGGCGTGCTCGTCGATGCCGGCATCGTGCTGACGGAAAACGTGATCCGGCATTGCGAGGAAGCGGAGAAACGCAAAGCGTGGGTTGCGAGTTGCGAGTTTGCCGTTTGGGGGGGGGCTGTTAACCCCCCCCGCCACCCCCCACCCCCCCCCCC
>CAXTRS010000122.1:4365-6369 GCA_964246635.1 uncultured Chthoniobacterales bacterium | reverse complement strand
GTTGCGAGTGGCGAGTTGCGAGTGGTGACATTCCCGCAACCCGCAACCCGCAACCCGCAACGCTCCGCCTCACTCCCGCGGAAACCTGGCGCGAAACGCTCACCGCTTCGCAGCAGGTCGGCCGGCCGATTTTCTTCGCGATGGCGATCATTATTCTCGCCTTCGTGCCGGTGTTCGCGCTCGGCGGACAGGCGGGGAAATTGTTTCATCCGCTCGCGTTCGCGAAAACGTTCGCGATGGTCGCGGCGACGCTGCTCGCGGTCACGTTGGTGCCAGTGCTCTGCACCGTCCTGGTGCGCGGGCCGTTCAAGCCGGAGAGCGAGAACTGGCTCATGCGCGGGCTGCTCGCCGTTTACAATCCCGCGCTCGATTGGGCGCTCGCGCATCGCAAGACCGTGCTCGGTGGCGCCGCGGCATTGCTCGTCGGCAGCGGGCTGCTCGTTTCCCGGCTCGGCCGCGAGTTCGTGCCGACCCTGCAAGAGGGCAGCCTGCTCTTCATGCCGGTGCTGTTGCCGCAGACTTCGCTCACCGAAGTCAACCGCATCATGGCGTGGCAGGATTCCGTCATTCGCCAGACGCCAGAGGTCGTTTCCGTCGCCGGCAAGCTCGGCCGCGCGGACACCGCGACCGACCCGGCGCCGACCGAGATGATCGAGACGACGATCCTGCTCAAGCCGCCCGCAGAATGGCGACACGGTTTGACGAAAGAAGCCCTCATCGCCGAGCTGACGGGCAAGCTCATGCAGGTGCCCGGCTACATCCCGGGATTCCTGCAACCGATCGAAGGCCGCATCCTCATGCTCAGCAGCGGGCTGCGCGCGCAGGTCGGCGTGAAAGTCTTCGGCGACAAGCTGCCGGAACTGCAAAAGACTGCGCTCGAGATCGAGCGCGTGGTGCGCGAAATCCCCGGCTCCGTCGGCGTCGCCGCCTCGCGGCAACAGGGCAAGCCGTATCTGGAAATCACGCCCGACCGCGCGGCGATGGCGCGCTACGGACTCCGGCCGCGCGCGTTGTTCGATGTGGTCGAAACTGGGTTGGGCGGAACGAACGTCACCACGACGCTTGAAGGCCGCGAGCGCGTGCCGATCCAGGTGCGCCTGGAGCGCGGCGAGCGCGACGATCTTGAAACGCTCGCGGCGCTCCCGGTTTCCACGCCTGCCGGCATGCAGATTCCCCTGGGTCAGCTTGCGAAGATCGCGCGTGTCAGCGGCCCCAGCGAGATCGCCAGCGAGAACGGGCGCTTATACACATTTGTGCAAGCCAACGTGGCCGGCGGACGCGACCTCGGCAGCTTTGTCGCCGAGGTGCGCGAGCGCGTCACGCGTGACGTGCCTTTGGCGCCCGGCATGACGTTCGAACTGACCGGCCAATACGAAAACCAGCTCGCGGCGACGCGCACGTTGCGGGTCGTCGTGCCGGCGGTGCTGCTCATTATTTTCCTGCTGCTCTACGTCACCTTCGGGTCGCTCGCGGAGGCGGCGCACGTCATTCTCGCGGTGCCCTTCGCGCTCACCGGCGGCGCGATTTTGCAATGGGCGCTCGGCTATCCGTTCAGCACGGCGGTGTCCATTGGCTACATCGCGCTTTTCGGCACCGCGATTCAGACCGGCGTCGTCATGGTCGTGTATCTCGAAGAAGCCGTCGCACGCCGTCAGCGCGAGCGCGGGCCGCACTTTGGCCGCGCCGATCTGCTCGCCGCGATCAAGGACGGTGCGCGCCTGCGCCTGCGGCCGAAAGTGATGACTGTTTCCACCGTCGTCGCCAGCCTCCTGCCGATCCTGTGGACGACGCGCACCGGCGCTGAGGTGATGAAGCCGCTCGCCGCGCCGGTGGTCGGCGGCATGGTCAGCAGCCTCGTGCACATCCTCATCGTCACGCCAGTGATTTTCGCCTGGCTGCGCGAGCGATCGCTGCGGCGCCCAAGCGCCGAAGAAGAAAGCAAAAGCCCGCCACCATCGTTGGCGCGGGCCTTTGGGTAGGGCGGGCGTCTAGCCCGCCCAACCC
>CAXTRS010000122.1:0-4314 GCA_964246635.1 uncultured Chthoniobacterales bacterium | reverse complement strand
GCGTGTGCCCCGGGCGAGACGCCCGCGGCGGCAGGCGAGACGCCCGCCCTACCCCGGAACATCGCTGGCGTTTCAGAGCAACCTTTCAATGCGCGCGTCCAACTCGCCGGTGTTGCTGTGGATCGTTAAAAACGCCAGGCTCACTGGCAGCCGGAATCGCCGCGGCCCCGCGCTGCCGGGATTGAGAAACAACGCGCCGCCGCGCCGTTCTACAAGCGGCTGGTGCGAGTGCCCGCTGATGATCACGTGATAACCCGCTGCGCCGGGATCGGAACCCCCGAGCGCATGCCGGTCGTGCAGCATCAAAATGCGCCGGCCGGCAATCTCGACTGACACTCGCTCGGGCAACGCCAGCGCCCAGTTGCCGTAGTCCACGTTGCCGCGCACCGCGACGAACCGCTCAGGCGACGGCGCCAGCGCGCGCACGGCCGCGAGCACTTCCGCCGAGCCGAAGTCGCCGGCGTGCAAAATCCAGTCCGTCCCGCGCAACGCCGCGACCGCCTCCGGGCGCAAGAGGCCGTGCGTGTCGGAGATCACGCCGAGAGTGAGGACGCCAGACACGGCGTTCGTTTTGCCAGCCCGCGCCTCTTCCGAAAACAAAAAACAGGACGCGCTCGCGGCTGAGCGTCCCTTTTTCGGTGCACGATCCGATTTCCAAATGATTTCTATTTACAATTCCCTGTCGTTTTCACAGTCTGGCCCGGCAACTCAGTAGCCACCCACCCCAATTTGTCATGAAAATTGCCTCCCGACTCCTCGCCGTATCCCTCGCGCTCGCCACCTTCACTTCGCTCGCCCCAGCGCAGACGATCGTTTACGACAATACCACTACCTTCCAACTCGCCGCCGCCACCAACGGCGGCGTGACGTCAAACACCGGCACCCGGCAGACGTTCCTGCTGTTGGACGATCTGACCTACAATCCCGCGCTCACCCTGACCAACGTGACGCAGATTATTTTTTCTCTCGCCAATCTCAATTCGACGAGTCAGGCACTGACGCCTTTTCTCCGTATCTACAACAGTGACGGCACTGGCGGCGGCCCGGGCACCCTCATTACGGGCTTCAACTTCAACCCAATCACGATCGCCGCTAATAACGTTAACACCCTTACTTTCAATGTTCCCGCAGCAAGTCAATTCCTGTTGCCAACGAGCGGAACGATCTGGATGGGCCTCTGTTTTTCCAGCAGCACCCAGACGGCGGCAGTGATGAATAACTTCGGGATGGGCCTTTTTGATCCGCCGACCGTGGGCACGAGTCAGGACCGCGATTTCCTCAGCAGCACGACCACGACTCAAACCACGAGCAATCCGACCGGCGCGATCCGCACTTCGCCTTTCACCGCCGCGCCAGCGGCGAACTACGGATTTCGGCTCACCGTCGCCGCGGTGCCTGAGCCGGGAAGTGTCGCGCTCATGGCCGTCGGCGGCGTTGGCCTGCTCCTGGGCGCGGGGGGGGGGGGGGGGGGGGGGGGCGCGGCCCGGCGCCGGCCGGCGGGGGGGGCGCGCCGGTTCGGACGGGGGCGCTAACCTCCCTGCGCGCGCAGCTTTTGGGTTCGGGAAAAGAAAATGGGCGCTGGTAACCCAGCGCCCTTTTCGTTTTGCTGTGATGTCCGGGTCAGATTAGCTCAGACGCGCGCGTCCGCGAGGTCAACCTCGGCGTCAACGGCTTCGTGGCGGCCGTTGCCGTTGCTGGCAGCGCCCTTCTGCTGCTGCTGACCGTCGCGATGGCGGCGATACGCCTTGAGCGCCTGCATCAGCGCGAGGTCGTCCTGGCCGACCATGCCGCTGGTCTCCTTCTTCGGCATCCACTCGGTTTCATACCAGTGGACCTGATTCGGCGTCAGCTCGGAGAGCGTCAGGCCGCGGTTCTTGCCGAAGTGGATGCGAGCTTCGCGGAAGTCCACGTCGTCGCCGCTGTCGGCATCTTTGTCGGCTTCCAAGTCCACATCGGTCGGCTGCTGCGGCTGCTGCGCGCGACGCGCCGAGCCGTTGCTGTCCTTGCTGCGACGCTGCTGCCGGGCAGGCCGCGGCGGGTCGAGCACGATCTCGGTCTGCTCCTCTGCCGCAACGGCGGCGGCTGCTTCACGCGCGGGAGCGGGCGTCGTCACCGGCTGGTGCGAGGCCAGGTTCGCCGCGATGTCTTCGAGGTCCTGGGTGAAGATGTCGCTGGCCGCCGTGGCGGTGAGCACCGCATCGACCAGCGCGCGCTTCTTGGCCATCTTGAGCACCGTGTTAAACGTGTCGGCCGGGTTGTCGTTTTCGACCTTCTCGCCGCCGCGGCAGATCATCCAGCCCTTGCCTTCGATCTTGCGGGTCGAGAAGCCTTTGCCGCCGAGAAGCTCCTGCGCCTTGGCCGGGTCTTCCTGCCGCAGGTCCCAATACGCGCGCGGCACCGGCCGGTCCGTCGGCTCCGCCAGGCCGGGGCGGAAACGATACTTCGCTTCCATGCTCGAGCACGTGCCCACGCCCTGGCCAACGAACGCGCCAGTCGTGATCGAGCTCAACGTGCAAAGCACGCGATATTCGCGATGGCCGCGCTCGTGCTGCTTTTCCTCCACCACGTAGGCCGGCGCCAAGCGGAAGGTGAGGCACAACTTTTCGGCGCCCGGTTTGAGCAAGGTCGGCTTGTCGCCACACCCCGGAATGCGCCCGAAGTGCTCGCCTTCCTTCATCGTGGCGCTCATGATCTGCTGGATCAATTGCACCTGTCCGAGCACCTGCTGCACGCTCAACGCGGACGTGGCCGGATCGAGCGCCAGAGACACTGTTTTTTCGTCCCGTAAAGGGGCTGTTGCTGGGGTGTTTTTCATGGTCGGAAAAGGTAAACGAAAATCGGGAAAAATCCACTCGTAGAATGAAGATTTTTTCATTTTTATTCTGCTTGAAATCAAGGACTTATGACAGTGAATGAAAATATTTTTTGACGTCGGGCTCGGTCTATAAAATTTCGGGCCGATGGTGTTCATAATCACCTAATGCAAAGATGGTTAAAAACATCGTCATCGTTGGGGCTGGCGTCGTCGGGCTGAGCACAGCGTTTTACGCGCTGCGCCGGGGCTTCCGCGTCACGCTCATCGAGCGCCGCCCGGCCCAGGCGAGGGTCGGCTGTTCGTTCGGCAACGCCGGGCTGATTTCGCCGAGCCACGTCGTCCCGCTGGCCGCGCCGGGAATGGTCGCGCTCGGGCTGCGCTGGATGTGGAATCCCGAGTCGCCGTTCTACGTGCGGCCGCGGCCGTCTCTGGATTTGCTGCGCTGGGGCGCACGCTTTTGGCGGGCGAGCACGCCGGCGCGGGTGCGGCGCGCGGCGCCGGTGCTGCGCGATCTGCTGCTCGCCAGCCGCGCCGGTTTCCGCGACAGCTTCGCGCCGGCATTGGACGATTTTGGGTTGGAATCGCACGGTCTGCTGATGCTCTGCAAAACGCCGCAGGGACTCGCACACGAAGCGCAACTCGCGACGCTCGCCCGTGAGCTCGGCTTGCCCGCAGAAGTCCTGGACGCCAAAGCAACGGCCGCCCGCGAGCCGGACGTGCGCATGGACATCGCCGGAGCTGTGTTCTTCCCGCTCGACTGCCACCTCGATCCGGCGCGCTTGATGACCGCGCTGCAAGCGGAGGTCGCCCGCCAGGGCGCGGAGTTTCGATGGGAGACAGAGCTTCGCGGCTGGGAACAGGCGGGGCGCCGGCTGACCGCGGTGCGCGCGCGGAAAATCCATGGACGCGAAGAGGAAGAAAAAATTACCGGTGATGAATTCGTGCTCTGCGGCGGCGCGTGGTCGCCGGCGCTCGCGCGCCCGCTGCGGCTCGCGCTGCCGATGCAGGCCGGCAAGGGCTACTCGCTGACTTTGCGTCAGCCGCGCGCCCGGCCGCGGACGTCAGCGATCCTGGTCGAAGCGCGTGTTGCCGTGACGCCAATGGGTGAGTCGCTGCGCTTCGGCGGCACGATGGAGCTCGGCGGCGGCCACGACGAGCGGATCAATCCGCGCCGCGTCGCCGGCATTCTCAAATCCGTGCCGCGTTATTTTCCGGATTTCACGCCGGACGATTTCCGTGAGGTCGAGCCGTGGTGCGGGTTGCGGCCGGTGACGCCGGATGGCTTGCCGTATGTGGGTCGGCCGGCGGCTTGGGAAAATCTCGTCGTCGCCGCGGGCCACGCGATGCTGGGCATCAGCCTTGGCCCAATCACGGGGCGCCTGGTGACGGAACTGCTCGCGGGCGAACGGCCGTCGGTCGATCTTACGCTCCTGTCGCCGGATCGTTACAGGTAAACAGGGACACGCTGCCGGATCGTCATCGGATGACAAGATGAGATC
>CAXTRS010000121.1:2004-12401 GCA_964246635.1 uncultured Chthoniobacterales bacterium | reverse complement strand
GGGAGCGTTAGCAGGGATGGGCGCGCAGGGTTATGGCGGCATCCGTTTCCGGCTACTGCATTCTCCCGCCATGAATCTCACCGGCGAATGGATCGGCCATTACACCGGCCACTTCGATGAAACGATCGCCATCACGCAGACCGGCGACGAAGCCGTCGCGCGCAAAGTCACCGGCGACGACCACGTGCCCGGCGGCGAGATCACCTGGCGCGCGAACGTCGTCACCGGCGCGGGCGAAGGCCAGATCGCCGAGCGTGATTTTCGCAATCCGCGCTTCATCCCCGGCCGGCTGGAAATCGTCGGCGCGGAGCGGATCGTTTTTCACTGGCTCAACCTGGGATCGGTCGAGTATCGGCGCGATGATTGAACCCATCGCCGTCCGCGACGGTCTCCCCTTCCCCGCGTGCCGCGGCGCATTGCTTCCCGGTAGCATCATGCTAGGTTTCCCAGCCCGACCTGCCGCAAGCCCGACGGGTTCCAAACCCTAAATTTCTCGCATGGAAAATCGATCCTCCAAAGACGGCAAATCGTCGGGCGGCCGCTCCGGGAACCGGAACGGCGACGGCACGACGGGCGATCCGAATTTCAACTGGCGCGGACTCGTGCTGATGAGCTCGCTCTTCGCCGTGCTGGCCATTTTCTTTTGGGCGCAAAAGAGCGTCGTCGGCGCGGCCGAAGACCTCAAATACCCGGAGTTTCTCGACAAGCTCAAGAGCGGCCAGATCGTCCAGGACACCAAGAAGCCGCTGGAAATCATCATCGAAGACGCCAGCAGCACGCAGCTCCTGCGCGGGTTTTATTCCCCCGAGACGCCGGCGCGCGCGGAAGGCGCAAAGCCGTTTCGCACCACGGTGTCGCTCGACTTCAACAAGGACCTCGAAGCCAAGCTCGCGCAGGCGAACCTGACGCCGAATGTGCGCAAGGAATCGAACTTTATTTCGTCGCTGATCTTCTCGTTCGTGCCGATCACGGTGTTTCTGCTGGCGGTCTATTTCTTCTTCCGGCAGCAGATCAAGATGGCGGGCAAAGGCGCGCTCTCGTTCGGGAAGAGCAAGGCGCGGATGATGTCGCGCGAGAAGAACAAGATCACGTTCAAAGACGTCGCCGGCGTCGAAGAGGCGAAGGACGAAGTGCAGGAGCTCGTCGAGTTCCTGAAAGACCCGAAGAAGTTCCAGAAACTCGGCGGGCGTATTCCGAAAGGCGTGCTCATGATCGGGTCGCCGGGCACCGGCAAGACGCTGCTGGCGCGCGCGATCGCGGGCGAGGCGGACGTGCCGTTCTTTTCGATCAGCGGCTCGGACTTTGTGGAGATGTTCGTCGGCGTCGGCGCGAGCCGGGTGCGCGACATGTTTGAGCAGGGGCGCAAGAGCGCGCCGTGCTTGATTTTCATCGACGAAATCGACGCCGTCGGGCGGCACCGCGGCCACGGCGTCGGCGGCGGACACGACGAGCGCGAGCAAACGCTCAATGCGCTGCTCGTCGAGATGGACGGCTTCGACACGCAGGAAGGCATCATCATCATCGCGGCGACGAACCGGCCCGACGTGCTCGATCCCGCGCTGTTGCGACCGGGGCGTTTTGATCGCCAAGTCACCGTGCCGCTGCCCGACGTGAAGGGTCGCGAGCAGATTCTGCGCGTCCACGCGAAGCGGGTGAAGATCGCCGAGGACGTGTCGATGGACACCATCGCGCGCGGCACGCCCGGCTACTCCGGCGCGGAACTGGCGAACGTGATCAACGAAGCCGCCTTGCTCGCGGCGCGCAAAGGGCTCAAGGCGATCACGCTCGCCGAACTCGAAGAAGCGCGCGACAAAGTGCGCTGGGGCCGCGAGCGCCGCTCGCTCGCGCTCAGCGAAAAGGAAAAGGAAAACACCGCGTATCACGAAGCCGGCCACGCGCTGCTCACCGTGCTGCTGCCGCACACCGATCCGTTGCACAAAGTGACGATCATCCCGCGCGGCCCCGCGCTTGGCGTGACGATGTATCTGCCCACCGAAGACAAATACAACGCGCGCAAAAACGAATTGCTCGACCGCCTGGTCGTCATCATGGGCGGCCGTGTGGCGGAAGAACTCATCTTCGGCGACGTGACTACCGGCGCCTCGAACGACATCCGCCAGGCGACGAACACCGCGCGGCGCATGGTCTGCGAATGGGGCATGAGCGACAAGCTCGGCATGGTCGGCTACGGCGAGCACGAAGATTACGTTTTCCTCGGTCGCGACATCAGCCGCTCGCGCGATTATTCCGAAGCGACAGCGCTGGAGATCGACCTCGAAGTGAAACGCTTCAGCGACGCGGCCTACGAGAAGGCGAAACAGCTCATCGGAGAAAACCGCGACAAACTCGAAGGCATCGCCAAGGCGTTGCTGGAATTTGAAACGCTCGACGGCTCGCAGATCCGCGAGATCATCGAGCACGGCCACATGCTCAACCCGCCAAAGTCGGGGCCGAATCCGCCGGCGATCAAAGTCGTGAAGGAATCGGAGAAAGAAAAAGGCGTTGTGCTCTCGCCCGATTACCCGGCCGGGCTGACCGAAGCGCCGGCATAGCAGCGAAGCGAGCCAACGCGCGGAGCGCGTTCCTCTTCTTGTCATCCTGGAGCGGAGTGTAACGGAGCTGAAGGACCTCTTACTGACAGTCTATTTGGATGCCGCTCAGCGCCGGCGACGCTGGAACAAATCGTCAGCAAGAGGTCCTTCGACTGCGCTTCTTCGTCGCTCCGCTCAGAATGACAAGAAGGAAAAGGCCGACGCCAGCGCGCCGGCCTTTTTTGTTTTCGCCGATACGCCGTTGACGCGCCTCGCGTTCGTTTTTAGTTAGAACCCCCGGGACCGCGCGCTCTTCTTCGCGCCGTCCCTGCTTCTCTCACCCTTCATCATCCCGACGCACCTTATGCCCAACTACGGAATCAACGGCTTCGGCCGCATCGGCCGCAATGTTCTGCGCGCCATGACCCAGCAGCAGGTCGAAAACATCGCCGCCGTCAACGACCTCACCGACACCAAAACGCTCGCGCACCTGCTCAAATGGGACAGCGTGCACGGCAAATTCGACGGAGAGATTTCGCACGACGACGAAAACATCATCGTGCGCGGGCACAAGATCCGGGTGCTGAAAGAGCGCGATCCCGGCAATCTGCCGTGGAGCAAAATGGGCGTCGAAGTGGTCTGCGAATCGACCGGCTTTTTCACCAGCCGCGACAAGGCGGAGCTGCACATCTCCAAAGGCGGCGCGAAAAAAGTGCTCATCTCCGCGCCGGCGAAAAATCCCGACGCCACCGTGGTGCTCGGCGTCAACGACGACGCCTACGATCCCGCGAAACACACTGTCATTTCCAACGCGAGCTGCACGACGAACTGCCTGGCGCCGATGGTCAAAGTGCTCAACGACAAGTTCGGCATCGAAGCCGGCTTCATGAGCACGATTCACTCCTACACGAACGACCAGCGCATCCTCGACCTGCCGCACGAAGACCTGCGCCGCGCGCGCGCCGCGGCGGTGAGCATCATCCCCAGCTCGACCGGTGCCGCGAAGGCGATCGGCGAAGTCATCCCCGAGCTTAAAGGCAAGCTCAACGGCGGCGCCTTCCGCGTGCCGACGCCTTGCGGCAGCGTGACCGATTTCACCGCGACGCTGAAAAACGCCGCGACCACGCAGGCGATCAACGACGCCTTCAAAGAAGCCGCAAGCAAAGGCTCGCTCAAAGGCATTCTCGAATACAGCGACGAGCCGCTGGTGCTCGTCGATATTCTCGACAACCCGCATTCGTGCATCTTCGACAGCGCGCTGACGATGACGCTCGGCGACAAGTTCGTAAAAGTCGTCGGCTGGTATGACAACGAGTGGGGCTACAGCAATCGCTGCGTGCAGTTGATGGAACTGCTCGCGAAGTAAGATCAGAAAACAATCCGCGGATTAACGCAGATTAACGCAGATTATTGGGGGAAGACGCTCGGCGGCAGCACTCCCAAAACTCCGAAGTAATCCGTGTTAATTCGCGTTAATCCGCGGATCATTTCTCCCTCAATGCAAAAGCTGACCCTGCACGACGTGGACGTGAGCAACCGGCGCGTGTTGATGCGCGTCGATTTCAACGTGCCGACCGAGGAAAAAGACGGCAAGATCGTCATCACCGACGACACGCGCATCCGCGAGACCCTGCCGACGCTGCGCTACCTGCGCGAGCACGAAGCCAAGGTCATTCTCATGGCGCACTTCGGACGGCCGAAGGGCAAGCCGGTGGCGAAGTATTCGCTCGCGCCGGTCGCGGAGCGGCTCGCGGAATTGCTCGAGCGACCGGTGCAGTTCAGCCCGGAGACCGTCGGCGAATCGGTGGAACATCGCGCGGCGCACTTGCAGCCGCGCGACGTGCTGCTTTTGGAAAACGTGCGTTTCCACGCGGAGGAGGAGGCGAACGATCCGGCGTTCTCGCAGGCGCTCGCGCGGCTCGGCGATGTGTATGTCAATGACGCCTTCGGCGCGGCGCACCGCGCGCATGCTTCGACGGCCGGCGTCGCCAGCTACGTCGCCGAGTCGGCGATGGGTCTGCTGATGGAAAAAGAGCTGCAATACCTGCACGGAGAACTGGCAGAGCCGAAGAAACCGTTCGTCGTCATCCTCGGCGGCTCGAAGGTTTCGGACAAGATCGGGGTCATCAAGGCGTTGATGGAAAAAGCGGACACGTTTCTCATCGGCGGTGCGATGGCGAACACGTTTTTCAAAGCCCAGGGCATCCCCATCGGCAGCAGCCGCGTCGAGGCGGACAAGCTCGATCTCGCGCGGGAAATCCTCGCGCTGGCGAAGGAGAAAGACGTCAAGTTTCTGCTGCCCGTCGATAGTGTCGAGACGCAGGAAATCAAAGCCGGCGCGAACGCACGCAACACGCCGCGCTTCAGCAAAGAGCAAGGCATTTCCGAAGGCTGGATGGGCGTCGATATCGGCCCGGAAACCGTCGAGCTTTACAAAAAGGAAATCGCCGGCGCGAAGACCATCCTTTGGAACGGGCCGGTCGGCATTTTCGAAATCCCCGAGTTCGCCAACGGCACGATGTCGCTGGCCCGCGCACTGGCGGACAACCGTGGCGCGGTGACAATCATCGGCGGCGGCGACAGCGTCACCGCAGTGAAGCAAGCCGGACTCGCCGACAAGATGACGTTCATCTCCACCGGCGGCGGCGCCTCGCTCGAACTCCTCGAAGGCAAAGAGCTGCCCGGCGTCGCGGCGCTGAGCGACAAGTGAGAGCGACGACCGAATTCTCTCTTTTTTCCCATGCGCAAACCCATCGTCGCCGCCAACTGGAAAATGAACCTGACTTCGTCCGAGACGGAGTCGTTTCTGAAAACGTTCATCCTCGAAATCGGTGACGCCACCGACACCGAAATCGTCATCATCCCGCCCTTCACCGCGCTGGCCAAAGCGAGCGAACATCTCGCCGACAGCGTCGCCATCAAGCTCGGCGCGCAGAACATGCACGCGCAAAAAAACGGCGCGTTCACCGGCGAGATCAGCGCGGGGATGTTGCGCGAGCTTTTTGTCCGCTACGTCGTCCTCGGCCACAGCGAGCGGCGGCAGCTTTTTGGCGAGACCGACGCGATCATCAACGAAAAACTCCACGCCGCGCACGCCGCCACGTTGAAGCCGATTTTCTGCGTCGGCGAAACGCTCGATGAACGCGACGCCGGCCGGGTGGAAGACGTGCTCGGCCGCCAGCTCCGCGCCGGCCTCGCCGGACTCGACCCCAAAGAGGTGCAGGAAACCGTCGTCGCCTACGAACCCGTCTGGGCCATCGGCACCGGCCGCAACGCCACGCCCGACCAAGCGCAGGAGGCGCACGCTTTCATCCGCCGCACGCTCGCAGAAATCACCGACGAAAACGTCGCCGAGCGCGTCCGCATCCAATACGGCGGCAGCGTCAAAACGAACAATGCCGCCGAGCTCCTCGCCCAGCCCGACATCGACGGCGCGCTCGTCGGCGGCGCCAGCCTCGACCCGCACAGCTTCGCGGAGATCGTGAAAGCGGCGCATCCGACTTACGACAACGAGCTGGCCTGACTCACCGCCGGACCCAGCCGTGCCCGTGCGGACAGAGCAGCGCACCTCCACCTCCCCGCGACAAATCCTCCTTGCCGCTCTTCGCTCTCGCCATCGGTTCTGGCTCCCGGCGGGCAAGCTGGTCGGGCTGCTCCTCGTGGTCGTCGGCTGCAAGGCCGCCTTGATCGGCGCATACAGTTCGCCGTTGCCCTTTCTCGACCAATGGGAAGGCGAAGCCGAGACCTTGCTGAAGCCTTGGGCAGAAGGCCGCGGCCGGCTCGCCGATCTCTTCGCGTCGCACAACGAGCATCGCATCGTGCCGACGAAGGCGCTCACGCTGCTGCTCTTTTGGTGGAACGATGCGCAGTGGGACGCCCAGGTGGAAATGCTCGCGGGCGCGGCGGTGCACGCCCTTTGCGCCGGTGCGCTGTTTCTGATTTTGCGCGAGTGCTGCTGCCGTCCCGTTGCCGCCAGTGGCGCCACGCCGTCGCGCCGCGACGAAAACCTTCTCCTCTGCGTCTGCCTGCCGCTGTTCTGTCTGCCCTTTGGCTGGCAGAATACGCTTTGGGGCTTCCAGTCGCAGTTCTACTTCGCGATCCTCTTCGCCGTGCTCACCATCTGGGGGCTGGGTTCCCACTCGCCGCGCGCCGCGCGCTGGTGGCTCGGGCTGGGCAGCGGGCTGGCCGGCGGCATCTCGCTGGCCGCCGGCGTCGTGGCGCCGGCGTGCGTGTTTTTGTGGAGGATTTTCTGCGCGGTTTTTCAAACACAAAATCGCGCGCAGCGGCGCGATGGTCTGGTCACGGTTGCCGCAGCCGGTCTGCTGACACTTCTCGGCATCGCGCTGCCTGATCCAAGCCAGGGCGCCGCGGCCAATCACGCCCGTTCGGCCGGAGAATTCTTCGCTTCGTTTCTTGGTCGCCTGGCGTGGCCAAATTTCCATTTTCTGCCTGGCGCGGCATTGCTCTTCGCTCCCTGGGTTTGGCTGCTGATCCGGCGCTTGCGGGCGCGGGCGCCGCACCTCGCGGCGGACGCCTTCCTGCTCCCGTTGGGCGCGTGGGTCATCCTGCAAATGGCGCTGCTCGCTTATGCGCGGGGCCGGGCTTTCAGCGACGGGTCTTTGCTGCGGCATTTGTTCATTTCGCGCTACATGGATTTTTCGAGCCTTGGCGTGCTGGGGAACTTCGCCGCCCTGCTGCTCTGGCTGCGCGAGCCGGCGTCCCGGGCGCCGGTGCGATTCGCGAAATGGGCGCTCGGGGTCGCCTGGGCGATTTGCGTGATTTGGGGCTTGCAGGATCTCACGCAACTCGATTTCCGGCGCCTCCTGCCGGAGGAACGTCGAGGCGCTCTCCAGCGGCTGGTGAACGTGCGCAGCTACATTTTGACCCACGACGCCGGGCATCTCGCGCGCGTGCATCCTGGCCAAGTGCCGCTCGCGGATCGCCAGCGGCTCATCAATGATCTCGAAGACCCGACGATTCGCGCGATGCTGCCGGCTGCGGTGTGCCCGCCGCTCGAGTTGCGGGCGGCAGCCCAGGAAGGCTTCGCACTGGTGCCGGACGCTTTCGCGTGGCCGGCCTTTCATCATGCGGCGAATGAGGCCGGCTGGAGTTCTGCGCCGACCACGACGGGCAGCAGCAGCCCGCGGACATTCCGCAGCGAGCAGTGCGTCGCGCGGCGTCCTTATTGGGAATTTACGATTGCCGGCGGCGGTCTCACCGGCGCGCGAGAAAAAGACCCGCTCCGCCTCAGCGCCGCGCGAGCTGATTCGGCGCCGAGCGTCGCGGTCATGATCCCCAATCTCACCGACCAACTCGGCTATCGCCGCGCGCTGGTTCGCACGCCACGGGACGCGTTTCAAATTGAAGCGACGGCCAATGCCCCTCGCGACGCTGTCGCGTTCAGCCAGCCGCGCGAAGTCGGGCGACTTTCGGCGTGGGTTCCAGCCATTACCGACGCGGGCAAGACGCTTGCCCTGCTGGGGGGCGGACTTTTGCTGGCAACCATCGCCGCCGAGAGCGCCGCGGCGTTTGGTTCAGCCGCGCGCAGACGCGGCGGGATTTGATCACTGCCGAAAGAGCTCCTCGCCAAACAACGGTTCGGCGGGGCCGTTTCTGCCGCCGGAGCCGCCGCCCTGCTGATGAGGCGCAGGAAACGCCGCCGCGCTTCCGTTGTCGCCCGCCAAGCCGTTCGGCTCGCCACCGCCGTCGGGAATCGGCGTGACGAGCGCAGCTTCGATATACACTCCAAGCGGGGTAATGAGATACTGTGTCAGCGGCCGCACGCGGTCGTGGATGTTCGGCGCGACCTGCGGCGCGGTGGCGTAGCCGCCGAACATCATTTCCAGCTTCGCGTCGAGATTGTCGATGTAGTGCAGCGTGATCGCCTCGGGCGTCTTCGGCAGCACGGGCGAGCCGAACTCGTGTTCGCCGTGGTGCGAGGCGATGAGGTGCAGCAGGTGCAGGCGCACCGCCTCACAGGTGGGCAGCAGTTCTTTCCAACCCGAATAAGGATCGCACACGCGCATTTTGCGCCACAGGTTGTTCACGATCTCGATGCCCATGTTGATGTGCCCGAGCAGTTCGCCGATCTCGTTGTGCTCGATGCTGAAACCGGTCTCGGCGACATGGTTTTCCCATAGCTTGCCGCAGTCGTGAAAGAGCGTGCCGGAGAGCAGCAGATCGCGGTTGAGGCTCGGATACACGCTGGCGACCGCGTTGGCCGCGCGCATCATGCCGGCGACATGTTCGACCAGCCCGCCGCGCCGGGCGTGATGAAACGAGCGCGCCGCCGCCGAACGCCGAAAACGGTCGCCGTATTCCGCGAGGAAAAGCTCCCAAAGATAGCGCAGCCGCGGGTCGCGCAGGCTTTCGTGCATTTCCAGGATGAACCCGAAATCGGCATCCTGCTTTTCGCGCAATTCGCGCGGCCCGGCGAAGAGCGCCGCCTGCTCGCTGGCGCTCAGCAGCCGGAAGCTCCAGCGTCGCGCCTCCAACCCAAACGCGGCGTGGTGACCGAACTCGCCGCTGATCTCCACGCACAACCCGGCCGCCAGGCTTTCGCAGGCATTGTAAACCGGCGAATCGCTCCACGCTTTGAGGATGACTTTCTCGCGCGAATCGATGCAATGGACTTCGCGGTAAGGCTTGCCCTCTTTGGTGGTTTTCGTGGCGATCTTGTCGATCTGCACGTGCGCCGAAGTGTTGACGGTCTCACCGCGCACCGCGAGGGCTTTGAGTTCGGTGAGAGTGAGCGTTTGCATGGAAGAAAAAAATACGACGTGCTGCGGTGTTTGGCTGCCCGGCAGTTTAGAAAATCGACCGGGCGGAAGACAATCTCGAATCTTCCGTTCACACCCGATTCCTTGGCCCCGACGGTCGGTTTGCCGCGTGCGCGGTGGCGATGTTACTTTGCCGCCGCATGTTCCGCCTCCAGCGCTTCGCTTTCCGTTCTTCTTCGGCTGCGGTTTTTATCTTGTTCTTCGCTGTGAACCCTTCCCTGCCACCGTCCGCCGGCATCGCCGCGCAGCCGCCGCGTTTGTCAGACCCGCCGGGATTCCAAGGCGAGACCGACCCGCCAACGGTCGGGGCCGCGCCGAAGCCGAAGCCCACACCCGCAGGGCCGATTTCGATGACCGAATCCGGCCTCCTGCAAATCCTCAGCCCCGACACCGCGCAGACCTACGCGGGCGGCGTGACCACGCGTTTCTTGTTGAACTGGGACAGTCGCGGGCAGGTGCTGCGCGCCTTCGTCACGTTCACCAACTCGCCGTATCAAGACACCCAAACGCCGCGACGCGAGGAACAATTCAGCTTCCGGTTTCCCGGTGTCACGCTCGACCCTGCCACCGGCGTTTTCTCCGCGCGCGATCCCGCGGGTAACCTGATCCCGGTGGCCGTGAAGGTGCGCCGCCGTGGCGGATTTTTTTCGCGCAGCAACCCCATCGAGCCCACGGCCGGCGCCACGATTTACGTCACGAAAATCAGCGGCCGCGTCGCCGTGCGCCTCACGGCCAAGCCAGACGCGCCCCCGACCGCCGACAAGACCAACCACTGGGTCATCGACGGCCAGGTCGGCATTTTGTGAAATCCGGCGGCGGGAATTGAGCGCCCGCGCGCACGTTCGGTCAATAGGAGACTCGCGCCCGCACGCGCCGCCGCCGCCGAGCGACCCGGCCGCCAGCCGCTGCGTTGCGAATGCAATGAATGTATTGTCAGTTCAAGCCCGCCCCTCATGAACACCCCTCGCCGATCCCTCTGCTCCACTTCACCGTTGCCATTTTTCCGTTTCGCCGCCGCGCTCGTTTGCGCCGGCGGCCTGCTACCCCACCCCCCCGTCCCCCCACCCGCCCACGGGCGGGCGGTTTT
>CAXTRS010000121.1:0-1994 GCA_964246635.1 uncultured Chthoniobacterales bacterium | reverse complement strand
AGGGCGGCGCGTTTGAAGCCTCCAAGCGCGGCATCGCGGCGGCGAAGGCGAGCAAGTGGGACGAAGCGATCAAGCACTTCGACGACGCCATCAAAGCCGAGCCGAAAGTCGCGGCGCACTACCGCAACCGCGCCACGGCCTTGGAGAAAAAAGGCGACCTCGACAAGGCCATCGAAAGCTACACCAAGGCGTTGGATGTTTCGCCCGACAGCGGTGACGCCGTGATCTACTACGAGCGCGGCAAGGTTTACTTTACCAAGCGCGACTACGCCGCGGCGGTGGCCGACTTCGACAAAGCAGCCGCGGCAAAGAAAAGCGATCCCGAATTCTTCCGCCTGCGCGGTTACGCCCTGATGGAGTCCGGCAATCTGGCCAAGGCGATCGCCGACCTCGACACGCTGCTCAAGATGAAGCCCGACGACCAGGCCGCGCACGGGCGCCGCGCCGTGGCGTATCGCCGGACCGGCCACCCCGAGAAGGCGCTCCCCGATCTCGACGCGCTGCTCAAGGCCAAGCCCGACGATGTCGGCATGCTGCGCGAACGCGCCGGCATCTACGCTTCGTTAAATAAAAACCCCGAAGCCCTGGCCGACTACGAAGCCGCCATCAAGCTGCGGCCCGACGACGACGAACTGCTCACCCAGCGCGCCAACTTTTACTTCAAGATCGGCGACTACCCGAAAACCATCGCCGACTGCGACGCCGCGCTGGACAAAGACCCGACCAACAAAGCCGCGGCCGACCTGCGCACGCGGACCTACATGAAGACGGGCGATCTCGAAAAGCTCATCACGACCTACAACAACGCCATCAAAGCGAACCCCGACGACTACGACGCGCACATGCGCCGCGGCGGCGCGTTCCTGACGTTGGAGAAGTTTCCCGACGCGCTGGCGGACTTCGAGGCCGCGGTGCGCATCAAGCCCGACGACACCCGCGCCCTGCGCCAGCGCGCCTCCTGCTACGCCCGCACGGGCGACTTCGACAAGTCCGCCGCCGACTTTACGAAGCTCATCGAAGCGAACCCCAAGGAGCATACGCTCTACCGGCAGCGCGCCAATGTGTATGCCAAACATGGCGACGCGGCGAGGTCACTCGCCGACTACACCAAGACCATCGAACTCATGCCAAACGATTCCTTCGCCTACTACAGCCGCGGCCTGCTGTATATCTCGCTGGAAGACGCCGCCAAGGCGAAGGCGGACTTGCAGAAAGTCGTCGATCTGAACACCAGCCCCGACCAGATAAAAGACGCCAAGGAGAAGCTGGCGGCGTTGCGGTAGCCAACTGTAGCGCGGTCTCTGACCGCCTCTTCTATCTCTCTTGCGTATTTATCGGGGCGGTCACAGACCGCCGCTACAGTCGCGGCGTCGTAATGCCGCGCTGCCCCTGGTATTTCCCCTGCCGATCCGCGTAGCTCACCTCGCAGGTAGTCTCCGCCTGGAGAAAGATCACCTGCGCGAGTCCTTCGTGCGCGTAGATCTTCGCCGGCAGCGGCGTCGTGTTGGAAATCTCCAGCGTCACGTGCCCTTCCCACTCCGGCTCGAACGGCGTCACGTTCACGATGATGCCGCAGCGCGCATAGGTCGATTTGCCGAGACAGACCGTGAGGATGTCTCGCGGGATGCGGAAGTATTCCACCGAGCGCGCCAGCGCGAACGAATTCGGCGGCACGATGCACACGTCGGTCTGGAGATCGACGAACGACTTCTCGTCGAAATGCTTCGGGTCCACCACAGTGTTGAACACATTCGTGAACACCTTGAACTCGTTCGACACCCGCAAGTCGTAGCCATAGCTCGACACGCCGTAAGAGATCAGCGAGTTGTCCCCCGCGCCGCCCTCGCGCTGGCGCACCTGCCGCTCCGCAAACGGCTCGATCATCCCATGCTCCAGCGCCATCTTGCGAATCCAGGAATCCGGTTGCACACCCATCGTATTGCTTTCTAGAAAGAGTAAAAAAGAAACGGTCCCGGCGCCCCGCGCACCCGTCC
>CAXTRS010000120.1:0-12416 GCA_964246635.1 uncultured Chthoniobacterales bacterium | reverse complement strand
ATCGGACGGACAACACCAGCCCGGGCTACAACGGCGACTACGGATTTATGAACGACCCCATCGCGACGTTGGGCCCGATGGTGACGCAGAACGGAGTCGGCCTCGACACCACGGGCCTGCCGGCCGGCGCGCGCAACGTCTGGCAGATGGTTTCTGACGGCAGCCAGCGCGGCTTTCAAATCGTGCAGGTCGTCGACCCCGTCGCCCCCGGCAAAAATTTGATTCATCTGCGCACCAGCTGGGGAGTCAACGCGTGGACCACCCTGATGGTGCTTGGCAACGCCGGAGAAATCTGGATGCCGGGACTGCCAACCTCTGCTGATGGCCTGGGAAGCGGTCAGCTCTGGAACAGATCCGGCGTTCTCCGGGTGGTGCCGTGATTTGGGGTGACCTTGCGCGCGGCAATTTTCCTGGGATCGGGCCAATGGGGGCCAGCCTGAGAATCTCGCTGTGATGGATGGCAGAATGGTGCCGTGGGCCAGGTGCTGGAAAGAACGCGATGCTTAGACTGACCCTTGGCTGTTCTGCACACTCGTCCATCGGCTGCTGAAACCCTAACTTCGCCATTGCAAGTTAAAGACAGTTGCTGACCCCTGTTCTGCTGCAATTCTCAGACTTATCCCAATTTTCACGGATTTGAGCACAACCATGACCAAGGACAGGACGATTCTTATACAAACAACTATCCTTACCTTATGAAATACGTCGCTCGCTTGCTGATCCGCTCCCTCGCCAGCCTCTCTTTCGCGATGCTGGCTCCTTGTCTTCACTCGCAAACCAGCATTCCGACCTCCGCGACGCTCTACGTCGATCCGGCTGGGACAAGCCCGGGCGCGCGGGGCGACCTGGCCAAGCCTTTTCATACCCTGGCAGACGCTGTTAGTGCAGCCGTGTCGGGCGACACGATCGAAATGCGGCCTGGAGTTTACGGCTATTCCGCGACCATCACCGTCAACAAAGTCATCTACCTGCACGGCAAGGGAGCCATCATCCAAGCCCAGGCCTCGAACGAGCCGGCGAAACTTTCCTTCCAGGCTGGTTCCGATGGCAGCACGGTGGACGGGCTGACCATCGATGGCGCGCGCGGCTCCAACACCACGCTCACAGGCGTCGCACTGATCGATATCGGAACCTCGGGCATCATCATCCGGGACTGCCACCTGCAAAATTACGTGCATGTCGGCATCGGGATCAGCGGCACGTCAGCCAACGTGCGGATCGAGGATAATCTCATCGAGAACGTCTTTTGTGGAATTGGTGCCAACGCACCAAACAACGTCCGAATTAGCAACAACAGGATCCGAAATGGATATTCCAACGCAGGTTATTCGGGTGGCATCAAGATAAACTCCAATGGCAATTCCGGCGGCGGCTACCTCATTTCGGGCAACATTATCACCAACGCCGGGGAGATGGGCATCGAAGTCTGGGGAGGAGCAGGCCCGCAATCTCGCTACGCCATCGTGCACAATGAGATCACCGGCGCCACAACGTCCGTGGCTTGTCCCCTTTTTGGAATCTCCGTCAACGGCAGCACTCAGGTCGTGGTCGCCGACAATGTGATCAGGGGCTGCTCGTTTATCGGCATTGAAGTGGCCGAGTCCTGTTCCTACATCACGATCGGAAATAACAACGTCGATGGCAGGAATGATTCAGGCAACCCTTTTACAAGTGCTGGCATCAGCATCAGCGGAGCATGGTGCGATCATGTGCTGATCACAGGCAACACCATCCGGCAGGCCTCCTATGCGCTCGTTCACCCTCAGAGTTGCAGTCAGCTGGAAATTACGGGCAATCAGCTAGTCAGCGCGACTGAATTGCTTAACGTGCAAAACTGCCAGGATGTCACGATCTCATCAAACTGGCTGGAGGGAACATCTGGCGACGAGGGCTGCTACATTTTCGTGGACGGCTTGAGCACTGTGGCCGTGCGCAACATCAGCATTTTCGGCAATACCTTCTACAATGCCGGCGGCGGAATGAATGTGGGCGGGCAATTGATCGGAATTTTCCCTGGCGCAAACCCCATCACCAATGTTGCAATCAAGGACAACATCGCGCGCGCGGGCGCCGCGCCTTATTTTTTTGCGCCGTCCGGCTACGTTCATGTTATCGGAACCGGTGTGGTCAATGGGCTGACGGTTCGCGGCAACGAACCGGCCTCAGTGCCCTATCTTGCTGGTAGCTCGGGATTCTACAACGACCCCTTCTTAAATCGTGTGGCCGTGCCAGCGAGTTCGAGCGCCACAGGCAACCCTGGAGACGTCGCTTGGGATTCGAGCTATTACTATCTTTACATCGGCGACGGCGCCTATACACATTCGTGGAGGCGGATTCCGCTTTCTACCTGGTAAATAGATCCAGAGCAGAAATCCGTAGCGCCGCGAACGCCATCAATCAGTCGGGGGTCAGCCTAAGAATCTCGCGATGATGGATGGCAGAATTATGCCGTGGGATAGGTGCTGGAAAAGAACGCGATTCTTGGATTGATTCCGGTTGCTCATCCGATGCACAGACTGCTCCAAGCCCCCTGTGGTCCCTCTGCCTGCTGGCGCCGTCAACTTTGGAAAGACTGGCAGCAGCAGCTCGCCGGTGGTAGGAACGGTAGATCATGCCCGCCACCTGATGAGCGCACAGGAGAGCATCGCAAAACTGCCCGAGACTGAGTCGTCAGGAACTCGAGCAAGTCGATTCCAGGCTCCGCCAGTTGCTCACCGCGCTCGCGTCACACCCGCCGTCGCGGCCGCAGAACGTCTGGCAGGCGTTGCTCGAATTGGCGGGCACCGCCGAGGGGCTGCCGCCCGATCTCGCCGAGCAGCACGATCACGATCTGCACGGGACGCCCAAGCGCTAAGATGAAGGCGCTCTTTTGCGATACCGTTTACTTTCTCGCCCTGCTGAACCCTGCGGACAGACTCCACCTGCTCGCCACGCAGTTCAGTCGCCGCGATCCCGCCTCTCGCCGCTGCTGACCACGGAGTGGATCCTTCTGGAGGTTGGCGATGCCCTTTGCCGGGGGCCCCAACCGGCAGCGGTTTGGCCGTTGGCTCGACGTGCTCTCGACATCGCCGGACACCGAGATCATTCCTGCCGGGAGCGCGTGGTTTCAGCGTGGCCGCGGCTTGTTTCTGTCGCGCCCAGACAAGGAATGGTCGCTGACCGACTGCATTTCCTTTTGCGTCATGCAGGAGCGCGGCTTGGAGGGAGCGCTCACGCACGCCCACCACTTCATCCAAGCCGGCTTCCGCGCCCTGTTGCGCGAATGATCCCAAGCGGTCTGGCTGCTGTCCACCAAACCGGCGGGGTCCGAGGGTGAGAAGGAAAGCGCACTTCACAGACTGCCTCAATTGCATCCCTCCAATTTTTCACGATTCACAGACCGACCCCAAGTGGCTCCCAACCCCGGCTGCTTCCCCCATGATTCGCGTCTGCGCGATTGCCTCACGCTCCAACGCATACACGAGCGAGCGCGGAGGCGTGCGGCAATCCAAGCTCTGCCTTCGGCGCGCCCGCTATTTGTCCGCATTGCCGCCAAGCAACTTCGACGCAAGCAACTTCTCCATCACTTCATAAACCACCGAGCGCCGCTCCGCGAAAATGCAGCGGATTGCCTTTCCTCCCGGCGCGTAGGCAAACACCACGCGATAGCCCCGCACACGCAGCCGCCAGTAGTTCCGCAACGGCCCTTCCAATGCCTTGATGTCGCCCTGCTCGCGTTCCAGCTTCCGCAGCCCTGCCCACAGCACTTTGTGCGGCTCCGGCGCCTGTCGGCGAACGAAGTCCGCCACCTGTTCCGAGACTTCAACGCGCATCGTCCTTGAGCGCGGCGGACCGCGGCAGGAACTTCGTTTTCCCCGCTTCGTAGTCGCGAATCGCCTGCATCGCCTCCGGGTTGCCGAGCAATTCCAGCGTCTCCACAATCGCCTCCATCCGTTCCCGGGAAACCAGATACGCCACCGGCTCGTCGTGCCGGGTGATCGTGATGGAGCCTTCCTCCGCGGCATCCTTGAGCAGCCGCGGAAGCTGGGTCTGCGCCTGAGTGACCGAATACGTAGCCGGCATGAGAAAACTACCTAGCTGCAATCCAAAGCCCAGTCAACGCCTGGCTCGCTTTGGAAGCGGCAGCGGGGATCAAGCGCCCGCCGCCGTCTTTTCCAGCAGCGCCACTTCGCGCCCGATTTCCTCCCACCATGCCCGCAGCGCCGCCCCGTCCGCCTCCAGCAGCCGCTGACGCAAAGCCGCATCCAGCCGGTCCGGCCAGTCGGCGGCAAACTCCGCCATGCTCTTGCGAAACGCTGCCTCCGCCGCGTCGGCATCCGCCTCGGATTCCCGGTATTCCCGCTCCGGCACGTAAGCGCGGCCCATGTGCTCGCGGTGAATGCGCTCGATCTCCGGCCGCACTTCCGGGATTTTTGCCAACCCGCTCATCGCGACCTCCGCTTCCAGAAACGCCTGGGCTCGGACAACCGCCAGCCGCGTTTCGATCGCCTCCTGCAAACTGGCGAGGAAATGCAGTTCCATCTGTCGCACCATGTTCTGCGTGTATTTGCGCAAACTTGCCAGCAGGGCGCGAGTGGGCGGATGAACAAAGCGCTGCGGCTGCCAGCGGTCAACAAACGCGCACGTCAGCCCGTGGAGTTCGCGCAACTCCGCGATCGTGATCCGGTCTCTCTGCACCTCCAGCCATGCAAACCGTTGCCGCAGCGGCTCGAACTCGCGGTGAAATCCTTCCGGCAGGGGGTTGGGCATGGCCCATTTTAACCACAGGCGGCACTTCGAGGGAACCAGCGGATGTCAAAATTCACGGACCGACCCCGTTGTCTTTGAAGCTGCGCTAGAAACCGGCACATCCATTGCTTCGCTTTGAGGCATGATCCGAGTCGTGTGTTTCTCCATCGTTCTTGTTCTTGCTCAATCGCCCAGTGGCCATGCCGGGGGACGGCGCAAGGCCTCAGTCACACCGACGACAGCGCCTGAGGCCGCGGCGAATGGCTCGTCAGCGGCGTTGCCGATTCCTCCCAACCCAGCCGCTGCGGCTAAAGTAGAGCCAGCCACACCGTATTATCCGCCGCCCGGCTCGCTCCAACCGCCGTTAACCGCAGTCGAGGTCTGTCGAGCATTGCGCTCAGGATTAAGTGGAGCAGAAGTCGCCCAAGACCTGCGGGAACGTGGTTTCACGGGTGGATTCAGCAATGACGAGGCCGCTGACGCTCGTGCCGCCGGCGTCTCCGCTGAACTCGTGGCCGCGCTGCAAGCCGGTCGTTTCACCGTATCTTCCGCCTACGCCCATCGCTACTTTGAGCAAGCCGCCAAGAGTCAGCAGACCAGAGAGGCCAATGCTTGGAAAGCGGAGGCATATATGCAGCAGCAGCAAAGTGCGCGTGAAGCCGAACGGCGTTACCAAGCCGCCATTGCCGCAGAAAATGGCCGGGCTGTTGCCGCGAAGGAACGCAACGATCGCCAACGCTTTGAGAACATGAAAGCGCAGGCAGATTGGGAATCACGCCAGCGTCAGAACTACAATGCGAACAGCGGTTGGTGGTATAATGGCCGTTATTATCCTCACCGCTACTGGTCCGGCGGACAATGGGTGTATTACTGAAGGAACCAATCGAATTGCGCCGTGGGATAGGTGCTGAAAAAGAACGCGATTCTTAGACCGACTCCGGCTGCCCGCAAGCCTGACCTCCGGCGTTACTCTTTCGCCTTCATCTGAATAACGCCCTGAAACCAGCCTGTTCGAAGTGCCGGTCGCCCGTCAGTGCCTCACGGAGTCCTTCCTCAGCCATCACGACAAAGGAGATGCAATCGGTCAGCGACCAGCCTTTGTCGGGACGGTCTTCGTAGAGTTGCAGGCCACGCCGAAATAAATCCGTGCTGTTGCGGACGATCTTCACCTTTGGGTCTTGCTCAAGATCGCGGATAAATTGCGACACGAGGTGGCGGCTGGCGGACTCAGCCAAGGCGTCCGCAAACTCTATTAGCACCCCTTCTGTGGTGAGAATCTCGTCGTGCCAGCCACGGGCGGCAGCGACGACTCTGGCGTGATGCTGGTCTGCGCGATTGAGCAGGCCGACGAAGTAAAACGCATCGGCAAACACCGTGCTCATGGTTCGCGTTTGCGCTGGCCGTGGACGTAATGGTCGAGGTTCTCCGCCAGATCCGCCGGCAAGTCGTCTGCTGCGCCGACGTAAGCCGCGTAACGTTCAGCGAAGGAAGCCGCCGTTTGCAGGGATGGCTGTCGCGCCGCAGAATCCGGGATCGTTAACTGCACTTCTAACCCCTCGGGCAGTTCCAAACCCGCGGGCAGGCGGATAGCGCCGTTTTCGACTTTCACAATGCAAGTCATGGCTTCACCCTGGGTCGGAGATGGCGAAAAAGCAAGTCAGGCAGTCGGCTGGTTGCCCGTGGCGAGGCAGGCAACATTAGCGAGATTCCAAAACTGAACGCCCGTCGCTACACTTTTCACGATTCACAGACTGACCCCCGAGCCCTCCCTGAATGGAAGGATTACTGCCGTGGGATAAGCGCTGGAAAAGAACGCGATTCTCAGACTGATTCCGGCTGTTACTCCCTTTTCCCGTGCACGTCATCCGCTGCATTTTTCGTCGGAGCCGGCAGAAAAGCAAGGCAGCCGCTCGCGCTGATGCGCAGTTCAGGAGTGCGGGGTTATCTGAGCGCTTTTCTAGGACTGACCCCCGCCGCTATGCCTACAATGCGAACAGCGGTTGGTGGTATAACGACCGTTATTATTCTCGTTGCTACTGGTCAGGCAGACAGTGGGTGTATTACTGAAAGAGTCAATCGGTCAGTCAACCGGGGAGTCAACCGGTGTCAATCTAAGAATCGCGCTGTTATGGATGGTAGAATTCTGCCTAGGACAAGCGCTGAAAAAGAACGCGATCCTTCGACTGATCCCGGCTACCGCTCCAATTAGACAAGCTCCGCGAGATTTCTGAAAATTCGATTATGAGATGGGCACAAACGGAGCGGATTTTGCCCGACTACTTACTCACCTGATTCTCAAAGAGGCGGTGAGTTAGATATTTAATTACCACTAGCTCAGTTCCTTGGAATGATGTGGAAACAATGCATCCACAATATAGGTCCAGCAGATTAATTTACCCTCTTCAGCGTCTTCAAATTCGGCTTGTCCTATCGCCCTTAGTTTCTCGTAATACCGTAAGTGGCTTAAATGACGTTGCCGTAGCTCGTGTCTAAAGCTTGGTTCGACTCCATATTCAAATCCAGCCTCTTCCAGATGACGCTTTGTTTCCCCTATGTTGGCTAATGACGAATGCATAAATATAAGACGGCCACCTTTGTTTAGGTGGCGTGTCGCTCCGTTGATCATTGCCGACAAGAACTCTCGGCCATCAAGGCCGCCGTCCGCGTAGGGAGGTGTATCAGCACTATGTGGTGTTGTCGGAGGATTTGAAACAATTAGATCGAAAAACTGCCTCCGAAACGGAGCGAACATATTTCCGTGAATTGAAGAAACGCCCATCGATGCGTCTGAGGAAAACTCCGATACACCATTCAGGAGTGCGTTTGCTTCAGCAGCGTCTGCCGCTTGCCGATCACTATCTATGGCGAATACTTGTGGAATGCCAAGCTTCGCTAACAGAATGGCGTGATAGCCAGAACCACACCCCAGATCGAGTGCGCATGAGACGTTTTGAAGATCCAGGCGGGTCAGTTTAAGGCCTAGGGCTTCCGAGAAAGGTGAGGGTAGCATTACCCCATCAGATGGCTTGATCTTTACCTCAATGTCACCAGAATAGTAGAGTCGTGGCTTCATGAATCCTAGTTGGCTGGTATTTGCTTTGCTAGCGGATACCGGTGACTACACCGAACAAGCGCATCGAAATAGCCGGTCTTATCGCGGATTTCATCTTTATTGTATGTAAAAGTAGCCGGCATAGGAGTAAACGCCCTCCCTTGCAGTGTCCCGTCAGGCGTATCCTTGTTCCACGTAGCGACAGTTTGGTCACAAATCAGTAGATTGGCACCGTAGAGCTGGCGTTGAGGTGCGTCAACTTCATCGTCCAATGCAACGTAAACCTCGATATTCTTCGAGTGCTGTTCGTCCATAACACTCTTAATTGAGTCGTTTAGCCTACCTGCTCTCCACTCCTCGAATTGCTGTTTAGGTAATATGAACACGCGCCGAACCACACAATTACGAGCCACCGCTTTATAGTTTGCTTCCGAATAGTTCATGCCTGGTGCCGATGTCCACCAATAGCTTGCGACATAGCTTGTGGCTCTTATAATTATTTTTGCTTCCTCAACGTGATTGTCACAACGCAACATTCTGTCTGGATAGTCTCGAACATCAAATGTGCCCTCAGCAAGCTTGCTCAAACTCAGGACACATTCACCGATGACTCGTATTGCCTCTTCTTTAAGCGCTGGGGAGTCACGTTCGATTTCCTCAATGTTCTTAAAGCGCCCTGCGATTTGGCGCAATTTTTCGGCGAGAAACTCATGACGATGAATCTCTCGCTCGATCCCTAATTGATCTTCAAGCGTGTAAAGTCGCTGAAGCAAAACAAACAATGCTCCGATCACGAACGCTGAGACAGCAATCAGGACTTCAAGCTTTTGATCGGCGGACGAAGAAATTCTCCAGGTGACAAGGAATCCGATGATAGCAAGCAACAATGGCAGGATCATTGTTTGGACTTCCAAAATCCTACCTTTTCTTTTGGCCTTCGGGTCTGGACGCTTCGATGCCATGCTGGCATATTGTCGGTCGGGGGCAGTCATAGAATCTCGCTGTGATGGGTGGCAGAGTTGTGCTGTGGGATAGGTGCTGGAAAAGAATGCGATTCTTAGACTGACCCCGATTGCTTACCTCAGTCCAAGAATCACGTTCCGATTCACCGGATCTCAGGCGCAAGGCGGTAGCGACGGATTTCCACGACGGCGACCTTGTCGAGTTCTGACGTGGGTTCAAACTCCACGCAGGTAATTTGATCTGCTTTCTCTCGAATCACGGCAATAGGGCGACAGACTAAGGCGGGATACTTTGTTCGGGCGAACAAAGTGAGCCCTACAGCCTTATCCACGCCAAGCGATTCGCCGACGTCTTTGGCTTCCACGGGTAATACGAAGCCTTGACCATCTTTATCTACACCAACGTAAAGATCATCAATCTCGACTTGCCCGTGACCTTTGATTTGTGTGCGCACATGGGATTGCAGATGAAAGCAGGCTAGGCCAGTGAACACATCCAGCAGCCGATTGTAACGCACGATGGTCAGAAGGCCTTGTTCGTCCTTCGCCAGATTATCCGCGACGATTTCGGGCACGGCGTAGGGAATCAAATATATCTTTAGATGGGAGGGAATCTGTATCTTCGACTCGCCCACGACGGTCGCGAACGCATACAGACCGGCGCCACGTGATGCGATCACCCAATTTCCCTGCGCTCGTAATGCCTCGGGCAACGCGCGGCGGCTGCGGTAGGTGTAGAGAATATCGGCGACGTTTTTGATCCGCACCCCAAGTCGTGCCGCCTCGTCGATGAGATCGTCCTTGGAGAACAAGACCTCAGTCAACCCCTCGTGCCAATGCTTGGCGAAGACAGCGCTGAGAACTTGATCGTAAGCGTTGGGACCCTTGGGAGGCGGCATCAGGATTTCGCTAAGATCAGGATTTCCTCGGCGATACGCACGGTCTTCTCGTCCGTGGCGGAGTTGCGCACCTTGGTGCCGATCCGCTCGCGCCAGAGTTCAATCGCCACCGTGCGCAACCCCTCGGCCGCTGCGACTTCGCTGAGCAGGGCGGCAGTGCGCACAGGCACCATGAGGAAAGAAAGCTGATCGCCGACTACGTAGGCCAACCGAGCGCCGGGCCGCAGCTTTGGCATCAAGGCACGAAAATGCCTCCGCATTCCACCGAAGTAGTGGGCAACGACTTTATGGTAAAGCCGCTCGAAGCCACTGGTTTTGCCGAGTTCCTCGCGGCGTCGCTCAATGGCTGAGCAAACTTGCTGAATAGAGGCAAACTCAGCTACGGAGTCGCCGTCGCGGTCATTGACGAAAACATTGCGCGTGTTGGAGCGTAGGAGCGATTCCTTGACGGTCCGCAAGTCGGCTCGGTCGGAGAAGAGTTTCAGCAACAGAGACTCAACGCGGGTAGTGCGCGTGTAATCCTTCTCATTCGGGTAAGGCGGTGAGGTAATCACAGCGGAAACTCCGACCGGGACAGCAGCGAGCTTTCGGGCATCGTCGGCGTGAACCGCGCTAGGCGTATCGGCCGCACCGCGGAATTGTGCGGCTTCCAACTCGGCGATCATCAAATCAGCCCGGCGGGCGAAATGACCGAGCACATCGTAGTCGGTTTTAGCCTTTGTTCGATAGATTTCCGGTCCGAAGGCAAAGTTGCCAGCGCCGTTGGCGATAGTGTGACAGAGAGCCACAAAGAAAAAGTCGCGCGCAGAGGTGTTCTTCTTTGTGCAGGCTTCGATCTCGTCGCGAAGGATTAGCAGCCGGCGCAATGGGCGATCGCTGAGGAAACCCGTTGGCAGCAATCGCGCTTCCGCTTCGCTCAAGCGATGGCCATTCGTGGACGCTTCTTCTTGGACTAGCGTCGGCTCAAAGGAAATCCGCTCCAAATCATGATCGCTCATCTTGGCTTCCGTTGCAGCGAGCACCTCGCGGAGCCTAGTGCGCAGAATGGCGGCATCTATGTTCAGGCAGGTCTTCGTTCTTGAGACCAAGATAGCTAAAGGATGTGCATCGCAGCCGACGCTGGGAATGCCTTGTAGCTTCGCTTCAACCAACGTGGTGCCTGTGCCGCAAAAAGGATCAAGGAGAAGATCGCTTTTGTTGAGATCAAATCGCTCGATGAACTGGCGAACCAAGTGGGGCGGGTAGGAAAGGACAAAGCGATACCAATCGTGGATCGGACGATCCTCCTTTTGAATGACGTTGATACCGGCCTTCGATTTCACGAGGCCCATCATGCCCGGAAGAATCCGAGACCACAACGGCATCTTGCAAAGTTCGTGATTTATTCAGTGGAGGGAAGAGAGACCAGTCTGTGAATCTTGCTGCACGGTGGCGTGATCACAGCATCCGGGCTTTGACTGGAAAATTAGCTCGCCGAGACAATCACTTGTGCGTGATAGCCCAAGCGACGCAGAAACTCTTCGCAGTCCTGCCAGCGCAGGCCGAACTCGGCCACGTCTGCCAGGCCGAGCCGGCTCACGATGTCGGAGAGCAATTCGACGTGCGCTTCCTCAAACTCCGCCTCCAACATGGCGCGCTCGGCCCAGTCCACGAGGGCTGCCTGGCTGAGCCGGCCGTGCAGGTGGTCGGCGATCTTGTCGGCGACAATCTGGCGCGTGATCGTCATGACTTGGGAATTTATACAGTTCGGTGCCCTCAATCGACAGGGAACTTTTCATGCACGGCGACGAGGCGGCCGGCGGGGTCGTAAATCTCCTGCCAGAAACGGATCATCTGCTCATTGGCATCCACTTCCTTGAGATAAAGCGCACGACCGCCAGCGCGGCCGACGATTTCTTTGCGATAAGGCCGGCCGCCGTTGGGCAGCGTCTCCCACTGCCCGAACTTTCTCTCGTTCTGTGGGCGCGAGGCCACCCGCGGATCATGGGTTTCGCTTATGCCGGCGGCGTTCCACCACCGCCACCGCTGCCGCCATCGCCTCCGCCCCCGCTCCCGCCGGTTGAACCACCCGCCCCGCCGTCGGGCTGGGAGCGGTCGCGGGGCGGGAATTCGTCGAGCAGGAAGCGGCGGCGCGCGGCTTCGGTGCCGGGCTTGGTGGAGGGGTATTGCAGGCGGGCGGCGTTTTGGATCGTCAGGCAGGTGGCATAGACCACGTTGGCGGCGCGGATGCCGTCGGCCGTGAGCAGGGTGCGGTCGTCGAGGGCGTTTTCCTGGGCGCGATCAATGCCGCCGACCGCCGCGATGGCGTCTTCGAAGTCGGAGGTGTCGCTGGCCATCCAGCCCTGTTTTTTCAATTCGGCGGCGTGGGCGGGCTGCTGGCAGGAGGCGAGGATCACCCGGGCGCGGCCGACTTCGGAGCCGAGGTCGGCGGGCTTGACGATGCCGAGCTTGAACTCGGCATGGAGAAGGGTCTTCTGGCCGGGATAGGCCAGCCGGGCGCTGCGGCGCGCGCCGGCAAGCAGGCGGCGGAATTCCAGGATGGCGGCATCCTGCTGGGTGGTGAACTGGCCGGCCTCGCCGCTCTTGGCGCTCTGGGTGGCTTCGGCGCCGGTGACGGCGGCGAGCTGGCCGGCGAAGCGGGTGGCGAAGTTGTTCGCGGGGGTGTCGCCGTCGGCGTCCAGGCGCGTGCCCATCGGGCCGGCGTAGGCGGCGTCGGTGAGCGCGCCGTGCAGGCGGTCGGCGGCGCGGAGGAGGATGGAGTCGGCGAAGCTGTAT
>CAXTRS010000119.1:0-12451 GCA_964246635.1 uncultured Chthoniobacterales bacterium | reverse complement strand
GCGCCACCCGTCACCGGGTTCGTTGGCCGGGCTTCGGCTGCGGCATCGGCAAGCGCGGTGTCTGCCATCGGACTCGCGGGGGTCGTCGTGCCGACGCCGCCAGCCGCACCGGACCCGGCGCTGGGTTGTGATGATGATGACGCCGCCGCGTAGTAGCGAAAAATATCGCGCTCCTGGTCTTCGTTGATCTCCGAGTCCGCGTCGATGCTGGGCGCGTGGCGGATGAACTCGGCGCGGTAGGGAAGCTGCACGAGTTTCTCGTCCGCATCGATCTGCGCTTCGGCTGCGGGCACGACGTGGTTGCGCCCAAACAGCCAGCCGGTTTTCACCCCGAGAAATTCGATTTCGCCGGTATCCTGATCCGACCAGAGCGAGTGCAGCGTGCCGACGTGGTCGCCGCTTGCGTCGACGACGTTGTAGTCGATGAGGTCTTGATACGAAGCGGCCGTGAGAGTCTTCAACATTTGCATGGCGCGGAAAGAGGTAGCTGAGGTTTTGTGAAACGAGCGTGATCGAGTTCGCGGCGTCAGCGGCCCGCACAGGGGGTTCCACCCGGGCCGTGGGCCGCCGCCGCATCCCTCGTTTCTGTAAGTCGTGGTTCGCGCGGGCCGCGGACGCATCGTCCGCATGGGGGTTTTCCCCCATCCGTCAATCCGGCCGCGACCCACGAAAAATCCGGCTCGTCACCTGATAGTCAAATGGCTCACCGGTGGCGATTTAAAGAGCGATGAAAATCTCCGCTGTTGCCGCCCCCCGACTCCATGACTGCAAGGACGCCGCCGCTTACAACCAGCACAAAGACGACGAACGCCTGATGCTCGGGATTCAGCGGCGCGAGCAGGCCTCGCTCGACGCGTTGTATTGCCGCTATCGCTCCTTGTTGAAAAAGATCGTCATGGAAATCCTGTCCAACGAGGCGGACGCAGAGGAAACGCTGCAAGACATCTTCGTGGAAATCTGGAACCGCGCGGCGAACTTCGACCCCGCGCGGGGCAAGGCGCTCGGCTGGATCATCCGCATGACGCGCCGCCGCGCCATCGACCATTATCGCAAGATCCGGGTGCGCTCGAATGTTACTGACAAACTCCAGGCCGAAGCCGAGCAAGACACTGCGAACACTGCGACGGTGCCCAAAGTGGACGAGCCGAGCGCCAGTCTGCCGGACCTGCGGCGGTTCCTGCTCGACATCGTCGGCGAATTGCCGCGCGAGCAAGGCGAAGTAGTGCGCATGAATTATTTCCGTCAGCTCAGCCAGCGCGAGATCGCGCATCAGACCGGCATTCCGCTGGGCACGATCAAGACGCGGCTGGTGCTTGCGCTGAAAAAGCTTTCGCAGAAGTCGGCGCCGTTTCGCGAAGAGTTGTATTACGCGTAACTCGCGCCGCGATCCGATTCTGTGGGGGGATGGGTGGCGTGCCGACAGGCGTGCCGCCCGTTTTCTTTTACTGCGGCCGGCGACGGCAAGAATTCCGAATCGGCACGAGTAGCAGAATCCCCCTTCCTCCCTTCTCTGATATGCCAAAGAAACCCGAGTCCAAAACCATCCCGCCACAGAGTCAGGATCACCAACCCGGACTCGAGCACGAAATGACGCCGCGCCCCACGGCGGACGACCATCGCGACCGCGGCAGCGGCAAGCTCGAGGGCAAGCGCGCTCTCATCACCGGCGGCGACTCCGGCATCGGCCGCGCGGTGGCGATCGCGTTCGCCAAGGAAGGCGCAGACGTGATGATTCTTCATCTCGAAAGCGAGGAAAAAGACGCGCGGGAAACCGTGCGCGCAGTGGAGAAATATCGGCGCAAATGCATCGCCGTCGCGGGCGACATCGGCGACGAAACGTTTTGTCAGGAAGCCGTCGAGCGTTGCGCGCGCGAGTTGGGCGGGCTGAACATCCTGGTCAACAACGCGGCCGAGCAACACCCGCAGGATTCCATCGAGAAGATTTCGCGCGAGCAATTGGAGCGCACGTTTCGCACGAACATTTTCGCGATGTTTTACCTCGTCAAAGCCGCGATGAAACATCTGCGGAAAGACGACGTCATCATCAACACGACGAGCGTGACGGCTTACAAAGGCAACCCGGTGCTGCTCGACTATTCCTCGACGAAAGGCGCGATCGTCGCGTTCACGCGGTCGTTGTCGCAGTCGCTGATCGAGAAAGGCATTCGCGTCAACGCCGTCGCGCCGGGGCCGATCTGGACGCCGCTCATTCCCTCGACGTTCAGCAAGAAAGACGTGGCGACGTTCGGCAAAGACGTGCCGATGGGCCGGCCGGGCCAGCCGGAGGAAGTGGCCTCGTGTTACGTGTTTCTCGCCAGCAACGACGCCTCGTATTTCGCCGGCCAGGTGCTCCATCCCAATGGTGGCAGTATGGTGAATGGGTAAGGGATTTTTTAGACAGAATTTACAGAATTTACAGAATTGAGCAGAGGCCGGAAAATTGGCGCGTGCAAAAACCCCGTTGTGTGCGCTGCCGCCATGCGTCGTGACCAAGTCCCCAGTTCGAGTGTTTGCTCCGCGTCCCCCCTATCTGGGATTCTGTAAATTCTGTTAATTCTGTCTAAGAAAAATCCACCTCTCCTCGCCGGCAGATTCGCCGCTCTCTGCAGTCTGCTAGTATGCGGTTCCATGGTGGCGCATGCGCAGACCGACGTTTGGATCGACACCGACCCTTCGTTGGGGCTGACATTTCACGACGCCGATGACGGCTTTGCCTTGGTCCAGGCATTCCACAGCCCGGAACTGCGCATCCGCGGCATCAGCGTCTCCTACGGCAACACGACCTTGGGCAAGGCGTTGCCGATTGCCCGGACGCTCGCGGAGCGATTCGGCGAGCCGGCGGGCGTCGGCACCGGTAGCGTCGTCGCCGGTGCGACTGGTCCCACCGATCTCAGCCGCGCGACCGAGGCGACGGAGGCATTGGAAAAACTGCTCGCAAGCTTTGTCGGAGACGGGCGCCGCCTCACGTATCTCGCGCTGGGACCATTGACGGATCTTGCCTCCCTGCTGCAACGCCGGCCCGATCTCGCGCCCGCGCTCGAGCGCGTCGTTTTTCTTGGCGGCCGCACGCCTGGCGAACGCTTTCGGCTCCCTGGCAGTTGGAACCGCTACGAATTTCATGACGCCAATTTTGAAAAAGACCCGGCCGCCGCCACGCTCGTGCTGCGCGCGGGCGTGCCGCTGACCCTGGTGCCGGTCAGCCTGGCGTTCCGCGACGAGCTGCTTATCAGGAGCGCGGACTTCGCCGCGTTGCGTCGCGACGGTGGCGAGGCCGCCCGCTTTCTTTGCGACGCGGCCGCAGGCTGGCTGCGCGGTTGGCGCTACGGGTTCAACGCGCGCGGCGGGCCGCTTTTCGATTCGCTCGCCGTGCTGGCGATCACGCACCCGAGGCTCTGCACTTTCGCACCCCGGCGCGTGATCGTCAGTCAACAGCTCGACGCGCCGGTGTCCGCCACACCGTCCTCCGGAGACTTGAAGGGCTATTACTTGTTGATGCTCGCCGATGATGTCGCGCCCATCGTAGGACCACCGCCGTCCGCAGTCACGGTTTGCACCACGGTGTCGGAATCCGCCAGAGCGACCATCCTCGAGCGTCTGAGCCGGCGCGCTCAGTAAATCCACGGTTTCGGCAACGTGAACGCGTTCTTCACGAGCCGGCAGCGCGGCCGGCGGCCCACCTCGACGAGCACCTCGACGATGTCGAACCGAAAGACGATGTCCGGGTGATCGAGCAGCCGCAGCCAGCCGAGCGCGCCGCGAGCGATGAGTGCCTGCTTGTCGGCGTTTACGGCTTGCGCGGGGCGGCCGAACTCCAGGCTGGCGCGCGTTTTGACCTCGACGAAGACAAGCGTGTCATCGTCGCGGCAAACGAGATCGACCTCGCCGCCGCGGCGCGCCCGGAAATTGCGGTAAAGGATTTTGAAGCCGTGCCGGCCGCGGAGATACCGCGACGCGAGTCGCTCGCCGCGGGCGCCAAGCGTGTGGCGCGGGTCTTCGGCCTTCGCGCCGCTACTCGCCGCCGGCCAGGGAAAAGGCCAACTGCTGCGCCACCGGCGCGAAGCTGCGACGATGGAGCGGGCAAGGTCCATGCTGCTGGAGCATAGCAAGGTGCTCGCGCGTCGCATAGCCCCGGTGGCGGCCGAACCCGTAAGTAGGAAATGCGGCGTGTGCGGCGTCCATGAGCCGGTCGCGGGTCACCTTCGCGATGACACTCGCCGCCGCGATGCTCAGCGAAATGCCGTCGCCGCGCACGAGCGCAGTGTGTGGGACTGGAAACGGCCGCACCGGCAGGCCGTCGATCAGCGCGTGGTCCGCGCGTTGCGCCAGCCCGGCGAATGCGCGCCGCATGGCTTCGTGCGTCGCGCGCAGGATGTTGATCCGATCAATCTCCGCCGGTTCCGCGGCGGCCCAGCTCCAACAGATCGCTGGGTCAGCCGTGAGCTCCGCGAAAATTTCCTCGCGCAGCGCCGGCGCGAGTTGCTTCGAATCGTTCAGTTTCCCATGGGCAAAGCCAGCGGGGAGAACCACCGCCGCCGCGACGACTGGCCCGGCGAGCGGCCCGCGGCCGGCTTCGTCGATGCCGGCAATCCGTCCAATGCCGGTCGCCCACAGGCGGGCCTCGTGTTCCAAATGCGGAACCGCCGGCATGAATTGAGGTCGGCCTTACTTCGCCTCGCGCACCGCCATTGCTTGCTTCCCCTTGCGGTTGCGCAGGTAGTTCAGCTTGGCCCGGCGCGCGGTTCCCGCTTTCTCCACTTCGATCCTGGCGATGCGCGGCGAATGGATCGGGAACACGCGCTCGACGCCTTCGCCATACGAGATGCGGCGGACCGTGAAGTTGCGATTCAGCCCGGTGCCTTTGCGGCCAATGACGATGCCGGTGAAAATCTGGATGCGCTCTTTGTCGCCCTCGATGACCTTCGTGTGCACACGCACGCTGTCGCCGACTTTGAAGGCGGGCACGTCGGCTTTTTGCTGTTCGGATTCGATCTTTTGAATGAGGAGGTTCATAACGAGAAACGCGGAAAATCGGTTCGGTGCATCGCGCGGCGCTGGCGCGTCTGGCTGGCGCGGGGAGGCGTTATCTAGGTCAGAAACGCGGCGGCTTCAACTCCTTTCCGGCGCGGGCGCCGCGCGGTCGATTCTCCGACGCAGTATGGTATGAGTTCCGCTTTCCTCTCGCTCCATGTTCCACTCTTCCTCCCTGCTCGCTCTGCTGACGGCGTGTGCAATCTCGCTTCTCTCTCCAGCTGCCTTGGCGGCCAGCGCGAAATCGAAACCCGCCGCGACCGCCGCGAAAAAGGCTGCGGCGAAAACGAAGCCGAAGGTGAGTCAAGACGACGCCGTGCGGATGCAGCTCTTTCTCGATAAGGAGAACTTCGGTCCCGGCAAGATCGACGGCAGCTACGGCGGCTTCACCAAGCTCGCCTGGATGCACTGGCAGCAGGCACACGGCATCGAAAAGCCGGAGATCGAGACGTTCGATCCCCACTCGCCGCAGCTCGCCGCGATCGAGCCGCTCTACACGGAATACACCGTGGTCGCCGAAGACCTCGCCAACCTCGGCCCCGTGCCCACGCAGCCCGCCGAGCAGTCGAAGCTGAAGGCGCTCGCCTACGGTTCGCTTTCGGAACTGCTCAGTGAGCGGTTCCATTGCGCCGAGGAGTTTCTCAAGAAAATCAATGCGCCGAAGAAGCTCGAGACGCTCAAAGTCGGCGACACCATGACCGTGCCAAACGTCCAGCCGCCTTTCGACCTCGCGCAGGTCGGCGGCTGGCGCGACCTCCAGCGCGCCCAGGCTGCCGCCGCCAAAAAGAAGGAGCAGGAGGAAAAAGCTGCCGCCGCGAAAAACGGCAGTGCCGCGGCGCCTTCGCCTGCACCCTCACCTTCTCCTGACACCGCCGCCGCCACGGCGACCGCGTCGCCCACCCCAGAGTTGGATGCAGCGCCGACACCCTCTCCTTCGCCGGTTGCTGCGAAAATCCCGGCGATCGCCATGCCCGCGCTGCCCGTGCTTTCGCCGGCGGCGTATATTCACATCAACATTAAAGAGTGCTATCTCGAGCTGCGCGACGGCGACAGGCTCGTGGCCGCCTTTCCGGTCACGCCCGGCTCGGGCACGATCCCGACTCCCGTGGGCGAGTGGAAAATCCTCGGCAAGGCGTTGTTCCCCGAGTTTCGCTGGGACAAAGAGATGCTTATGCACGGCAAGCGTTCCAAAGACGCCTACGAACTGCCGCCCGGCCCCAACTCCCCCGTCGGCATCGCCTGGATTGCCCTGAACAAACCTGGCATCGGCTTGCACGGCACGAACAACCCCGAGACCATCGGCCGCGCCGCGAGCCACGGCTGCGTGCGGCTGGCGAACTGGGACGCCTTCAAGCTCTACAACATGGTGCAGAAGGGGATGAAGGTCATCATCGAGTGACGAGTGACGAGTTGCGAATTGCGAGTTTGCCGGATGGTCACAGATCGAGGGCGCGGCGTAGCGCGGTGACACGCGCCTCTTCCACCGGGCTGCCGGCTTTTCCGTCGCGTTCGCACGCGCTGCCGACGATCACTCCGCTGGCACCGGCACGCAGGCTGGCCGCGGCGTTCGCGGGCGTGACGCCGCTGCCGACGAAGAGCGGCGCGTCCGGGCAGGCGCGGCGCACCCGCGCGATTTCGTCGAGGTCCGTGCTTTCGCCGGTAGCGCTGCCGGTGACGATCAACGCGTCGGCCAGCCCGCGGTCGCGGGCGTCGTGCGCCACCTCCTCGATGGTTTGTCCGACGGCCGCAGGGCGCGCGTGTTTGACATGGACATCGGCGAAGATCATCGCCGCAGGGCAGACACGCCCCCGATACCGCACGGTGCCGTGGGCGTCGCCCTCGATCAGGCCCTGATCTGTCCAGGCTGCGCCGGTGTGGACGTTGACGCGGATGAACGCGCCCCCGGCTGTAGCGCATAAGGCGAGCGCGGCACGGGGATCATTGCGCAGGACATTGAAACCGAGCGGCAAGCCCACGCGGCCGACGTCCGCGAGCGCCTCACGCACGTAGCGTCCGGCGGCGCACATCGCGGCAACGGTCTCCGGTCCGCCAGCGAGCTTGTCGAATGGCGCGTCGCCGAAATTTTCCACGATGAGCGCGTCCGCACCGCCACGCACGTAGGCGAGCGCGTCCGCCCTCGCCCGCGCGAGCACTGCGTCAAAATCCCCCGCCCATCGAGCCGATCCTGGCAAGGGCAATAAGTGAATTACCCCTATGAACGCGCGTGTTCCCGTGGCGGCCAGCCAGGGAGGAAGTTCGGAATTGATAGATGAAGCCATCAGAAGGTATGGACACCGGCCCCATGCAGCCAAGTTCAGCGTCCGGCTAAGCGAAGACCGATTTTGCTACCGCGAAAAGACATAGCTCGCTCGGCTTGACTGATATATTTTAGGGTTAGGCTGCGAGGGTGTCATCGTGGTGACCAGTTATGGCCGTGGATATCCTCGATAAATTCGCGCTTGTTGTTTCTGACGCTAAGAAGAAATCCTTCCGGGTAGCTGAGAGTGAACTCGTCAACCCGCATGGCTGCACCACCTTCGCCGCGGAAGAAGCGACGCAAGTCCTCTTCGGTGTCTATGGCGGCGGTGGTGTGAAGGCTGACTGCGTAGCCAGCGTATTCCTGAGAGGTGGCTTCCTGCAGCCAGACGAGGAAAAGGGAGCCTGCAAAAGAGTCGCCGTGAAGCGGAATAAACCCGGTCAGCATCCTGATGCGCTCCAAACGAACACGGTCCAGCCAAGCAGGGTCGCCCAGAATCTTGCGCGCGGCGACGCTGTCGAACGGGGGCTGAAGCTGGGCGAAGCGCCCCATCAACACAGCAGCCTGCTCGGGGCGGAGGCGGCCACGGGGCAAGCCAAGCAAGCGCTCACCCAAGGTCCGCGGCTCTCCATTGAGAAAACGGGTCTGCTTGGGATGCATCACCGAGCAGCCACAAAGGAGAAGAGCGCCTGTGACGATGAGACGATAGCGCATCAACGGAGCGTTTCGCTGGGAAGCAACAAGATGTAGGCGGAACCGTCTGCTCCGTCGAGCCCTTCTGCCCGCATCTCGACACCGCGATTGACGCCGCCGGCCGCTTCGTTCAGAACGTCGCGATGCCATCCGCTGGCCTCACTCCCTGGCTGATCGACGGCGCGGTCATCCTCGCCTACTTCGCGCTGATTCTCAGCATCGGGCTCTACGCCAGCCGCGGGCAGCGCTCGATCGAAGATTACGCGCTCGGTCATCGCTCGGTGCCGTGGTGGGCGGTGCTCGCTTCGATCCTCGCCGCGGAGGTGAGCGCGGGCACGTTTCTCGGCACGCCGGGCGAAGGCTACGGGCTGCGCAATTTCACTTACGCGCAGCTTGCCATCGGCACGATCCTGGCGCGGATCATCGTCGCTTACGTTTTCATTCAGAAGTTTTACGAACTCGGCGTCGTCTCGATTTACGAGTTTCTCGAAGTCCGTTTTTCGCGAACGACGAAGCGCGCGTCGTCGCTCGTGTTTCTCATCACCCGCGCGCTGGCCAGCGGCTCGCGCATGTATGTGCCGGCGATCTTGCTCGTCGTCGCGTTCCAGATTTTCCGCGACGTGATTCCCGATCAGCGCCAATCGCTCTGGCTCTACGTCGGCGCGGTCGGATTGCTAACGCTGCTGACCGCCGTTTATACGACGCTCGGCGGGATCAAAGCCGTCGTCTGGACCGATCTCATCCAGGTGTTTCTCATGTTCGGCGCGATGGGCTACGCGCTCTGGACGTTGTGGCGCGGTGTCGGCGGCTGGGGCGCAGTGAGCGCGACGCTGACCAAGCCCGACGAGCTCATTTTCTGGGACACCGGCATTCGCTCCGGCCTCGGCTTTTGGGGCAACGTGCGCAACGTGCTCGAAACCGAATACACCGTCTGGTCGGCCTTCCTCGCGTCGGTCTTCGTGACGATGGCCACGCACGGCACCGACCAGGACATGGTGCAGCGGATGCTCACCGCGCCCGACGTCGCGAAGAGCCGCCGTTCGCTCATTCTCTCCGGTCTCGCCGACGTGCCGGTGGCGGTTTGCTTTACCCTCATCGGAGTCTTGCTCTGGGTGTATTACCACCAGCCCGCGCACGCCGCCGCGCGGCCGGAGAACGATGTCTTCGTCAACTTCATCCTGCGCGAAATGCCCGTCGGCGTGCGCGGCATCATGGCCGCGGGACTATTCGCCACCGCGATGGGATCGCTCTCGACCGCGCTCAACGCCTTGGCCACCAGCTTCACGCGCGACTTTTACGTCGGCCTCTTCCGACCCCGCGCCGATGGCGTCGAGCAGATGCGCGCCGCCCGCTGGGCCACCGCTGGGTTTGCGATGTTGCTGGCCGCCATCGGCGTCGGCACGGCGTGGGTGAAGCTGACCCATCCGCAGGTGCGCATCATCCCGATCGTGCTCGGCTCCTTTGGCTACACCTACGGGTCGCTGCTCGGCATTTTCCTGCTCGGTATGCTCACCCACACACGGGGCAGCACCGGCGGCAATCTCTTCGCCATGGGGTGCGGCTTCGTGGTCGTGGCAGTGCTCAGTGATTTGTTGAATGACTTCGCCCGAATGTTCGGCGGCGCGCTTTACTCCAAGCCGACCTGGCTGCCAGTGATCGAATTTCCCTGGCGCATTCTTTTCGGCACGGTCGTCACCTTCGCAGTCGCCGCCTGTTTCCGCACCCCATCCTCATCGTCGCAGCGTCTTCCTCGCGAGACGGCCGCTTCGCCCGCGGAAATCTGAAATTTGGGGTTGCGACGCACGGCACGCGCAGCCAATGTTGCGCCTCGCGCCGGACCGAGCGGCGCAGATCGTCGTCTCTCTCGACTCTCGGTGCTTCGAGGAGCCTTAGCTCAATTGGTTAGAGCGCCGCCCTGTCACGGCGGAGGTTGCGGGTTCGAGCCCCGTAGGCTCCGGGAGACTTTTCTTTCCGTATTGCCAGCGCCATCGTCCTCTCACCAAATCGGTTGGAGGTCTGGCTCGAAGCGCGCGAGGGCACGCATTTTTTCATCCAACGCGATCGCCCGACCGAGATGGCTGCGCGCGCCCGGCACGTCCCCCAACTGCGCCGCGTAACAGGCGAGGTTGAAATGGATCGTCGCCTCGCGGCGGTGCAGCGGCTTCGCGGCCAGGAGAATGGCCTGCGCTGCCCGCACGCTCTCCGCCCGGCGCGTGGCGTAGGCCCAGGAAATCCAGCCGCGCGCATTCTCGGGCTCGATCTCCTTGGCAAAACGCTTCGCCAGGCCAGCCGCCAGCGTCCAGCGCTGGGTCAGCAGGTAAATGTCCAAGCGCACGGAAAGCACCACCGGCAGCGACCGTTTGGCGGCACCGATCTGGGCCAGTTCCGCGGCGGCTTCCTGGGGCAGGCCGAGCTCGACGTAGCCTTCGGCGGCAGCCAGCCGGCGCTGGTCGTCCGGATCGAGCTGAGACTCGCGGCTGCGCGCGATAAGGAGAGGGGGTGAGGACGAAGACATCGGCTGGGTTTTACCATTCAGGATCTGCACATGCGAGCTATCATTTAATCTTTGGTGGCGACCACCAAGTTCACCCGCTCCGAGCGCTGGCGGGGATCGATGTTGCCGTTGGGCACGATGCCGGCGGCTTCGAGCGCGCCGACGAGTTCGCCCGCCGCGGGCGGCGCGGGCGTCTGGCGGACGGAAACAAAAATTCCCCGGATCGGGACACTGAAATCCCCCGGCGCCAGCGAGGCCACCGTCCAGCCGCCGGCTTCGATCGCGGACTTCAACTGCTCCGCGAACTGCCACGCCTCCGGGTCGCCTTTGACGGCGGTGATATCGATCTCGCGCGGCGCGTATTTGCGCAGCGCCACGAGGATGGTTTCCTGTTGCGGCGCCGAGAGCAGACGCGGCGACAGGCGCGTTTTGAGGCCCTCGACGTCTTCGCGCAATTTTGCCAGCGCCGGCTCGCGCGCGAGGTCCGGGTGCATTTCGCCGGCGAGTTTTTCAAAGGGCTCGAGCTGACTCTTCATGTCCGCGGAGGCGGCGAGCGAGCGCTGTCCCTCGGCGCGGATGCCTTCTTCTCGCTGCGTCGCCGCGTCGGCCTGCGCGCGCGCGATCTCCCGCTCGAAGTAGTGCGCCCCATATCCGCCCAGCACGGTGAGCAAGATGCCGACGCAAGCGATGACCTGCGCGAGGGTTTGCAAGCTTTCGGGACGCATGGGAGCGCGGGGTCGCGAGCGCGTTGGCGCCGCGTTGCCTTGTGCCAGTGGATGCCTTCGGGAAGCAAGCCGAAACTGACGAACTCAGCCGCGGCGCTCGGGACTTGAGCGCGCGAACTGCCGCCTTATATTGGCCGCACTCTTTCCCGACCTATGACCATCCAAGCGCCGGCCGCCTACGACTCGAAGATCGAAGGCAACGTCATTTTCACCACCATGGACGCCGCCATGAATTGGATGCGCAAAAACTCGCTCTGGCCGATGCCCATGGGCCTGGCGTGCTGCGCCATCGAGATGATGGCCGCCGCCTGTTCGCGCTTCGACATCGCGCGTTTCGGGGCGGAGGTCATGCGCTTCTCGCCGCGCCAGAGCGATGTGATGATCGTCGCCGGCACGGTGACTTACAAAATGGCGCTCGCGGTGAAGCGCATTTACGAGCAAATGCCCGAGCCGAAGTGGGTGATCGCCATGGGCGCCTGCGCGTCGAGCGGCGGCATGTATCGCTCGTATGCCGTGCTCCAGGGCGTGGACCGCATCATCCCCGTCGATGTGTATATTTCCGGCTGCCCGCCGCGGCCCGAGGCGCTGCTCGAAGGGCTCATGCGCTTGCAGGATAAAATCCAAAATTCGCGCGGCGCGTTTCTCGAACAAAAGCAGGAACTGCTCGAAACCCTCAACGCCTGAGGCAGGCCCGCCACCCCTTTCCCGCTTATGACGCTGGCCGAAGCCGCTGAAAAACTCCAAACGCACTTCTCCAGCTCCGGCGACGATGCTTCGACGTGGAAGCGATCCGAGTTCCGCGACGAACTGACTTTCACGCTGCCGGTCACGCGTTTGAAAGCGGTCTGCGCGTTCTGCAAAGACTCGCTCGGCTTCGATTATCTCGTCGATATTTCCAGCGTCGATAATTTCGGCGACGAGCCGCGCTTCGAGCTCGTGTATGAGCTCTTTTCGATGACGGGCAACCATTACCTGCGGCTGAAAACAACGATCAGCGAAGACGACCTCGCCGCCGCGCCGACGGTTTCCGATCTTTGGCCGACGGCGAACTGGCACGAGCGCGAAATTTACGACATGATGGGCATCCGTTTCGCCGGCCACCCCGACTTGCGGCGCATCCTCATGTGGGACGGCTACCCGTTCTTCCCGCTGCGCAAGGATTTCCCACTCGAGGGCAAGTCCAGCGATGTGCCCGAAGTCGCCTTCACCGGCATCGCGCCGCTCGCCGGCGGCCCGTTCGTCACCGCGCCGACC
>CAXTRS010000118.1:9443-12509 GCA_964246635.1 uncultured Chthoniobacterales bacterium | reverse complement strand
GCAACGACGCCAACGACGGCACGCGCAACGCGCCCAAGCGCAACTTCCAGGCGGCGCACGATGCCGTGGCTATGGGCGGCCAGATCGTCGTGCTGGATACCGCCGGCTACGGGGCGCTCACCATCACCAAGAGGCTTGCGGTCACCGTGCCGCCGGGCGTCAACGGCTTCGTTACCGTCAGCGGCACGGCCAGCGCGATCACCGTCAATGCCGGCACGGGCGAGGTGAGCTTGCGCGGGCTCATCATCGAGGGCGGCGGCAGCCGCACGGCCAACACGCCCGGCAGCAGCTACGGCATCAACGTGCTCAACGTCGGGCTGCTCACGGTGGAGGATTGCACGATCCGCAATTTCTTCGACGGCCTGTTTTTCCACAGCGGCTACTCTGGCACTCTGCCGCAGCTCGCGGTGCAAAACACCGTGGTGCGCAACTGCCGCTACGGGATCGATGTCGAAGCCACCAGCACCAGCGCTTCCACCGAGGCGGCGATCACTGGCTGCCGGCTGGAGAACGACGGCGATGCGGTTTACGTGCGCGGCACGACCGGCTTCGGCATCGTCTTCGCCATCCTGGAAGACACGGTGCTGCAACTCAGCGATCTGGGCATTCACCACAACGGCAACGCGGGGGTTTCCCTGAGCAATTGCAAGGTGAATTATCTGACCACGTTCATCACGAAAGATGGTTCGGGGACGGTCAATACCGTGCTCTCGTATGGCAACAACACCATTGTGATGAGCGGCTCCAGCAACTTCGACAGCACCGATCCGCTGCGTTGAAAGCGGGGCGCACCCCTGCTTTCCTTCCATCTGCTCCTATCGCACCTAAATCCTCGCATCTCCTCGATGAAACTCACCACGCTTCTGCTGCTGTCGCTCGCGTTCAGTGCCGGTTCCCTCATTCCGCGCGTGGCGCACGCCCAACTGCCGAAAATCTTCGTCGCCAGCTTCGGCAACGACGCCAGCGACGGCAGCCGCGGCGCTCCGAAGCGCAACTTCCAAGCGGCGCACAACGCCGTGGCCGCCGGCGGCCAGATCGTCGTGCTGGACACCGCCGGCTACGGCGCGCTCTCCATCACCAAAAGCGTCAGCGTCACCGTGCCGCCGGGCGTCAACGGCTTTGTCACCGTCAGCGGCAGCACCAACGGCATCACGATCAACACCGCCGGCAATTTCGACATCGTCAGTCTGCGCGGGCTCGTCATCGAAGGCCCTGCCACCAGCTTTGGCATCTTCGCCACCAAGGTCGGCACGCTGCGGGTGGAGGACTGCACGATTCGCAACTTCAACAACGGCATCTTCGTCGAGAGCTCCACCGACGCGCACGTGGTGGTGCGCGACTGCACGGTGCGCGACCTGTCCTTCAACGGGATCATCATCGAGCCCACGGCCCCCACCGTGGCGGTGGAGGGCGTCGTCAGCCGCTGCACCGTGGACAAGGCAGCCGGGGTGGCGGTCTTTGCCTTTGTCAACCCGCCCGACGGCGGCACGAGCAACCTGACGGTGCGGGACTGCGTGCTGACCGGCAGCACCAACGGCCTGGGCGCCTCGGGCAACGGCGCGACGATCACCGCCGACAATTGCACGGTGAACGGCAACACCACCAAGGGCGTGAATGTATTCAATGGCGGCGTGTCGATCTCGCGCGGCAACAACACGTTCAACAACAACGCGAGCGACGGCACCTTCACCGGCGCCGCGCTCACTCCCAAGTAAGGAGCCGCTGGGCGGGAGCCGCGCAGAGGTCCGCGGCAACGCAGGCGCGGGGGCATTGGCGATCAATGGGGTATAAAGCCATCCCTGCTCGCGCCCCGCGCCCTGCGGGTTTGTTGGCGCTCGTCTCCCTCGCCTCTGTGCCGCTGCCGTCGGCCGCTGTCACGGCGCACGCGCAAGCCACGAAGATTTTTGTCGATTGAGCGTGCAATGCGTTCGCCAGAGCAAACACCGCCGCAAAACAGAGCATGGCTTTCATTTGGCTTGGTATGTGCCCGAGAAGCTGTTGGTGATGAACCGATTGTTTTCCACCGTATTGTTGCCCCGGGAATAGACGTAACCCTTGCCCGTGACCGTATAGGCATTCTCGTTTTCCGTGATGCTGCAGTCGCTGATCAGGATCGAGGAAAACGAACCGGTCGTGGTGGAGGAAGCATTCTCCGCATGCAGAGCCGCATCGCCGTTCTTGCGCAGCACGCAGCCGCTCATCGCCACGATGGAGGCGCCCACGCCCCCGCTGGAGATGTTGCTGAGCGCGCGGACGCCGTAGCGGCCGTTCAACTCGAAGCGGGTGTGCTGGATGGAAGCAGAATTGAGCGTGCCGGCCGGCCCGCTCACGATCACGCCGTCGTAGCAACCGATGATCAAGCTGTCGTTGAGCGACAGGTTGGCGCCGCCGGTGCTGGACTGCACGCCGGTGCGGAAATTGCGCACGGTGCAATTATCCACCACCAGGTTCGTCACGTTCAGCCCATAAATGCCGGTGCCGGCGGGGCCTTGGCCGCCGCCCTCGATGATGAGCCCCCGCAAGACCACCCCGGCCGCGTTGATCGTGATCGCGTCCGCGCTCCCGGTCACGGACACGAAGCCATTGACGCCCGGCGGCACGGTGATGGTCACGCTCTTGGTGATGCTGAGCGCGCCGTAGCCGGCGGTGTCTAGCACCACGATCTGGCCGTCGGCGGCAACCGCGTCGTGCGCCGCCTGGAAATTGCGCTTGGGCGCGCCGCGGCTGCCGTCGTTGGCGTCGTTGCCGAAGCTGGCCACGAAGATCTTGGGCAACTGCGCGTGCAACGCGCCGGGCAGGGCGAGGGCCGCAAACAGCAGCAGGGCGGGAGCGGCGAGCAGGCGAAGGGGTGTTTTCATGGCGGCCAGCCATAGCAGAGCGCAATCTGCCCTGTCGAGGGCAGCCGCGGCAGAACGCACGATACGTGCGGAGTCGTTTCCAAACCGAGGTTGGGAAACAGAGAAAATCGGGGAGTCAGGCCGGCCGGTTTGATCCCTCTGCCAGGAAGCGCAGGATTCCCTCGTTCCCAAGCTCCCGCTGGGAGTGCCCATGTGCGCCAAGCTACCC
>CAXTRS010000118.1:0-9383 GCA_964246635.1 uncultured Chthoniobacterales bacterium | reverse complement strand
CGGAGGCAGGCGCCTGGCGCGCCAGCTTGCGTTCCCAAGCCGGAGCTTGGGAACGAGGGGAAAGCGAAAGCGCGTGCGCCTTCCCGGCTCGACACACCGTTGGCGGGGTGAGACAACGGCGGACATGAAATCCCTCCTCCCTCTCGCCACCCCCCTGTTCCTGACCCCGCTCTTCCTCGCCTTGGCCCCGGCTGCGGCGCTCCAGGCTCAGCTGCCGAAAATCTTCGTCGCTTCCTTTGGCAACGATGCCAACGACGGCAGCCGCAACGCGCCCAAGCGGAATTTCCAGGCCGCCCACAACGCCGTGGCCACCGGCGGCCAGATCGTCGCGCTCGACACCGCCGGCTACGGCGCGCTTTCCATCAGCAAAAGCGTCAGCGTGACCGTGCCGCCCGGGGTCAACGGCTTCGTGACGGTCAGCGGCAACGCCAACGGCGTCTCCATCAACGCCGGCAGCGCCCCCATTATCGCCTTGCGCGGGCTCGTCATCGAGGGTGGCGGCATCAGCGGCACCAGCACCGGCATCCGCGTGGACAGCGTGGGCACGTTGCGGATCGAGGATTGCATGGTGCGCAACTTCGAAGAGGGCATCTTCGTGTCTCCTACCACGGGTTCACAAATCTCCATTTACAACACCACGGTGAGCAACTGCGTATTTGGGCTGGACATCGAAAACAGCACCACCGACACCGTCACCGTCACGGCCACTGGCTGCCGGGTGGAGGCGTGCACCAATTATGGCGCGCTGGCCTACCTCGACACCGCCGGCGGCGGGGTGGACTTCACCCTGGATAACTGCACGGTGCGCGGCAACTTCCGCGGAGTGTCCGCCCAAGGCACCAACACCGTGCTGCGCGCCAGCAACTGCACGATCATCGGCAATGGCACCGGAGTGTTCGCCGACGGCAACGGCAAGGTGCTCTCGCGCGGCAACAACACGCTGGAACGGAACACCAGCGGCAACACCTTCCCCGCCAACTCCAGCTTCAGCGCCAAGTAGGCGGCGCTGGCGGGCGCGCAGTTGGCGCGGCGGCTTGCGTGCTCGACAAGGCCGGGGGTGGCTCGCCATAACGGGTCGCCATGCCAACGCGCCTGCTTCGCCCGCTTGCTTCTTCCGCCCTGCTGCTCCTCGCGTTCCCCGTCCTGCCCGCTGGGTTGCACGCGCAACTGCCCAAGATCTTCGTCGCCTCCTTTGGCAATGACGCCAACGACGGCAGCCGCGGCAGCCCGAAGAGGAACTTCCAGGCCGCCCACGACGCCGTCGCCGCCGGCGGCCGGATCGTCGTGCTCGACACCGCCGGCTACGGGACACTCTTCATTAGCAAGAGCGTGGAAGTGACGGCACCACCGGGCATCGTTGGGTTTATCACCGCCACCAACGGCAATCGGGCAATCTCCATCTATGCGAATGAGACAGACACGGTTTCCCTGCGTGGGTTGATCATCGAAAGCGACGGCTTCGGCGAGGGGATCGCCATCGTCCACCTGGGCACTCTGAACCTGGATGCGTGTGCCGTGAGACGTTTTCAATATGGGATTCATGTGATCGCGACAACGAACGCTCTGAGCCTGCGATTGCACGGCGGCAGTCTGCGTCAATGTAACGCGGGCGTTGATCTTCGGCCGGCCGGCGGCACGATCACCGCGGTCTTCACCGATTGCCAGATCGAGGCCAATAATAACGGCGTGGTTTGCGGAGCCACCAACGGCGCCTGCGACATGACGCTGGTCAACTGCGATGTGGCAGGCAACAACACGGCAATCAACTGCCAGGAGGGAGCGCTGGTGCGGGTGGACAACTGCCGGATTACCGGCAGCCTCACGGGGATCGCGTCCAGCCCCGGGAGCCAGGTGCTCGCACGCGGCAACAACACCTTGGAGAACAACAAGAGCGGTAACACGTTCCCCGGCGCTTACAGCCCCAAGTAGAAGCGCGGCGGCGTGCGAGCCTCCCTCCCTTGGGCGGCCACGGCTGGCGTGCCGGTCACCCCTGGCTGAGGCGCATCGGGATCAACGCAAAGGATTGACTTCCGGGATTGCCGGTCGCAATGCTCGAACGTTCCGACTTGCTTCCTCCGTGCTGGCTTTCCTTTTCAATGCAGATGCCCGTCAACCTAGGCGATGGCCGCGTTCCCATCGCTCCGGGCTCGTGTTCTGGACCGCCGCGTTCTCGCTGATCGAACTGCTCGTTGTGATGGCCATCGTAGTCGTGATGCTGGGTCTGGCAGTCCCGGCGATGACGACGATTTCCAAATCCTCGAATCTCAACAACGCCGGCCGGTTGTTTTCCAATCTTCTGACCATCGCTCGCTCGGAAGCAATCAACCAACGAACCATCGTCCGCGTTGAAGTCGCCACCGACTGGCCGCCCGATTCGACCTATCGCTACCGCAAGGCGACATTGACCAAAGCAGTGTTCGTTCCGACTGCCGGAACCACCGGCGCTGGACAGTATGTTTATCGTCAGTTCACCGGTTGGGAAACCATCCCGGATGGAATCGTCTTCGAGCCCAGCGATCCCGCGGGCGGTAGTCCCACAGCCGACGGCAGCAAATACCTGTTCGATTCCGTCACATTAGGAAATTCGAACACCACGTTGACTATCGGCTCAGAAACCGTTCCTACCATCTATCTGGCGTTTACTCCGACCGGCGCCATCAGCCCGTCATCAGGCAACATCGTGCCGGTGCGAGCGCGCTTGACCGAGGGCTTCGTGCCTTCGGGAACAACGACGATTATCCACACCCACAAAGGTTCACCCAACTGGTTCGATATCCGAGTCAACGCACTCGTAGGACGTATCGAAATCGGACGTCCGGAGTCGCCGTTGCCATGACTGTCTCCCGGCGCCGCGCATTTTCTTTAATCGAGGTTGTGCTGGCGCTTGGCATTGTCAGTTTTGCGCTCGTGGCAATTCTTGGTTTGATGAGCGTGGGACTCGATTCCTCACGCGACAGCATTGATGACACCGCCGTCGCCTTGCTTGGCCAAGACGCCTATAATCGTGTGCGCACCGACGTCGCCAAGCTCTACAACCAGTCCTCATCGTCGAGCAGCGCGACCACTTCGTTTACGCAAAGCTACTATTATGATCGCGATGGCCGGTATGTCTCGAATCCGGATGCTACAGCCATCTTTTATCATGCCTACGCGAGCGTCGCGCCTTTGAACTCGCCGCCTGCGAATCTAGACCCGGCAACAAGCAGTCCAAGGTTCCCCGACGACTACCCGCTGCTAGGCGCCACCGTAGCGGTTCGTTGGCCGGTCACCACGACTTCTGCGACGCCGCCCGCAACCAACGCTAAATCCACGTTCACCTTTCTGCTCGCCAAGCCATGATGCTTTCCTTCGTGAGCACCGATCTAGTTGCGGATGGCGCCCGCCTGCGCAGAAGCCGGCGTGCATTCACCATCTTGGAACTGCTCGTCGCGATGTCTGTTCTGCTGCTCATCGTCCTTGCCGTGGCCGGACTGGCTTCCGGCGCGAGTCGCATCTGGCTGCAAAGTGAACGCAACGTCGAACAATACCAGAATGGTCGCGCCATCCTGGAACTCATCAGCCGGGAACTCGCTCAAGCCGCCAACGGGCCGCGACTGCAATTTATAGATAGCCCCGGCGGCATCCCCTGGCCGAGCACGAGCAACGAGCCGCATCAAGCCATCGTAAGCGGAGGAGGAATGTCCACCAGTTCGCTCTTTTGGCAGACGCCTGTTAGCCGCTCCGTCGTCGGCAGTGACTCTGCACCCGTGCCGGTTTCCGATCTTTCCATCGTCGGCTATTACCTCGCCCGTTACGACGCCCCACCCGGTGGTCGTGGCCGATTCCAACTGCGCCGTGTTTTCATCCCCCCGACGCTCGCAGCAAATAACAACGCAAATCCGCAATTCCACCTCTACGACGCCACGCCAGACAAGGCGACCGCAACTTGGATCACAGGGTTGTCAGCGGACGCTTTCGACACGACCAAACCATCCAGTGTGGTCTCCGTGGTTTCCGATGGCATCGTCGGATTCTGGACGCGCTGTTTCGACGAGACTGGACAACCGGTCGATTGGATGTATCCGCAAACCCGCAGCCCGGCAGATGCAAAGTTCAACTCCGCCGGCTGCTTCCAACCCGCCGTCGTCACCTCCAATCAGAGGCTTCACTGGACGAATCCGAGCCTGACGGGGCAGACCTTTCGCCTGCCCTCCAGCGTCGAACTCACGCTGGTCACCGTGGATCAGCGCGCCGTGACGCAGGCTGCCGCCAACATGCCGCAGGTCCCTTCGTTCGACAGCCCGAGCGGCGTGCTAACGAGCATCGACGCCCTGAACAACGCGCTTCGTAACACGCCACACATCCAGACGGCCCGCACCTTCTCCACCCGCGTTTACTTGTCGAACGCCAGCCAATAACCACCAAGAATGAAATTGCGCTGTAGCCACATCCGCCGTCAGGAACGGCTCCGACGCGCATCGCAGCGCGGCGTTGCTCTGATCCTCGCGCTGAGCCTGCTGGCGATCATTACCGTTCTCGTCGTCGGATTCTCGGTCAGCGCGCGCACCGAGCGCCAAAGCGCCCGCAGCACAGTAGAAAATGAGCGCGCCAAGTTCGTTGCGCGAGCTGCGCTGGAGCATGCGACAAGCCTGCTCAGTGCCAACATTCCCCAACCGCTTCCGCCCGGGCAACCTTCTCCTCCGCCTGGGCCCTCGCCTCCCCTTGGGACCGCCCTCCCTTACTCCGAATACGCGAGGTTCGGCGGCGACGGAACGATCAACGATGTCTCGTCCGTAAATTGGTTAGTTCACCCAGGCCTGCTGACAACCATCGCTGTTCATACTACTCCCGGAGCCAGCTATACCGTCAAACACGTTCCGCTTAGCACGAATCCATCCGAGACGTATCAGCCGGTCGCGGCAGACGCGACACTCAATCCGCCACGCGTCGGCGGCAGCCATCTCATGTTTCCGAGCGGCGAGCTTCGGGCCGCTTGGGTGCCAATGCTTCGCGATCCGGCTGCCGCCGCGGCCGCGGCGAATCCCATCATCGGTCGTTACGCTTTCTGGATCGACGACGAAAGTAGCAAGATCAATGTGAACACCGCTTATGGCGCGGGCGCTGGGGTGATGGACTTCTCAAGGGTCACGCCGGGGACGGTCTCGATGGCTGGCACTAATTATCCGCTCGGCTACCCAGCCTCGGTCGAGCTTTCCGGTGTATCGGGTCTGGACCGAAATAACCTGATCAACGCCGTGACGCAGCAGAACGGCCTCACTTCGCTGGATAACCTCAAGCCGCCAATCGTCACCGATCCGGCGTTTCTTGATGCGCACCGGCTCGACCTGACAGTATGGAGCCGGGACTTGGAGTTCACTGTCTTCGGAAAATCGCGGTCCTACCTGTTTCGCCGCTATCTCTCCGATGCGCTCGGGTCGCCGTTGTTCCAGCGATTTCGCGACCGCGAAGCGCCAGTCTATTTCCACGGCGACGAAAACGTCCACGAAGATAGCAGCGGCAACCAATCCAACCCAGATCCCGCTGCCCTCTATTACAGCGCTGAGGCCCTCGCCGCCGTTCTCAGCCGCACTGACTGGCCAGGCATGCCGGCGCGCAGCTTCGTTCAGAAATGGGGAGATAGCGCCACGGGGCAGCGCGAGGCCGATCAGGTCGCTTGGAACATTGTTGCAATGGGTAATTTCGCCGCTTGTTCTCAGCAGGATTTCGACGCAACCGTTACGCCTACTGGCTTGGGTGCAAAGTATTACTTACTTGCTAACCCACTGTCGAGAAATTCGGATGGCACCCCCTCAAGACAGACCGGATCTGTAGGCACCGTCAACGCGCCAAATACGGGAGCGGTTCTAGGTCCCCTTAGTCAAAAGGCAATGATTCCCGCCCTACCGCGACCGTTACTAAACGAAATTTGTCTGCGGGTAAAACCTGAGTCTTACACTCTCAAATCTGGTGCCACACATTACCGCCTGAGGTTTGATACAATGTATGAATTTTGGTTGCCTCCAGGATATCCATCGTCTGATTTTTCTTCGCGAAATGCAGCAACGAATGTTGGGCTTACATATCTCAAGTATACAGTGACGCAAGGAGCAAAAGTTGCGAGCCAAGAAGATACAAAATACATCAACGCCTACGACCCGAATGGGATTAGAACGCTCTACGGTGGAACCTCAGCGACGCCCCCGGCGATGTCGCCGAACAGCTACCTTCAAGTCGCAGTTGGAGGAAGCATACCTGCGCAGGGTAACTCTCCTTACTTTTATGCTTACACTGATCCTAATAACAATAGTGGATTCAATTCTTCTCCGAATGGTGCCGCTGCCTTTGATGCCGGAATGTTGACTATCAACGTAAGGATGCGACTTTTCGTCAAAGGCAACGTCGAAGCCGCTCCACTACAGTTAGTTCCGGTTTGGGACAGGAGAGATCCTGGCACCGCCGTTGCGCAAAGACAAACTTTCGGCTCCTCGCCTCCTGCATCGCCCATTGCTTCTTTTAATACGCCTGCCGACGACCCAAACGATTACATTGAATTTCAATTTGATATTAACCCCGCAGAATTCGCTGATTCGATCGATCCAGTTACGCGAAGTCTTGAACTAGCAGATCCTCGCCTAAGTGGCACTGCACGAGCTTGGCAGCCCGCGGGAGATTTTGGACAAACCAGCGTGTTAAATATCGACTCTCTTGGCCGCGAAAACAACGCGACGGTAGTGGCAAGAAACGCTGGTATGTCGATGCAAAAAATCGCTTATGTCGATTTCTCAAATCCTGCGACCGCACCTTATACCCGGCCTCCGATTGGCCTTTTCTCCTGCGTCGCCACCGGGATGCAGCGCGGTCTTCCCGGTGTCGGGCTGAAGCTTCAGCCGAGCGCGACCACCACCGAACTCCCAGACTGGCTTCTGCTCGATCTCCTGGCACCGACCCACCGCTCCTCGATCTACAGCCAGCTCTCGGTGATGAACAGCACCGCCGGTAAGATCAATCTCAATGCCAAACTCATGGATGTGAACAGCACCCTCCTGCCGGGCGGTAGCTATTATGGGCCACCTACCCGGCTGGCTGCTCTCACCGCTCTGGTTTCCGGCTCCGGCGCGTCCTCCGGCATTGCGCAGAACATTCTCGACCACAGACTATCCCCGCTCGGCGGGCAGGATTTCGGCGCGTTAGGCGAATACGACTATCCCGGCGAGATTTGCGAGATCGAAGGCGTCGCAGATTCCGGGACGACCGATTGGGATAGGGAAAGACTCGTGCGCAATCTTGCCGGGCTGATGACGACCCGCTCCAGCGTTTTTAGCGTTTGGGGCGTAGCCCAAGCCGTGAAAAAAATCCCGCGCAACACGTCCTACGGCAGCTTCCAGAGCGGCGACATCGTGACTGGTGAGAAGCGATTTCAAGCGATTGTCGAGCGGTATCTCTGGACCGGCGTGGACGGCTCGCCTGGCAACGCCAAGACCGACATCACATCCGGCAACTACGATACCATCGCCCAGCCCCAGTCTTCGCCTGGGCATGCTCCTCCTTACGCCGGCGGCGCGTGGGAAACTATCGACGGCCCCGATGCGCCAACCTACCCGATTGCCGGCGCGGCGACTGGCACGTGGAACACGGGGGTGAATTACGCTCAGCCATCATCATCGGCAAACACCGCCAACACGCTTGCGACCGCCTACAATCCGTTGCGCGCCGTGCCGAAGTATCGGGTCATTTATTTCCGTTATCTCGACGAGTGACCCCGTGAGAAATTACTTTCTACTCGTCGTCTTCGCTGCGCAGAGCCTCTGCGCCGTTCCGACGTTTGCGCAGCAGAATGCTCCCGCAGCGCCAGCGCACGCGCCAATCATCCCGCTCAAGCCCGAGGAATTGCTGCCGCTGCTTCCGGCGCCGCCAAGTGGCTGGAAAATGGCGGTCTCTCAAGCCAACACGTCTTATATGGGGTGGATACAGACGCAGGCGAAACGCGAATTTTCTTACACTCCGCCCGCAGCTGCCGGCAGCCCCGCGGGCGCGACGCCCGCCCCGCCGCAGGTCACGCGCGTGCGCGTCACCGACACTGGTTATTTCCCCAGCTTCAGCGGGGTATTCGATGATTTCAAAGTCGGCGTTTACGGCAACGAGGAGAGTCTCATGATCGAGTCGCTGCCGGCGCGGCGGACGAAATTAACCAACGGCGGCGAACGTCTCGTCGTTTTCGTAAAGCGGCGATTCCTCGTGCAAATCGAAACGCAGAACCAACCCGCCAACTCCGCGCTCGCGTGGTTGAAACGCGTCGATTTGCGCCACATCGCCGCGGTGCCCGACAGCGGCAGCACGCAACTGCCGCGGCCGATCACCGTGAGCCGTATCGACGAACTGGAGCCGAAGAATAACTCGTCGTCGCAGCTGTATTACGCGAACGACAACGAGATGCACCCGCCAGCGCGCAGCCGCTGACGGGTTCACTCTCGGGCGCAAGCCTTACGTCGTCGGCGCAGTCCCGCTGCTGTCGGTGCCGCCGCCGGGCGCGGCGTCGCCTTGGCCGCTGCTTCCGCTATTCCCGTCTCCCCCTCCTCCTTCGTCTCCGCTCCCGCTCCCTTTCTGTTCGACGTGGCAGGCGGTGCGCCAGGCGCCGAGCAGTTCGGCGTTGCCGCGATAAACGTTGTGGTAGATGGCGTGCAGCGTTTTGACCGCGGAGCGGCCGCGGCGGATGATCTCGGGGATCACGTTGGTGGCGCCGGTTTGCTGGCCGAGCGTCGCGCCGCCGGTGCCCATGCTGCGCTCGAAATTGTCGGCCATCTCCAGGAGGTCGGCGGGCATTTCGGTGAAACCGTGCGCGGCGAAGTCCTCGACGAGACTGAGTTCGGTCATGGCGTTGGCGAAGCCGCGCAACTTATCGACGAGCTTGCCGTCGTTGTTGCCGTGGGGCATGCGGAAGCGCTCCATCAGCCCGGGGTTGTGCGTCTCGTCGGCGATGGAGCTGGCGACGAGGTTGCCGCGACGCATGACTTCCTCGATGTCGGTGCGCTCGATCAACGTGACGCCGGTTTGCTGGCCGCGGGCGCCGCCGGCTTGGATGGCGGCTTTGCCGCCGAGGTCGCGGATGGCGTCTTTGAGTTTCTGGCGCGCGCCGGCCCACCGGGCGTCCACGGGCGTGGCGGGCGTGTGCGTGAAGTCGGCGGCGCGGCCGGTGTTGAACGCGTCGACGTTGAGGAAGGAGCGGGCAATGCGGCGTTGCGGGTCGTTCATGGGAGTAGTGGGATGGTGTAGTGAGGTGTGAAGGAACGAGGGCGAGGTGGGCCGACGGCGCGGGGGGACCCGGCGGCGGCCCGGGTTGCGCCGCTGGGTTGTTGAAAGAATCCCCAAACCGACACGCTTGCAAGCACGGTTTTGGGTGGCGCGGG
>CAXTRS010000117.1:1890-12518 GCA_964246635.1 uncultured Chthoniobacterales bacterium | reverse complement strand
GGGTGTGGGTTGGCTTGTGGGTGTTAAAGATTCCCCGCTGGGTTCCCCCCCCCCCCCCCCCCCAACCCCGCAACCCGCAACTCTTCCTCTTCCTTCCCATGTTCGTTGACTTGATGCGTCGCAATCAGCGTTGGCTCATGATCGCCATCTCCACGCTGGTCATTATTTCGTTCGTCTGGTTTTACAGCGACCGCGGCTCCACGCGGCGCGGACGCTACGGCGGCCCGGGCAGCCCGACGGACAAGGTGGCGAAGATTTACGATCGCTCGCTTACCCGCGCGGAAGTCGATCGCGCGCAACGCGAGTTCATCACCGCGTATCAGCTCGGCCTGCCCAATTTTGTGCGGCCCGAGTTCTCCGGCGACCAGGCGAATTTCCTTTGGAACCTGTTCGTCGTGCAGCACGAGGCGCGCAAAGCCGGCATTCAGCCGACCGAGGCGGAAGTCGAGGACGCGATCCGCAAGATCCCGCTCTTCCAAGCCGACGGCGGGGGCGGCTTCGATCCCGCGAAATACGGGAAGTTTCTCGATGAGCGCCTCAACCCGCGCGGCCTCGGCGCGAAGGAACTCGAAGAGCTCGTGCGCACCGATCTCCAACTGGGCCGGCTGCACCAGCTCATCGACGCCACCGTCGTCGTGCGCCCCAGCGAGCTGCGCGCGCAGTTCGACAATGCCTATTCCAAAATCGCAGCCGCCGTCATTCGGCTGAAAGCGTCCGACCTCGCCGCCGGCATCGAGGTGAAAGACGACGAGGTGACGAAGTATTACGAAGAACAAAAAGAGCACCTCAACGATCCCGAGCGCCGGCGCGTGCAATACGTCGTTTTCTCGCTCACCGACGAGCAGAAAAAACTGGCCTCGCGCGAGCGCGTCGAGGCCGCGCAAAAGCTGGCCGACAAGGTCAGCGAGTTCAGCCAGAAAATGCTCGAACCGAACGCCGACTTCGCCAAGACCGCCGCCGACTACGGGCTCACGGTGAAAGACACGCCGGAGTTCGCGCAGACCACCGCCGCGACGCAGCTCAAAGACGCCGGCCTGCCGCCGACGCTGCTGCCCGAGTTCGCCGCCTCCGCGTTCCGCCTGCGCCCGCAAGACCCGAACAGCGACGCGTTGCCGAATGCCGATAATCCCGACGCCTTTTACCTCCTGCACCTGCTCGCCACCGTGCCCGCGCGTCCGCTCTCGCTCGAGGAGGCGCGGCCGAAAATTGTGCAAGACCTGAAAACTTCCCGCGCCCGCTCGAACCTCACCGCCAAGGCCGAGGAAATCCGCGGCAAACTGCTCACGGCGCTGGCGGCGAATAAATCGCTCGCCGAAGCCGCGAAAGAAGTTGGCCAGACCGCGCAGGACCTGCCGGCCTTCAGCCTCGACGACGCCATGCGCGATGCGCCCAACACGCACTTCGCCGATTCGGAACTCATCACCGAAACCGCTGAGACGCTCAACGCCGGCGAGCTGAGCAAATTCCTGCCCAATCCGGACGGGGGATTGTTCGTCTTCGTCAAAAACCGTCAGGTTCCCGAAGCAACGAGGTTCGACGCGCAGCAGGCGATGTTTACGACCCAATACCGGTTCAGCAAAGAGCGCACGGCGTTTGTCGAATGGCTGCGCGTGAGCCGCGAGGCCGCGGGCTTGAAGATCTTCGGGCGCGACATGCGCGAAGAAGGGTGAAGAATTTTGCGCCCTTGGAGGGACGACTTCCACGTCGTCCGTATTCCTTGCCCCACGCGCGAAAAAACTCGGACGACGTGGAAGTCGTCCCTCCAAGGGCGGATGACCTGCAACTCGCAACCCGTCTCTTCTCTTCCATGGACATCGACGAAACCTTTGACGACGGCAACGCGCACCTCGCGCTCGGCGAGCTCGACGAAGCTGTCGAAAAATACCGCGCCTGCACCGAGGCCGACCCGGCGTTCTTCGACGGCTGGCACGCGCTCGGCATGGCGCTGATGAAACTCGGCCGTTTTCCCGAGGCCATCGCGGCCGGATTGAAAGCCGTCGAGCTGCACCCGAACGATCAGCTCGCCTGGTCGAGTTTGAGTTTGTTCTACGTCCGCAACAATCAGATCAAAGAAGCCGAAGACGCCGGCGCGAAAGCGCGCATCCTGAGCTGGGGCGGCAAGGTGCTCAAAGACGACGGCACCCGGCCGCTGGACAACCTCACCCGCTGAAGAATCGGCCAACCCTACTCTGTTTCCCTGTGAATACTTTTCCCGTCGCTCTCACTTCCCGGCTTTGTTCGCTCCTCCTCCTCGCCGCCGTCGCGCACGCCGAACCACCGCCGCAGCCGGCGGCGCAAACGATCGGCGCCGGCGCCGAAGCGCTCGCGCAAACGGAGCGCGACTTCGCCAAAAAATCCGTGGCCGAAGGCGCGCTCGCCGCGTGGCGCGCGTTCTTCGCCGAAGACGCCGTGCAACTGCCCGCCTCGCAAGGGCCGGTGCGCGGACGCGAGGCGATCTGCGCGTGGGTGAAATCAGCCGGCTTGGACGAGCCCGGAATCGTGCTCGACTGGTGGCCCTTGCGCGCGGAAGTCTCGCAGAGCGGCGACCTCGGCTACACGTTTGGCGAATGGGAAATGCGGAAAAAAGAGGCCTACGCCGGCTCCGCCGCAAAACTGATCGCGCGCGGCAAATTCACGACGGTCTGGAAGAAGCAGGCGGACGGCGCCTGGAAAGTCATCCTCGACACGGGCAACGAAGAGTCGGGGCCGAAGTGATGCGTGGCTGGATGCTGGATGCTGGACGCTGGATGCTGGATTGCTGACCTCTAACATCTAGTGTCCAGCATCTCCGTTCTCCCCTCACCAGCACGCTGATGAAAGACACCTTCTTCCTCACCACTGCGATCGACTACACCAACGGCGCGCCGCACATCGGGCACGCTTACGAGAAGGTGCTGGCCGATGTCATCGCGCGCTATCACCGGCTCAAAGGCGAGAAGGTTTTCTTCCTCACCGGCGTCGATCAGCACGGGCAGAAAGTGCAGCAATCGGCGCAAAAGGAAGGCGTCAGCCCGCAGGAATTTTCCGAGCGCAACACGCAGAAATTTCTCGCGCTCTGGAAAAAACTCGACGTGCAATACGACGCCTGGGCTGCGACGACGGAGGACCTGCACAAGCGCGCCGTCCAAGGCGTTCTCCAGCGTCTGCACGACGAAGGCCAGCTCTACAAAAAAGGCTACAAAGGCTTCTACTCCGTGCGGCAGGAACAATTCCTCACCGACAAAGAACGCGGCCCGGATGGACAGTTCGGTCCCGAGTGGGGCGAGGTCGTCGAACTGGAGGAAGAGACCTGGTATTTTCGGTTGGAGAAACACAAAGACTGGCTGCTCGGTTTCATCGACGCGCACAAAGATTTCGTCATTCCCGACTTCCGCCTGACCGAGCTGCGCAATGCCGTCGAAAAACTCTCCGGCGACCTTTCGATCTCGCGTCCAAAGAGCCGGCTCTCCTGGGGCATCGAGCTGCCGTTCGACCGTGACTTCGTCACATATGTCTGGTTCGACGCGCTGCTGAATTACATTACCTTCGCCGGTTACGATCCATCATCTAGTTGGGAGAACCAGCCCGCCGAGTTCCGCGCCCGCTGGCCCGCGCTGCAAATCATCGGCAAAGACATCCTCATCCCCGCGCACGGCATCTATTGGTCCATCATGCTCCACGCGCTCGGCTTCCCCGACGACGCGCTCCAGCGCCTGCTTGTCCACGGCTGGTGGAACGTTTCCGGCGCGAAGATGAGCAAGAGCGTCGGCAACGTGGTTGACCCCGACGTGTGCGCCGACACCTATGGCGCCGAGGCCTTGCGGTATTATTTGATGACCGACATCGCCACCGGCTACGATGCCGACTTCAGCGAGGAGCGCCTGATCGGCCGCTACAACGCCGAGCTGGCCAACTCCGTCGGCAACCTGCTCAACCGCGCGCTGAACATGACGCAGCGCTACCGCGCCGGCGCGCTCACCCCGGCCGGCAGCGAGCCGCCGCCGTTGCGCGCGCAAGCCGACGGCCTCCTCGCCACCTATCGCCAGAAGATGGACGAAGGCGAAATCCACGCCGCGCTCGCCGCGGTCGGCGAGTTCGCCACCGCCTGCAACACCCACATCGAGATGGCTGCGCCCTGGAAATTAGCCAAAGACCCGGAGCTGGCCGGCAAGCTCGACCACGTGCTCTACGGGCTGGCCGAGAGTCTGCGCATCATTGCCATCCTCATTTCGCCGGTGTTGCCACGGGCGGCGCGCGGCATCTTCGAGCAGCTCAATTGGAAAGCGGAGCCGCGGCTGGCGGATGCCGTCTGGGGTGGCTTGCCCGAGGGTCACAAGGTCGGCCAGCCGACGCCCTTGTTTCCGCGCATCGAGCCGAAGTCGTAGGTGGATGGCGCCCGGAGGTCGCCATCCGGTAACAGGTCAGTTTGGAATTGGGAATGAGGGATTGGGTAGCATAGGCGTCCCGCCTGTCCGTTTGGGCGTCCCGCCCAAACACTCTGGCTGAGTTCGTCTTGTTAAGAAACGCGCTGCCGGGCGGGACGCCCGCCAGAACAGGCGGGACGCCTATGCTCCCCAATCCCCCATGTCGGACGATCCACTACCCACCCATCGCCGACGAGTTTCCAGCCCTTCCGGTCGATTTCAGCGGTCTCCGAGTCGATTTTCGTGAGATCGGAATCGATTCTGACCGATCCCATGTCGAATTTTGATCACTCCAACTCATGTTTGCACGACTCCACGTCGATCTTGAAGCCCTCCGAAGCGGGAATGATCGTCTCTGAGTGAATCTTTGACCATCCTCTGTCGATTTTTGAGTTCTCTCGCTCAGATTTTGTGTTCTCCCACTCAGATTTTGTGTTCTCCTGCTCAGATTTTGTAGGTCCCTCGCTCAGATTTTGAGTTCTCCCGCTCAAGTTTTGAGTTCTCCCGCTCAAGTTTTGAGTTCTCCCGCTCAAGTTTTGAGTTCTCTCGGTCGGGTTTCGAGTTCTCCCGGCCGGGTTTCGAGGTCTCCTAGTCGGAATTCAGCCTCCCCACTTCGAGTTCAAGCCACCCGTTTTTTGCAACCACAGCCTTCCTGGCGCGGAACGCACACCAGCGGCCGCGGCGCTTGGTTTCTCCCAACTTCAAGCCGGCTCGGCGCACGGCGGTCGCGACTTCTTTCGCCTGCGATGCGAGCACGCCGGAGAGGACGAGGTCGCCGCCGGGCGCGAGCGCCGGGGCGATGACGCCAGGCAGCAGGCGGATGAGCAGGTCGCTGAAAAGATTGGCCGCGATTACCGGCCACGGGCGGTCGGTTTTCCAGTCGAGCAAATCGGCTTGGGCAAAGCGGACGCGGCGGGGCGAGACCTCGTTGAGTTGCGCGTTCTCGCGGGCGGTGCGCACGGCGGTGGGATCGGTGTCCAGGCCGAGCGCGTGGCGCGCGCCGAGTTTCAGCGCCGCGAGAGCGAGGATGCCGCTGCCGGTGCCAAGGTCGAGCAGATCCCAAGGCGGCGCGGCGTTGCGTCGCTCGCGCAAGATGGCATCGAGCAGCCGCAGGCACATCGCCGTCGTCGCGTGCTCGCCGGTGCCGAAGGCCATCGCGGCCGGGATGCAGAGCACGTGGCGGCCGGCGGGTTCGTTTTCCGCGCGCAAGCGGGCGAGTTCCTCGAGTTGGTTGCTGACGAGCAAACGGCGGCCGATCCGCAACGGCCGATCAATCGCGGAGGACGCCAGCCAGCGTTCCCATTCGCCGGGGCGCAACGCCCGCGCCTGGCCGCCGAAGTCGCGCACGAGCCGCCGCGCTTCGGCGGCGCGTTCGCAGTAGATTTCCAGGCGCACGCTGCTGCCGATCACGTCTTCGGCAAATCCGGCAGCATGGTTCAATCCATAAGGCGAGCCTGCGGCGGGCTGCACGACAACGAGGCGTTCCGGCGACACGCCGCCACGAGTGACAAGTCCATCCGTCCAGAATTCCGCACGGTCCGGCCGCACGATTTTTTTCCAGACGTGCATGGATGGTTGCAGAGGCGGCAAGCCGAGCCGCCTCAAATCTTTGTCTTTTTCTTTGCCCAGCAAGACAGCCGGAAAGTCAGAGGCGGCTCGGCTTGCCGCCTCTACAACGCTTACCCGCCCGCGACGACGCGGATGATTTCCAACCGGTCGCCGGCCGCGAGACGGATCGCCGGCCAGTCTCTGCGAAAAAGCGCGACCCCGTTGTGCTCGACAAGCACGGCTTGAGGCGGCAGCCCCAGTGCATCGAGCAACTCGGGCAGCGAGGCGCCGGCGCGCACGGCGCGCGGTTCGCCATTCACCTGGAGCTCGACGGGAGACGCGGCGGTTTCCATGCGACCTCGTCGGTTAGATCGTCTCCAGCACGGCGTGCGTGCGCTCGCTCTGCACGTTGCCGGTGTTGAGCGTGTCGGCCGGCTCGAAAAGGAGGATGTGTGCTTCTTCCTCCGCCACCGGGCGATGCTCGACGCCTCGCGGGACGACGACGAGTTCGCCGGGCGACAGCTCGACGTTCGGCCGGTCGCGAAATTCGAGCCGGAAGCGGCCGGCGACGCAGAGAAACAGTTCGTCGGCGTCCGCGTGATGATGCCAGTCGAACGCGCCGAGAATCTTCGCCAGGCGCACTTCCTGACCATTCAGCCGGGCAACGATTTTCGGGCTCCAGTGCTCGCTGAAGAGCGCGAGCTTTTGCGCGAGATTTACTTTGTCCATAAGGCAGCGAATCGATCAACCAACCGCCAGCGCGTCGTCCCAATCTTTCCACACCGGCTCCAGCCCGTGCCGCGCGCGCAGGAGCTCGGCGATTTCGCGCGCCGAACGCTCGTCGGCAATGTCGAACTGGCCGGTTGCGCGGCGCTCGCACGCGGGCTTCGCCTGGAGGTCCGCATCGACCAGCCGGCCGCGCACGGTGAGATGCAAACTTTCCTGCCCTTGGTTGGTATAACCGCCGGGTTCCGTGTGGCTGCCAGCGCTCATCATGGTGACACCGAGCGGGATCAGCGCGTCGCGCAACGCCGGCGACTCGCGCGTGCTCAGCACGATGCCGATTTGCGGAAACGTGACGCGCAACGCGCAGAGCAATTGCACGAACTCGCGGTCGGGCAGTTCAAAGCGCGGCACGAACTCGCCCGCCGCCGGACGCAGGCGCGGCAGGCTTACGGTGAGCTGCGCTTTCCAGCAGTGTTTCAGCAAATAATCGATGTGCGCCGCCAGTGCGACGGCCTCTTCTTTCCAATCCCACAATCCGAAAAGCGCGCCGATGCCGAGCCGGCGGAAACCGGCGTCGTAGGCGCGCTCCGCGCAATCGAGCCGCCAGTCGAAATCGCGCTTCGGCCCGGCGGTGTGCATCTCCGCATACGTCGGGCGGTGATACGTTTCCTGATACACGACCAGCCCTTCCGCGCCGGCACGGACCAGCGGCCGGTATTCGTCGGTTTCCATCGGGCCGACTTCGAGCGAGACGCTGGGGATTTCCGCCTGTTCGCGCAACGCGCGCACGCAGGCTTCGAGATAGCCGCCCGAAACAAACTTGGGGTGCTCGCCGGCGACGAGCAGAAGGTTGCGAAAACCTTCCGCCGCGAGGTGCCGCGCTTCGGCGACGACTTCGTCCACCGAGAGCGTCACGCGCAGGATTGGGTTGTCGCGCGAGAAGCCGCAATACTTGCAGTTGTTCACGCATTCGTTGCTCAAATACAGCGGCGCGAAGAGCCGCATCACGCGGCCGAAGTGCTGGAGCGTGAGCGCCCGCGAACGCACCGCGAGCGCCTCGAGCGCGCCCGAGTCCATCGGCTCGATCAGCCGCGCAAACGCGCGCACGGTTGGGCTGCGGAGCGCGTGGGATTGAGACAGCGTTTTTGCGAATGACATGACGGCTGCCGCGCTGTTAAACACGGCCGGCGAAACCTAACGCGAAAGCGCGCCCCCGGCATCCGAAAAACCGGTCTCCGCGTAACACCGGGAGCCGGCCGCGCCTCCTGCGGGTTCCTCCTGTGCGAGCGCGTGCTGCGTCGGATCTCCCGCCCCTTCAAATTTCTCCCCGCCATGCTTGCTGCTGCCGCTGTCGCTCTTCCTCTCCCGCCCACGACCGCCGGCTGTCCCTTCCCCGCCGGCGAGCTCAGCGCGACCCGCCAGCGGATCGACAAATTCCTCGCGGATTATTTGGAAAAAGAACGCATTGAGGCGGCGCGGCATCCGGCGTTCGACACGCTCTATGACGACCTCGTCGAGTTTGTCTGCCGGCCCGGCAAACGCTTGCGCCCGCTGCTGTTTTTGCTCTCGCACCGCGTCTTCTGCGGAGCGCCGCCATCGCCGCCGGCCTCCCCAGACGATCTCCTCGCCATCGCCGCGAGCCTCGAGTTGCTGCACGGCTTCATCCTCATTCACGACGACATCATCGACCGCTCCGAGACCCGGCGCGCGTTGCCGACCCTGCACCGGATCGTCGAGAACCGGCTCACGCCGTTTTCCGACCGGCCGCGCGTCGGCGCCAATCTCGCGCTCGTGCTCGGCGACGTGCTCTTCGCGCTCGCGCAAAAGTGCCTGCTTCACGAACCGCGCGGCGTCGCACCCGAGTTGCGCCTGCGGCTCGGCGCGCTGCTGCTCGGCTGCATGGTCGAGACCGGCTTCGGCGAGGCGGCCGACATCGTGCACGGCACTCGCGACGTGTCGAAGGTCAGCCTCGGCGACATCGAGACGATGTATCTGCTGAAGACGACGCGCTACACCATCGAGTGCCCGCGCTTCATGGCCGCGCTGAGCGCGGGGGCGGGCGACGCGGAACTCGCGGCGCTCGCGCGCGTGGCGCAGCCGGCGGGGCTGGCGTTTCAAATCCAAAACGATCTGCAAGAGTTTGCCCGCTTCGAGGTGAGCGACGCCGCGGTGCCGGCGGACATTTTGGAAGGCAAGAAAACGCTGCTCATCCGCACCGCCTTCGCGCAACTCGGCGAGGCCGATCAAGGCTTGCTCCAACTCTGCCTGAGCGGTGCCGCGCCCAGCGAGGGAATGGTGAGCAAGGCGCGCGAACTCGTGGTAAAAAGCGGCGCCGTCGCGCGACTCGGAGAGACGATGGAAACGCTCTTCGCGGAAGCGGAAAATGCGGCGCGCAGCGAAGTTTTCCAAGCCGGGGTGCGCGAGGGACTCGTCGCGCTCATCCGCCTGGTGCGCGGAGCGGCGACGTGTAGCAGCAGCAACGGGTAAGTTTTAACACAGAGAGCACAGCGACAGAGGCACAGAGGACATAGAGAAAAGGCATTTTTGTTCTTGGTTGTCGGCATTCCTCGCCTTTCCTCCCCTTCTTCCTCTGTGCTCTCTGTGCCTCTGTCGCTGTGCTCTCTGTGTTAAATCCTGCCGCTCCCGCGCCGCCACGTGCGTTGCATCCGCGTTCGACCGCCGTTGTCATCGGCAGTGGCTTCGGCGGCATCGCGGCGGCGATCCGGCTCCAAGCGCGCGGGTATGGAGTGACGCTGCTCGAAATGCGCGACGCTCCGGGCGGGCGAGCCTACGTGTATCGGCAGGACGGGTTCACCTTTGACGCCGGACCGACGATCGTCACCGCGCCGTTTCTGATCGACGAGCTGTTCGCACTCGGCGGACGGCGCACGGAGGACTACGTCAAAATTGTCCCGTGCTCGCCCTTTTATCGCATCGTGTTTCACGACGGCCGCGTGTTCGATTACACCGGTGATGAGGCGGAGATCGTCGCGCAGATCGAGAAGTTCGAGCCGGCGGATGTCGCGGGCTACCGGCAGTTCGTCGGCCGCTCGCGCGCGATCTTCGACAAGGCGTTCACCGAACTGGCCGACCGGCCGTTTTCCACGCCGTGGGACATGCTGAAAGTCGCGCCGGACCTCGTGCGGCTGCAATCGCACCAGTCGGTTTATCAGCTCATCTCGCGCTACATCAAAAACGAGCAGCTCCGGCAGGTGTTTTCGTTTCACCCGCTGCTCATCGGCGGCAACCCGTTTCAGTCCAGCTCGATCTATTCGATGATCCATTACCTCGAGCGCAAATGGGGCGTCCATTTCGCCATGGGCGGCACCGGCGCGATCGTCGAAGGCTTGCTGAAATTGTTCGCCGAAATGGGCGGCGAATTGCAGCTCAAGGCGCGGGTGGAAGCGATCGTCGTGGAGAAAGGCGCCGTGTCTGGTGTGCGCCTCGCCGACGGCCGTCGCTTGCCCGCAGATGTCGTGGTTTCCAACGGCGACACCGCCAACACCTATCGCAAGCTCATCGCCCCGCAGCACCGTCGCAAATGGACGGATCGGCGGCTGGAGCGCATGCGCTATTCGATGGGTCTCTTCGTCGTTTATTTCGGCACGAACCGCACCTACCCGCACCTGGCGCACCACACCATCGTGCTCACCCGCCGCTACCGTGAATTGCTCGACGACATCTTCCGCCACAAAACGCTCGCCGACGATTTCTCGCTCTATCTGCACGCGCCGACCCGCACCGACCCGAGCTTAGCTCCTCCCGACTGCGAATGTTTCTACGTCCTCTCGCCGGTGCCGAACCTGCGCGGCGAGATCGACTGGAACGCGGTGAAAGACCGCTACGCCGACGAGATTCTCGCCAGCTTGGAAATCCCCACGCTTTGTCCGGATTTGCGGAAGCACATCGTCACGCAACGCATCCTGACGCCGCTCGATTTCGAGCGGGATC
>CAXTRS010000117.1:0-1880 GCA_964246635.1 uncultured Chthoniobacterales bacterium | reverse complement strand
CCTTTGTCGGCAGCGCTTTTCAGTTCGAGCCGATCCTCACGCAGAGCGCCTGGTTCCGCCCGCACAACGTCAGCGAAGACGTGCGCGGTCTTTATTTCGTCGGCGCCGGCACTCATCCCGGCGCGGGTCTGCCTGGCGTGCTCTCCAGCGCGAAGGTGCTCGACCGCGTGGTGCCGCAGCCCGTTTCTCAATAGGGGTTAAATCCGCGGCGTGAAAAGCCGACGCCGTCACCCCCGTCCGCGAACGTTGCGCTGCTCGAGGGGGCAGCGGACCACAGGCCACCGGAGCCACAGTAAAAAGCAAGCAGCCGACAGAAAATAGCAAGGAGGTGAAAGCAGGCGCTGGCAATTCGCCGCAAGGTGCCCGCCCGCCCGCTCTCTCCTTGCCATGATCCTCCCGCTTCGCGCTCCACTTGCACCTCGTCGGCGCCCTAGCGTTCTGCTGTTATCGCTTCTCTGCGCGCCGCTCGTTTTCGCAGCGCCTGCTGCGCCGGCGCAGACGATTGCACCGACGGAAACGACGCCGCCAACCGACGCGCCTTCGCCGCAGCGCGTCCTCGTCCAGGGTCGCGCGCCCGAGGAAGAACTGCCGGCACTCGATTCCACGACTGCCACACGCTTGCCGGCGCGCATTCTCGACACGGATCGTTCCGTGCAGGTCGTCAATAAACGCACGCTCCAGGATCAGCTCATCAACGATCCGCAGGAGGCCGCTTCCGATGTCTCCGGCGTGGTGCGCACCGGCTCCTACAACGGTATTGGAGAGAACTATCTGGTGCGCGGATTCCAGCAGCAGGACCTGATTAAAGACGGCTTTCGCGCGGGTTCGGTTTCCAATGCCGGGTTGGGCGCGATCGGGCCGACGGATGTTGCCAATATCGAGCGCATCGAAGTGCTCAAGGGACCGGCTGCCATTCTCTACGGGCGCGGCGAACCGGGCGGCGTGGTCAACTACATCACGCGCCTGCCCGGTTTTGAAAATCGTTTCGCCCTCGAACAACAGTTTGGCTCCTACGATTTCTACCGCACGCAACTAAACGCGACGTGGAACGCGTTGCCGCAGCGCCTCGCGCTCGGGCTCGACGCGGCCTACGACCGCAACGCGTCGTTCATCGACTTCGTCGGCGGCGAGCGTTACTTCGTCGCGCCGTCCTTGCAGTGGCAGATCGGACGCGACACCACGCTGACGTTCCGCGGCGAATACTCGCACGATCACCGCTCGACGATTCCCGGCCTGCCCTACGACGCCGGCCGCGTCGTGCCGAACGTCCCCTACTCCCGTTACCTCGGCGAGCCGGGCTTCACCGACTTCACCAACGAAACGTTTCGCGGCCTGCTCACGCTCGAACACCGTTGGAGCGAAGGCGTTCGCACCACGCTTTCCGTTCACGACCGCTACGGGCAGGAGACCGGCAATTATTTTATCTTGTTCAACTTCGCCGGTCCGCTCATCGACCCTGCCGGCAACATCGCCCGCGGCGTCTCGATCAACGACTTCGACGACAACAACCTGACCGCGCGGCTCGACCAGGTTTTTGAATGGACGATTTATCGCGGCGCCGAGCCAGCCGCCGCACCGGCGAGCAAGGACAAGGACGGCAAGAGCACCCCGGCGGCACCGACGCGGAGCAGCGGCGGATTTCCGACCGTGAAGAACCAGCTTCTCTTCTCCGCAGAATACGACCGGCAGGACAACAACGACATCCGCGTGCTCGGCGGCGAGCAGCCGCTCAACCTTTTCAATCCGCGCTATGTCGGCTACGCGCCGATCCCGCTGGTGCCTTTCCCAAACTTCCCGCTCAACTTCGCCGAGTTGACGAATTCCACGCCGAACGACAGGCGGTCCAGCGCGAGCAGCGAGTAGGCGTTCGCCGTGGAATT
>CAXTRS010000116.1:11930-12626 GCA_964246635.1 uncultured Chthoniobacterales bacterium | reverse complement strand
ATCGCGCGGACCAGGGGCGAGCGCGACCGCGCCGCGACCGCGCGCGTAGTCTCTGCGATCCCGGCGGACGGCAACAACGAAGGGGGCTTTCTTTATCCGCGCGCGTGGTATGAAGCCATCGCCGCGCGCGCGGCGGGCGACGCGGCCAAGGCGCGCGAATTTTTCCTCACGGCGCGCGTCCAAGCCGAGAAAAACGTGCGCGCGCATCCCAGCGATCCAAAGGCGCTGAGCGTGCTTGGGCTGATCGACGCGGCGCTCGGCAACAAAGAGGAGGCGTTGCGCGCGGGCCGACGCGCGGGCGAGCTGTTGCCGCCGTCGAAGGACGCTGTCGATGGCTCCGATCTCATGACCGACCTGGCGGTCATTTACACATGGACGGGTGAGACGGATCTGGCACTGCAACAACTCGGCGTCGCGCTGCAAATCCCCGGCAACCTAAGCTACGGCATGCTCAAGCTGCACCCGACGTGGGACCCGCTGCTGGGTGAGCCGCGCTTCGAAGCACTCGTGACCACGCTGGCGCCAAAGCCGTAAACAGGGACACGCTCATCTCCCTCAGCCCCGGCAGGGGCGACAGAAAATAGCCCACGGCGTGAGCCGTGGGTTTGGATGAGAGAATGCGTCAAGCCCCGGCAGGGGCGGAACAACTGGCGCGGAGATCCGCGCGCCGGCGCCGCCCGGGGTCGTACGCCCCAG
>CAXTRS010000116.1:0-11920 GCA_964246635.1 uncultured Chthoniobacterales bacterium | reverse complement strand
GCGCCCCCCCCCGCCCGGGGGGAAACCCCGGCCGCCTCCCCCCGCGCGCCGGCCACGCCCTCCTTCTTACGCCCCTGCCGGGGCTTGATCGTTATGGTTCGCCCACCCCGGACTTGCGCCCGGGGCTAATTTCTTTCGCCCCTGCCGGGGCTGGAAGAAGCGGCTGATTCGAATATGGAACGCTCTTGGGTCACTCCAGCGTGATCTTCTCGTTCTCGCCGGGATGATACGCCTTCCCGGTGAGGGTCGCTTTCACATACCCGAACAAGTGGACCATCGCGCTGCTCGGCGTGTCCCAATATTCGGCTTTTTCGACCTCGACTTTCAGCAGAGCCAAGTCCGGATCTTCGACGCCTTTCGGAAACCACGCCTTCAGCGCCGGCTGCCAGAGTTCCTCCGCCTTCGCTTTGTCGCGCACGAGATTCGCGCGGCCGGAAATGGAAACGTAAAGCTGATCGTCCGGCTCCGCGTAGCTCAGGTTGACTTGATGCTCCTTCTCGACCTCGCCGACTTTCGGCGCGCTGGCGCGGGTGAAAAACCAGAGCGTGCCGTCGAACTCGGTCTCCTGCGTGGCCATCGGCCGGCTGCGCAGCGTGCCGTCTTCGTTGTCCAGCGTGGTGAGCATGGCGAACTTCACCTTCTTGATGAGCGAGCCGAGTTTTTCGATGGCAGCCTGGCGTTCCTGCGGAGTTTCGGTTTTCATGAATAAAAGATTGCGAGTGATGGTCCTTCCGAATCGAACGGCGAGCGCCGAACAGATGGGCCGGCGATAAGCGCAACGAACCGGCGGCGCGCGAACCCGCATCGCACTCTCCCGATGGCTCGATCCCCCTTCCCGCGCGATCCGTTTTCCAATCCTCCGCGTCGCGGCTCCGACGCCGCCAACGCCGCGCTGCTCGCGCGCGTGCTGACTGCGCTCTTTCAAGCGGCCGGCCGCAATCCGCAGGTCGCGTTTTCGTTTTTGATCGTCGCGCTGTGCGCCGTCGCGTTTCTCGTGCTGGCGCCGCTGGGTTGGTATGCGTTCCAATCCGCGGAACGCAAAACGGAAATCCGCACGGAACTCGCGGCTTGGCGCGAACAGAGTCATCCGCTGCCGGCAATGTCGCTACACGCCAGCGGCGATCGCTCCGAGACGCAGCACGGCTGGCACCCGGCGCGCCAGCCGGTGCGCTTCGGCGAAGTGCTCTCCGATTTCTGGACGCTTTATTTTTCGCGGCCATTCGTAAAGACCGCGGTGGCGCCGGAGCAGAACGCCGTGCTCTTCGGCGGCGAGCCGCGGCGGGCCGGGTTTCCACACGAGATCCGCACGCTCTACAATGAGGCTTACACGGTTGGCTATTGCGACGAACTCGCCGACCCAGTTTGGTCTGCCTACCGCGTATTTCGCATCGAAGGTCCGCCGCAGATCGGCCACCGGCCGAGCGGCTTTTATCCCGACACGCGCACGCAGGCGCGCGTGCAGCCCGGCGACTACACCGGCAGCGGCTACGACCGCGGACACATGACGCCGAATTACGCCATCGGCAGCCGCTTTGATCGTCACGCACAGGAAGAAACGTTTCTCCTCAGCAACATCGCGCCCCAACGCCACAAGCTGAACGCCGGCCTCTGGGCCAATCTCGAAGCGCGCGTGGCCGACAATTACACCGGCCGCTTCGGCCAGGTCTGGGTCATCACCGGACCCGTCTTTGGGCCGCTGGATCGTGTCGAGCGCATGCGCGGCAAGATCGCGATTCCGCGCGCGTTTTATACGATCGTCGCGCAGTGGCACGAAGGCGGCGTGCGCGCGGAAGCGTTTGTGGTTGCTCAGGAAGTCACGAGCCACGGCTCGTTCTCGCCGTATTTGACCACCGTCGGCGAAGTCGAGCGCCAGACCGGGCTGCGCTTTTTTCCCAATCTCGAAGACGCCGCGCACGACCAGCTCGCCGCGCAGCAGCCGCGCAACGCGTGGTGAACAGGATCATCAAGTTTTCGTTTTCGCTTTCGCTTTCGCTTTTGAAGACGACGACTTTTTCTTCTTGGACGCTTGGTAGCGTTCCAAAAGCCGCGCGCCTTTGTCCGCCAGCTTCTTTGCGGCGGCCTCTGTCTTCGGCACCGGCTCGCCCCAGGCGTGGGCTTGCAACGCGAGGCGTGTCGGCTTCCTGTCGTCGCCGACGAGCTGGCCGCGCAGGTTGGCGAAGTGCCGGCGCAGGAAGGAACCTTTGCGTTTCATTTCCTCCGGCGACATCTCGGCGGCGGATTTTTTCACGCCCGGCTTGAGATTTGCGCCCTCGGTTTTTTTGAAGTGTGTGCGGCCCGCCGCCGTCAAGCCGCCGCGTGGGTCTTTGAGCGGCGACGACGACGATGAACGGCGCGAGCCGGAAGTCTGTTTTTTGGAAGAAGCAGCAGCGGCTTAGGATCGAGTGGCCATGAGCGTGGAGGCCGATACGCTTAGCGCGCTCCGGCCGGATGCGAATCAGAAAAAATCTGCGCTGTCCCGCTTGTGGGCGAACGAATTAGCACAGAAATTCAACCGTTGTCATCTGTGCCCGACACTCCCGAAATGGCCGCCGCGCTCGCCAGCGCGCTGCGCGAGAACAGCCGCCTGGCGGCTGCCATCGACAGCGCGGTCGTCGGCGTGCTCTTTTGCGACCCGCTCGCGGATGATCTCCCGATCACCTTCGCCAACCCGGCTTTTTGCGCGCTGACCGGCTACCCGCGCGAGGAAATCCTCGGGCGCAACTGCCGCTTTCTCCAAGGGCCGGACACCGACCGGGCGGTCGTCGCGGAAATCCGCGCGGCGCTGGCGGCGCAACGGCCCTTTCACGGGACTCTGCTCAACTACCGCAAAGACGGCACGCCGTTCTGGAACGGGCTGACCATCAGCCCGGTGTTCGACGACTCCGGCACGCTGGTCAACTTGGTCGGCGTGCAACTGGACCTGACCGCGCGCATCGAGGCGCAGACACGAGCGAGCGCAAGTGAGGAACGGCTCACCTGCGCCCAGCGCGTGGCGCACCTCGGCAGTTGGGAGCATAGGTTCACACCAGCCGGCGAACCGGACCCGGAAAGCCTCGTCTGGTCGGACGAAATGTTTCGCATTCTGGGCTTCGAACCCGGGGAGCCTCCGGGCAAGTTGTGGGAACGTTTCGCGAACAGCGTCCACCCCGACGACCGCGTCGCCGTGCGGAGCGCGTTCACCGAGGCGTGGCGCACCCGCAAGCGTTACAGCATCGACCATCGCATCGTGCGCTCCGACGGCGCGGAACGCATCGTCCACGCCGAGGCCGACACGTTTTACGACCCCGCCACGGGCCGGCCGCTGCGCACCGTCGGCACGCTACTCGACATTACGGAGCGCAAGCGCGCGGAGCTGTCCGCGGTGCGACTTGCCGCCATCGTGGAATCATCGGAAGACGCTATCATGGGCAAGACCCTCGAAGGGGTGGTCACGAGCTGGAACCGCGGCGCCGAAGCGCTCTACGGCTACACGGAAGCCGAAGCCCTCGGCCGATTCTGTCCGCAGTTGATCGTGCCGCTGGACCGGCTGGAGGAAGATCTGAACACTCTGCGCCGCATCGCCCAAGGCGAGCGGGTTCTGCCATTTGAAACCGTGCGAGTGCGGAAAGACGGCGCGCGCATCGATGTCTCGCTCGCGCTGTCGCCGATCACCGATGCCACCGGCGCCGTGGTCGCGGTCTCCGCGATCTCGCGCGACATCACCGAGCGCAAGCGCGCCGAGGCCGAGTTGCGCGCGAGCGAAGCGCGCAACACCGCGATCCTCGAAAACGCGCTCGACTGCATCATTACGATCGACCACGAGGGCCGGGTCTTCGAGTTCAATCCGGCGGCGGAAAAAACCTTTGGCTACACCCGTGCGGAGGCGCTCGGCCGGCCGCTGCACGAACTCATCGTGCCCGAAGAATTTCGCGCAGCGCATCTCGCCGGCATGGCGCGCTACCTGAGCACGCAGAACAGCGGTCGCTCGCTGGGCCGGCGCCTCGAGCTGCCCGCGCAACGCGCGGACGGACGGCCCATCCTGGTCGAAATGGCGGTGACCCGCATCCCTATCGGCGAGCCGCCGCTGATCACCGCGGTGTTACGCGATATCACCCAGCGCCGGGCCGCCGAGGAGGCGCTGCGCCGCAGCGAGGAAAACTACCGAAAATTGTTCGATACCAACCCGCTTCCCTGCTGGGTCTTCGATGCCACCACCCTCGCGTTTCTGGAGGTCAACCAAACCGCCGTCGCGCTCTACGGCTACTCGCGCGAGGAGTTCCTGAGGATGACGATCCTCGATATTCGTCCCCCCGAGGAAAGGCCCAAATTGCTGGCGCAACTCGCCACGGAGCGGAGCGGCCCGGTCCGGGGGCGCACCTGGCGGCACCGGAAGAAAGACGGCACGGAGCTCGAAGTCGAGGTCGGAGACGCGGAGATCACGTTCGCCGGGCGCACGGCGCGATTGGTGGTCGTGCACGATGTCACCGAACGCTGGCGCACCGAGCAGGCGCTGCGCGCGAGCGAGGCGCGGTTCGAGAGCATCGCGGCCAATGTGCCGGGGATGGTCTATGAGTTCGTGCGGCATCCCGATGGCAGCGTCGAATACGCCTTCGTCAGTCGCGGCTGCCGCGAAATCTTCGGAGTGGAACCCGAGCAGTTGCAGCGCGACCCGAAGTTCGTCGAGCGCCAGCTTCACCCGGAGGATCGGCCCGATTTCGACCGTTCCGTCGCCGAGTCGGTGCGCACGCTCCGGCCCCGCGCGTGGGAAGGGCGTTACTTGGTGCCCGGCACCAACGAGGTGCGCTGCATCCAGATCATCTCGCGCCCCGTGCGCCGCGACAACGGCGACATCGCCTGGGACGGGGGGGGGGCGCGCGCGGGCCCCCCGCGCCCCGGCGGGGGTCCCCCCCCCCGGCCACACCCCCCCCCCCCCCCGGGGGGGGGGGGGGGGGGCCCCCCCCCCCCCCCCGCGCCGACAGGCCGAGGAACACCGCCGCGGCAAAGAGGAAGCGCAGCGCGCCAACGCGGCGAAGAGCGAGTTTCTCTCGCGCATGAGCCACGAGCTGCGCACGCCGCTCAACGCCATTCTCGGTTTCAGCCAGCTCCTCGAGCTGAGCGCGCTGACCGAGAAACAGCGCGAGAGCGTGGACCACATCGTTACCGGCGGCCGGCACCTGTTGCAACTCATCGACGAAGTGCTCGACATCGCGCGGGTCGAGAGCGGGCGCATCGAGATGTCGCCCGAAGCGGTGTCGGTCCACGACCTCGCGCTCGAAACGCTGGCGCTCATTCATCCGTTTGCCAGTCAGCGCGGCATTACCACCGACCTGCGCTGCCTGGCCGGCGGACCGCACGTCACCGCCGATCGCCAGCGCCTCAAGCAGGTGTTGCTCAACCTGCTCAGCAACGCGGTGAAATACAACGTGCCGGGCGGCCACGTGACGCTCGATTGCCACTCCCCCGCGCCCGGCCGCCTGCGCCTGTGCGTGGCCGACACCGGCCCAGGGGTGTCGGCCGAAATGCGCCCGCGGTTGTTCACGCCTTTCGACCGGCTCGGCGTCGAGCGCATCGGCGGCGGCGTCGCGGGCACTGGTCTCGGGCTGGCGTTGTCGAAACGCTTGATGGAAGCGATGGGCGGCGACCTCGGTTTGGAGGACGGAGTCGCGCCCGGCCCGAATCCGGGCGCCGTTTTCTGGATCGAGCTGCCGCTCGCCACCAACCCCCTCGGCGCGTTTGCCGCCGCACCGGCGGACGCCAGCGCGGCGCTCGCACCGGCGGCCGCCGAGCGGCTTCCCACCGATCGCACGCTGCTCTACATCGAGGACAATCCGTCCAACCTCAAGCTCATCGAGAACCTGCTGGAGTTGCACCCGGAAGTGCGGCTGCTGACCGCGACGCAAGGCCGCCTCGGTCTCGACCTGGCCCACCAGCATCGGCCCGATCTCATCCTGCTCGACGTCCATCTCCCCGATATTTCCGGCGGGGAAGTCCTCGCGCAGTTGCGCGCCGGGGAGAGCACGCGGGACATCCCCGTCGTCATTGTCAGCGCCGACGCCACCCAGCGCCAGATCGAGCGCCTGCTTGCCGCCGGCGCGCACGCGTATCTGACCAAGCCGCTCGACATTGAAAAATTCCTCGCCCTCGTGCGCGAGGTGCTGCTCGCGCGTGACGATAAAATTTCGTAGGTGGATGGCCATCTCCGAGCGCTATTAGTCTTCGGTGCAAGCCGAGTAGATATATTTCAGGCAGCTTGCGCTGCATCCCAATGGCGCCCACGCACATTCTTCTCGCCCTGCTCGTCGCCGCCCTTTGGGGGTTCACGTTTGTCGTCATCAAATTCGGCCTTGGGACATTCCCGCCGTTTCTGCTCGTCGCGCTGCGCTTCCTGCTCGCCGCCACGCCCGCACTCGTGCTCCGACGGCCGCCCGTGAACTGGCCGCGGCTGTTCGGCATCGCGTCCACTTTGTTTGTGGGGCACTTCGGTTTTCTTTTCCTCGCCATGACGAAAGGAGTCACGCCGGGGCTGGCTTCGGTGCTACTGCAATCGCAGGGATTTTTCACCATCCTCGTCGCCGCCCTCGCCTTGCGGGAGCTGCCGAGCGGGCGGCAGGTCGTCGGCATCGGCGTGGCGCTCGCCGGGCTGCTGCTCATCGCCAGCACCGCCGGGGGCGATGTCACGGTCCTAGGCTTGTGCCTGACGATTCTCGGCGCCCTGAGCTGGGCCGTCGGCAACGTGCTGCTCAAGCGCGGCACTCATCCCGGCGTGGACATGTTCAGCCTGATCGTCTGGCTCAATTTGGTGGCGACGGCGCCGGCGTTTGCGCTGTCGCTGGTTTTCGACGGGCCGGCCGTCATGGCGCGCTCGTTGGGGAACGTCGGCTGGGGCGGCGTGGCGGCGTTGCTCTACATCGCTGGCGTTTCGTCGCTCGTCGGCTTCAGCCTGTGGGGTTATCTGCTGCGACGTTATCCGGCCGGGCGCGTGGCGCCGTTTTCCATGCTCGTGCCGGTGTTCGGCGCGCTGTCGTCGGCGCTGATTCTCGGCGAAACTTTTGGCCCGCGACGACTCGTCGGCATGGCGCTCATCCTCCTTGGGCTTGCCCTCGTCATGCTGCCGGCGGCGTGGTTTGGGTTGAAGGGAAAAATCGCGCCCCGGCCGGCCGCGCTTTTGGAGGCCGAGCCGCCAGCATCGTGAGTGCGAGCCGCTACAGTCCTACAACAACAGCTCCCCCGCGCGGCGTAGCAACTCGTCCACTTTGCCAGGCTCCTTGCCGGCGCCGCGCGCGAGGTCGGGCTTGCCGCCGCCTTTGCCGCCGACCAGCGGCGCGAGCTGGCCGAGCAATTTGCCGGCGGGGAATTTCGCCGCGAGTTCCGGCGTCGTCGCCGCAACGAGCAGCGGCACGCTGCCTTCGTTGCCGACGCCCGCGAGCACCGCGACGCCCTTGAAGCCGCGCGATTTCAGCGCGTCGTGCAGCGCCGGCAACAGCTCCGCGCTGCCGCTCGCGCCGAGCGAGATCTTCTCCAACAACCGCGGCACCGCCGCGCCCGCCTCCACCTTCGCCAACAACTCCGCCGCCAGCGCGCCGGCCTCGCGTTTCAACGCCGCCGCGCGCTCCTTTTCCTGCGCTTTGTTCAACTCCAGCAAGCGCGCTTCCAACTCGCGCACCTTGCCGCTCAACTCCGCGTCGCGCTTCGCAAAAAACTCCAGCGCCGCGCGCCCGACCACGGCTTCGATGCGCCGCACGCCCGCGGCGATCGCCCCTTCGCTCACGATCTTGAACGCCCCGAGCTGCCCGGTCGCGCGCACGTGCGTGCCGGCGCAGAGTTCCATCGAAAAACCGTTCAGCGATCCCGGCTCGCCGCCGATCTGCACGACGCGCACGGTGTCGCCGTATTTGTCGCCGAAGAACTGCATGATGTCCGCGCGCCCGCGCACCTCGACGAACGGCAGCTCGCGCCACGACACCGCCTCGTTCGCCAGCGCGTGTTCGTTCACCAGCCGCTCCACGTCCGCGACCTGCGCCGGCGTCAGCGCGGCACTGTTGAAATCGAACCGCAGCCGGTCCGGCCCGACGTAGGAGCCTTTCTGCGCGGCGTCCGGCCCGACGACTTCGTGCAACGCCCAGTGCAGCAGGTGCGTCGCGGTGTGGTGCGATTCGATGGCGCGCCGGCGTGGCTCATCCACCTGGAGGATCGCGTTCTGCGGCGTCTCGACCGTCGCCACCGCCACGCCGCGGTCCGTCTCCGCCGCGAGCTTGAGCAGAAACGTCCCGCCGCGCTTCACCGTGTTGAGCACGGGGATCTTCTGCTCCTTCAAAATAAGCACCCCGGTATCGCCGACCTGCCCGCCCATCTCGGCGTAAAGCGGCGAACGATCCACGAGCGCGAAGGTGTCTTCGCCGCGCGTCTGGAGCGCGACGACGCGCGCTTTGCAGTGATCCATCTCGTAGCCGACAAACTCCGTCTCCGTCGTGCTCTCCGGCTCGTTGCCCTCGGCCGCGACGACCTCCTTCTTCTGCGCGGCGCGTGCCCGTGCGCGCTGTTCTTCCATCAACTTCTCAAAGCCGGCAGTATCCACCGTCAGCCCGCGCTCGCGGGCCATGAGTTCGGTCAGATCGAGCGGGAAACCGTAGGTATCATACAACTTGAAAGCGTCGGCTCCTTTGATCCAATCGGCGTTCGCTAAGCTCCACTTTGGATTAAGCTGCTGTAATCGGGCAACGAGTTGCTGGAAAGGCACCCCCTCATTGCGAAGCAGAAATGCGTGAGCCTCTGCCGTCATAGCTGCGACGCCGCCTAGCTCGTCTAAGCGAGTTCTAAATGCATCAAATGCGACCAGCGCCGTTGAGATGTCATCGAAGTGTTTCGTTCCAGTATCCAGCGTCTTCATGAACGCCCCCTCCTCCGTCGCCAGCGTGGTGCGGATGCGCTCGCGGTTTTTCATCAGCTCCGGGAACACCGGGCCGAAGGCGTAGAGCACCGCGTCGGCCAGTTCGGCCAGGAAGCTGGGGGTGTCGCGCCCGCCGAGGCCGAGCTGACGGCCGTAGCGCACGGCCCGGCGCAGGATGCGGCGCAGGACGTAGCCGCGATCGGTGTTGCTCGGTAGGATGCCGTCGGCAATCGAGAAGCAAAGCGTGCGGATGTGGTCGGCGACGACGCGGAAGGCCACGTCCACGGCCACTTGGTCGAGGCCGGCGGCTGCGGTGGGCGGGCTTAAGGCTCCGCCGTCGCCTCCCAGCTCTCCTCCGTCTCCGCTCGGGTTTCCTCCGTATCCTCCCGGCTCTCCTCTGGCTCCTCTTGGCGTTCCTCCGTATCCTCCTGGCTCTCCTCTGGCTCCTCCTGGCTCTCCTCCGCCGGAGGAGGCCCGAGAGGATACGGAGGAACTGCTCGCGGATACGGAGGAACCCTGGGAGGATACGTCGGAGCCTCGCGAGGAGGCGGCGGAGACCGGGGAGGCGACGGTGGAAACGTTCGCCGCTGGCTCGGAGGCCGGCGCGGAGGCGCCGGCGGCCGAGGGCGTGGCGCCGGCAGGCGGCGGGAAGGGGCGGGGGGAGGTGTTGCCGCTAAGTTCCTCGATCTTGCGGAAAATGGGGGCGAAAACGTCGGTGTCGTAGTTGGAGATGATGCCGCTGAAGTCGGTGAAGCCCTTGGTGCCTTGGATCATGGAGGCGATGCGCTCGAAGCCCATGCCGGTATCGACGTGCCGGGCGGGCAAGGGCGAGAAAGTGCCGTCGGCGTTGGCGTTGAACTGGATGAAGACGAGGTTCCAGATTTCGATGCAGCGCGGGTCGCCGGCGTTGACGAGGCTGCCGCGGGTGTCGCCGGCCGGGGTGAGGTCGATGTGCAGCTCGGAGCACGGGCCGCAGGGGCCGGTGTCGCCCATCATCCAGAAGTTGTCCTTCTTGTTGCCGTTGACGATGTGGACGGCGGGGTCGAGCCCGGCGGCGGTGAAGAGCCGCGCCCAATGGTCGTGCGCCTCCTGGTCGAACTCGCTCGGGTCGCCGGGGCCGGGCTGATAAACGGTGGCATAGACGCGCGCGGCCGGCAGCTTCCAGCGCTCGACGACGAGTTCCCACGCCCATTCGATGGCTTCCTTCTTGAAATAATCGCCGAAGCTCCAGTTCCCGAGCATCTCGAAGAAGGTGTGGTGGTAGGTGTCGAGCCCCACGTCGTCGAGGTCGTTGTGCTTGCCGCCGGCGCGGATGCACTTTTGCGTGTCGGCCGCGCGGGTGTCGCTGCCGCCGGGCGTCGCGCCCGGCCAGCGGGAGACGTCCGCCTTTTCCTGCCCGAGGAAGATCGGCACGAACTGGTTCATGCCGGCGTTGGTGAAAAGAAGATTCGGCGCGCTCGGCAACAGCGGGCTGGAGGGCACGATGGTGTGCTCCTTTTCCCGAAAGAAATCGAGAAACGACTGGCGGATTTCGGCGGAGGTCATGGCAAAAAAGGCGGACAGGAGATTACGCAGATATTGGCCGATGGGAAGCGGCCCAGTTTTGGCTTGTTCCCGGGCGCCGGTTGTGTGCAACTAGGCGGCGGTCGCTTTCCCGCCTCGCGCGCCCCGCATGGCCGACGCTCCCGCCAAAACCGCCCGCACGCTCCTGGAGGAAGCCGCCGACCCGGCCACGCCGCCTGCGCGGCTGGAACATTTGGCCGACTTCCGCAGCGCGGTCGCGCGCGCCGTGGCCTCCAACCCCAATACGCCGACAGATTCCCTGCTCCGGCTGGCGCGGCGTTATCTGCCAGAGGTGTTGACCAATCCGGTGCTGCCGCTGCTCCTGCTCGAAGACCCGGGCCTGCCCCTGCGCCTGCCGGCGCGGGCGTTGCACGAAATGCTGCGCGACTGGGACCCACCGCGCGAATTCTTCCACCCGCTCCTGCGCCACTCCGACCCGGAAATTCGCGAGGCCGCCCGCCTGCACGTGGCCAACCGCGCCGCCAAGGGCGGAGCGCCGGCGTCGCCGCCGGAGATCGAGCTGAAAGGCGGCGCCGCGCTGGCGGAGCTGCTGGAAGTCGGCGCGGCGCCGCCGTGGCTCTTGCGCGCCGCGCTGGAGTGCGGGGAAGCGACGGTGCGCCGGCACGCGCTGAAGGCGGTAGGCAAGCTGCCGGCGGGCGAGTTGTGGGAACGGGTGAAGCTCATGCGCCGGGCCGGCGCCGATGGCTGGCTGGCCTCGGCGGGCCGGGGCGAGAAAGACCTCGACCCCGCGCTGCTCGCCGACCTCGCGGCCGGCGGTCCGTTCCCCCGCAAGCTCGCCGCGCGCCACCCGCGAACGCCGCCGGAGGTTTTGAAAACGCTCGGCGGCCCGGAGGCGCCGCCGGCCCTCCAGCGCATCGTGGCGCGCAACCGCGCGACTCCCGCGGCTGTGTTGCTCGGTTTTGCGCTAAGCGGCGACCAGGATTTGCGTCGCGCGGTCGCCGGCAACCGGCTGCTCCCCGCGCCTGCGCTCGATCAGCTCGCCGCCGATGCCAGCGACGCCGTGCGGCAGGTCGTGGCGGCGAATCCGGCCACCTCGCCCTCCATCCTGGCCCGGCTGGCCGCCGACCCGAACGCCGACACGCGCGCGCAGGTGGCCAAGAATCGCTCCGCGGACCGCGCCACGCTGGACCGGCTCGCTGCCGATCCCGAAAAAAGCGTGCGCAAGGCGCTCGCCACCCGTCGCGCCTGCCCCGGCGATCTGCTCAAGCAGCTCGCCCGCGACGCCACGCGAACCGTCGGCATGTCTGCCGTGCTCAACCGAGCCTTTCCGGGCGACAAAGAGCGCAATCAGGACCTCTTCTGGCTCGCGCCAACGGTTGCCGCACGACAGGCCCTGGATTTCGACACGCCGCTGACGCCCTCGGAGGAAGCCGAGCGTCGAGACGAGAAGCGGGCCTGGGACGCGGAAACTGCGCCGGATGTGCTCGCCGAGCTGGCGACGCATGCCTCGGCCAAGGTGCGCGCCGCCGG
>CAXTRS010000115.1:0-12658 GCA_964246635.1 uncultured Chthoniobacterales bacterium | reverse complement strand
GTGCGCACCCCGAACGCCACGGGGAGCGCGCCGAACGACCGGTTCGCGAACGGCAGCCGCCGCCCGCCTGCCGCCACGAGCCGGGGCAGGCGGCGGCGCGCGCGCGCCTGCCCGAGCATGGGCGGGCAGAAGTCCGCGCCGACGGTCCACGCGCCCGGTGAGACCGCCTGCAAGGTTTCCAGCAAGACGCCGCTGCCGGTCGCCAGATCGAGCAGCCGCGCTGGCGCCCACTGCCGCACCTGCGCGGCGGCCCGCCGGCGCCAAAACCAATCCATGCCGCCGCTCAGGATCGTGTTCGCCAGGTCGTAGCGCGCGGCGATGCGGCCGAACATCGCGCGCACGAACGCCGGGTCTTCGGAGGGTCGATGCGAGCGCTCCGACAACTCTTTCGCGAGGGACTCCGGTGGCATCGGGCGGGGAGTTTCCGTCGCCTCCGCGTGGCGTGCAACCGCGTTTCCGCGCGCCGGAAATCGTCGCTGCCGCCGGTTTTGGAAATTGGCGGCCCCGAAAATATTTTCGCCTTCCCGCAGAATTGACACGCACTCTTCGCCCACTTAGTTCGATAAAGCTCTGTGGAGCGAAATGCTCACGGTGAAAAGCAGGCGCCCGGTTTGCGCCCTCGGTCAAAACGGCCCGAGGCGCTGACTTAGCAGTTCCAGGGTGCCCGCTGCCGCCGTCCTGATTTCTCCCCACCTCCACACCACAGACAGTCCCCTCAAAACCATCCGTCCAGTCCACCACACCACCTCAACTGCACTGTTTCTATGTTGCTGCTCACTTTGATCCTGGCCCAAGGCCTGCACCGAGCTTCCTCGACCAACCCGGTCATTAACTATTTCATCAAGGGCGGCCCCATCATGTGGCCGATCCTGATCTTGTCGATCATCGCCGTCACAGTGATCCTCGAACGCATTGTCTGGTGGGCGCGGCAGAAGACGCTGCGCGAAACCAGCAAGCTGGAAAAAGTCTTCAGCCTGGTGGAAGCCGGCGACCTGAAGGGCGCCTCCGCGCTCGCCCGCACCTCGCAGGACCCGCGGCTGCGCACGATGTATAGCGGCCTGAACCATTCGCACATCACCATCGAGGCCGCGCTCCAGGTGGCCACCGGCACCGAGGTGTTGCGCGCCAGCCGCTTCCTCGGCGTCATGGATACCGCCATCACCCTGGCGCCGTTGCTCGGACTGCTCGGCACGGTGACCGGCATCATGGGTGCCTTCCAGGCGGTCGGCGAATCCGGCCTCGACGCCAACGCAGTCTCCGGCGGCATCGGCGAGGCGCTCATCGCCACGGCGTGCGGTCTCGGCATCGCCATGCTCGTGCTGATTTTCTATAACTTCTTCAACTCGAAAACCGAGCGCTTGAAGTTCGAGTTGGAAACCGCTTCGACCAACCTCGAAGTGATGATCCAGAATCTCCAGCGCGGCTCCAAGGCCGTCGGCCACGAGCCGGCTTTGGCGGCGGCAGCCGCGTCGGCTTAACTTCTTGAGTGCGCTGCGGCGCTCCGGTGTCCTCCCGGGCACTGGAGCGTCCGGTGCAACCAAACCAACATCCATTCTTTTTCTAATAATTTATGAGTTCCGGTGGCGGCGGAGGCGGTTCGGGAAAAAAGGCCCGTATTGAGATCATCCCGCTGATCGACATTATGTTTTTCCTGCTCGCCAGCTTCATGCTGGTGAGCTTGAGCCTGGTCAAGCTCCAGGGCGCCAAGGTGGAGCTGCCCAGCGCGACCAAACCGTTCAGCCAGGATATGGTCAAGCCCGACTTCACGACGGTGAGCGTCGATAAGGAAGGCAAGATCTTCTGGACAGCCAACGGCTCAAAGGACAAAGACGAGATCGCCTTGGATGAACTTCGCCGACGCGCGATCAAACTCTACACCGAAGGCAAAAATTCGGGCAACGACGCGAAGGTTTACATCAACGGCGACACCAACGTGCCCTATCGCTTCATGATCGAAGTCATGGACAAGCTGCGGAAGTCGGGCCTGACCAAGGTTACCTTTGCCACCAAAGGTGTCGCACCTGGAGCTGCGGCGGAGAGCGGCGGTGGTGCAGCTGCTGGAAAATAGTTTCTGAATTGCCAGATTTCTGGATTCAAAAATTCCGTGCAACAGCGCCTCCGCGCGCGTGTCTAACCTGTCTGTCTTAACTACCCTTCCTCGCCATGGAAACGGACCGCACTTTTTACCGCAGAGCCTCACGCGGCCGCGTGGTTGCCTGCTTGGTTATCACCTGCTTGCTTGATGCCGGCGTGGTGGTCGCAGGCTACATGCACCCTGAGTGGTTTGAACGGAACAAGCCGTTCACCGCAGAAGTCGAATTCGCCCCCGACGAACCGCCCCCGCCGGAACTCGTCGTGCCCGAAGATTACAATCCCGACGAGGCGACGCCGGAACCGACGCCGGAAGAAACGCCGGAGCCAGACGAAGAAACGCCTCCGCCACCGGAGCCGGAAACGCAATTTGTCGATCCGACGCCCTCGCCGACGCCGGATAAACCGAAGGTCAAACCGAAGTTCAGCGGGCCGATTCCCGAGGGTGCCAAGCGCGGCCCGGAGTATGTTCCCGGCGTGGTCGGCGGCAAGCCCGGCGGCTCGCCCGGCGGCAAAATCGGCGGGCAGGGCTGGAGAACCCCGCAGCCGCCTTACTCGGCCGTGGCTCGGCAGAAACGGCTCACTGGCAGCGGCACCTATCGAGTCACCACCGATGCGGGCGGCAACGTGACCAGCGTCACAGTCGTGCAATCCGCGGCACTGGAGCTCGACGCGATGATCAAGAATGGTGCCCCCGGTCGGTGGAAAGGTCCGCCGAACCAGACGACCGTGATTCCTGTCACCTTCCGTTTGCAGTAAGCAATCATCCTCACTTCAAACGAACCTCCTGGATTCACTGCGTGAGCACGGTTGAAAGCAAACTGGCGGAATTGAACCTGAGCCTGCCGCCGCCCGCCGCGGCGGCAGGCAACTATCTTCCCGGAAAGGCAGCCGGCGGGCTGCTCTACCTTTCCGGTGCGTTGCCCTTCGTCTCCGGCGAGCTGCGTTTTCCCGGCAAAGTCGGTGATGGGGTCACGTTGGAACAAGGCCAGGAAGCGGCACGGATTTGCACGCTCAATCTGCTCGCCGCGATCAAGGCGAATGCCGGCTCGCTGGATCGCGTCGCGCAGGTGGTCAGCATCCGCGGCTACGTGGCGTGCGGACCGGATTTCGCGGACCAGCCGGCGGTCATCAACGGCGCGTCGGATTTGCTCGTGCAAGTCTTCGGTGATCTTGGCCGGCACGCCCGCGCGGCGGTGGGCGTTTCCGCGCTGCCGAAAGGTGCCGCTGTGGAAATCGAGGCCGTCGTGCAGTTGCGCGACTGAGCTTGGAGCATCACTTCGCTCGGCAGCCCCGGCAGGGGCGTAAGAATGGGGCCGGGAATCAAGCGGGCCGGCCACGCGATTGTGCTTACGCCCCTGCCGGGGCTGGCAAAGCCGCTGTCTTCTAACGCGCAACGCAGGCTAATCCCGCTCCGGCCGCGGGTCGCGCTCGAGCAATTCGCGCAACGCCGCCGCCGGTGGCCGCCCTTCGTAGAGCAGCGCATAGACCTGGTCGGTGATCGGCGACTCTACGCCGCAGCGCCGTGCGCATTCCCAGGCGCTGCGCGCCGTCGGCACGCCCTCGGCGACCATGCGCATCGAGCCGGTGATGGCAGCCAGCGTCTCGCCGCGCCCAAGCCGCTCGCCAACCTGCCGGTTGCGGCTGTGCCGGCTGAAACAGGTCACCATCAAATCGCCGATGCCGCTCAGACCCTGAAAGGTCTCGCGCCGTCCGCCCAACCGCGTGCCGAGCCGGATCATTTCCGCCAACGCGCGCGTGACGAGCGCCGCCTTCGCGTTGTCGCCGAGGCCGAGGCCATCGGAAACGCCAGCGGCGAGCGCAAAAACGTTTTTCAGCGCGCCGCCGAGTTCGACACCGGCGAGATCGTCCGTGGTATAAGCGCGCAACGCTTCGCCATTGAAAATCCCCTGCAACTCCGCGGCCACCGCAGCCTCGGTCGCGCCGAGCACCACCGCTGTCGGCGTTCCGCGCGCCACCTCTTCCGCGTGACTCGGCCCCGAGAGCGCGGCGACGGGATTCCGTGGAAAAAACTCACGCAGAATTTCGCTCATTCGCCGCCCGCTGCCGTGCTCGATGCCTTTCGTGCAGGAGAGCAGCGGCACACTTTCGGGCAAGCCTCCAGCGCTCGCCGCAAGCTGCCCGGCGACTTCCCGCAACGCCCGCGAGGGCGTGACGAACAACACCAAACCGACCCTGTCCAGATCGCCGAGCGAACTCGTCGGCTCAATGGATTTTGGCAGCTCGACCCCGGGCAGGTAAGTCGCGTTTTCGCGTCGCGCGCGCAGTCGCTCGACGTGCGCCGGATCGTGTCCCCACAAACGCACCCGCCGCCCGCGTGCCGCGAGCACGATGCCGAGCGCCGTGCCCCAGCCGCCGGCTCCGAGAATGGCGATGTCAGCATCGTTATTCATAGTCGGGGAAAATCTCACGCGGAGGCGCAGAAATGCAGAGAAAGAAAGCGGATGAACCGCGCGGGGGAACCGAGCTGATCCAGCATTGGATCATGAATTTTCCAGCTTCTGTTTCTCTCCTTCTTCTTCTGTGGGTCTTTGCACCTCGGCGCGAGATTTTTTCTTGGTGAACCGCGGCTCGATCCCCGCGATCAGCCGCTGGATGTTCGAGCGATGCCGCCAGAACGCGAGCGCGGCGGCGACCAGCGAAAAAAGGAAGAGCGCCGCGTCCGCGCGCCCCGCGCGCCAGAGCATGCCGACGGTGACAGGCAACGCCGCTGCCGCCACGAGCGAGGCGACCGAGACGTAACGCAAAGTGAAAAACACCGCCGCCCAAATCACGCCGGAGATCGCCACTGCCAGCGGCATCAACCCGAGCAATACGCCAGCGGTCGTCGCGATGCCTTTGCCACCACGGAATTTCAGCCAGATCGGAAAATTGTGGCCGAGAATGCAAGCAAACGCGGCTACGACGGGCAGCCATTGGAGATCAGCACGGATGGAATCTGCAAAAGCGTGGCTCAATGCGCTGCTGAGTCCTGCCTCCACAGGATCAGGGCTCGAGCTTGGATTCGCAGTAACTTGGACTGACGGACGAAAAAACCAGGCCGCGAAAAATCCTTTCAGCGCGTCGCAAACAAACACAAAAATCCCCGGCTTTTTGCCGAGCACGCGCAGCACATTCGTCGCGCCGATATTGCCGCTGCCGTGCTCGCGAATGTCGATGCCGTGCATGCGGCCAACTAGATAGCCGGTGGGAATCGAGCCGATCAAATAGCCGATGATGGCGGTAATGACGTAGAGCATCGAGCTGGATCAAGCGTTGTGCGCGAGTTTCGTTTCCCCCTCCTTGTCATCCTGAGCTTGTCGAAGGACCTCTTACTGACCTTCTGCGCGGATGTCGCTCGCGCCTTGGCCGGGGCAACGGCTTTGTCAGGGAGAGGTCCTTCGACTGCGCTCGTGCCTTACGCCGCTCAGGATGACAGGGAAGGCGTGGGAACGGCTTACGCGGTTTTCCGCTTTGCTTGCAATGCTTTTTCGATTTTGCCTAGCGGCAGGCAGTTGATCACATCCTCGCGTTCCAGCCAGCCTTTACGCGCTTGGGTGACGCCGAACCAAAGGTGTTCGAGCCCCGTGGTGCGGTGCGCGTCGGGGTTGATGGCGCACTTCACGCCGCGCTCTTTTGCTCGCTTCCACCAGCGCCAATCCATGTCCAGCCGCCGCGGGTTGGCGTTGAGTTCGATGACGGTGCCAGTGGCCGCGGCGGCGTCGATGACGGCGGGGATGTCCACGGCATACGGCTCGCGCGTGAGCAAGAGGCGGCCGGTGAGGTGACCCAGCATGGTCACGTGCGGATTTTGCAGCGCGCCGACGATGCGCGCGGTCATCTCAGCCTCGGGAAGCTGGAACGCGCTGTGGACGCTGACGACGACGTAATCGAGCTGGGCGAGCACATCGTCGGGGAAATCGAGCGAGCCGTCCTTGTGCAAATCGCACTCGACGCCGGCAAACAAACGGAATTCCGTGCCTTCGTCGGCATAACGCCGGTTGAGCGCGTCGATCTCCTGGCGTTGCGCGAGCAGTCGCCGCGCGTCGAGACCATTCGCCTGAAAGCTCGCCTTCGAGTGGTCGGCGATGCCGAGATATTGCAAACCGAGAGAGCGCGCGGCCTCCGCCATTTCTTCGAGCGTCGCGCGCCCGTCGCTCGCGTTGGTGTGGCAATGGAACGTGCCGCGCAGGTTTTCGAGCTCGACAAGTTTGGGCAACTCGCCGCGCTCGGCGGCTTCGATCTCGCCGGTGGCTTCGCGCAATTCGGGTGGGATGTAAGCGAGGCCGAGCGCGCGGTAAAACTCGTGCTCGTCGTGAATCGGCGGCACCGACGCGGCGAGCTGGCCGTTCGCTTTTTTGCCGTCAGCGTCGGGCGCGATGCGGTAGTCGTTGATCGTCCAGCCGAACTGGTCGAGCGCGCGGTTGCGCAGCGCGATGTGATGCTCCTTCGAGCCGGTGAAATGGTGCAGCGCGAAGACGTATTGCTCCGCGCTTACAATCCGCAGGTCGCACGAGATGCCGGACTTCAGCCGCACGCTCACTTTCGTTTTCCCCCGCGCCAGCGTTTCGACCACGCCGGGCAGCTTTACGAAGTCGTCGATCACGGCTTCCGGCTCTTTGGTGGCGAGCACGATGTCGAGATCGTGCAGCACTTCCTTGCGCCGGCGAAAACTGCCGCCCTCGCTCACCTGACTTACGAGCGGGTGAGCGCGCAACGCCTCGATGAGCCCGCGTGCTTCGCCCGCCACGTCGCCGAGCCGGAACAGGCTAGCGTTTTGCCGCTGGTGCGCGAGGGCCTTAAGAATGTTCTCCGCGGTCTTCTTCCCAAAGCCGGACAACTTCGCGACGTGGCCGGCTCCCGCGACGGCTTCGAGTTTCGCCAGGTCCGAAACCCCGAGCTGTTCGTAGAGCGCTTTGATTTTTTTCGGTCCCAGCCCTGAGATCGTGAACAGCTCGAAAATGGTCGGCGGAAATTCGGCTCGGAGTTGCTCAAAATACTCGTAGCGTCCGGTCTCCAGGATTTCGCGCACGTGTCTGGCCATGCGCTCGCCGATGCCCGGCGTTTCGTCCAATTCCCCGGTGCGCGCAGCGGCTGCGAGTTCGCCCTGAAACAGCTCGACTGCGCGCGCCGCATTTTGATACGCGCGCACCTTGAACGGGTTTTCGCCTTTGAGCTCAAGCAGTTGCGCGGTGGCCTCGAAGGTGTCGGCGATCTCGTCTTTGGTAGGGGGAGTGTTCATCGCGAAGGCGGGAAGCTACGGGCGGCGAACGGAGAAACGCAAGGCGGCTCGGACGGAATCGTTTTTCTTTGCCCTCTGCGCCGCATCCCCTGCTACGCTGAGGGCGATGGCTGCCACTGTTTTCTCCCTTGATCTGCCCGGCATTCCCAAACTGCGCTCCGGCAAAGTGCGCGAGGTTTTCGACCTCGGCGCCGACGGCCTCTTGCTCGTGGCCACCGACCGGCTTTCCGCGTTCGACTGCATCCTGCCCGATCCCATCCCCGACAAGGGTAGGGTGCTCTGCGCGCTGTCCGCATGGTGGTTTCGCCATTTTCGCGGCTTGGGACTTGAGCTGAGCGATCACTTCGTCACGGACGACCTCGATCTTTATCCCGCCGCACTGCAGCCATTCGTCGCGCAACTCGCCGGCCGTTCGATGCTGGTGCGTCGCGCCGAGCCGCTGCCGGTGGAATGTGTCGCGCGCGGCTATCTCGCCGGCTCAGGTTGGAAGGAATATCAGGCGAACGGCACGGTCTGTGGCCACGCACTGCCGGCCGGGTTGCGGCTCGGCGACCGCTTGCCGGAGCCGATCTTCACGCCGGCGACCAAGGCGGAGAGCGGGCACGACGAGAACATCGACTTCGCCGCGTGCACGCGGCACCTTGGCGGCGATGAAGCGTTGGCCGCGCGGCTGCGCGACACCACGCTCGCGCTGTATCGCGCCGGCGCCGGCTACGCCGCAGCGCGCGGCATCATCGTGGCAGACACGAAATTCGAGTTTGGCCGCGACGAAGCAACCGGCGAGTTGCTCCTCATCGACGAATGCCTCACGCCGGATTCCTCCCGTTTCTGGTCGGCGGAAACCTATGCGCCCGGCAGCAGCCCGCCGAGTTACGACAAGCAATTCGTGCGCGATTATCTGGAGACCCTCGCGTGGGACAAGACACCGCCCGCGCCGGCGCTGCCGCCGGAAGTCATCGCGCGCACGAGCGAAAAGTATCGCCAAGCGTTCGCCGCCCTGACGGGCCGGCCGCTGTCGGGTGCCTAAACCTGCGTCGCGCATGGAAGCTGCGATCGACGATTTCATCCGCCATCTCGCCACCGAGCGCGGGTTGTCGGAGAACTATCAGCTCACCGTGCGCCGTTCGCTCGAGGGCTTTGCCGAATGGCTGGCCCACACGCGGGGCATCAGGGAGATCGCGCACGTCGAGACGGCGCACATTTCCGAATACCTTGCCGCGCGCAAACGCGGCGGACTTGCGGCAGGTTCGATCAAACTCATCATCGTCGCGCTGCGCATTTTTTTCCGATTCCTGCACGCGCGCAAAATCGTCGTCACCGACCCTGCGGAAACGCTGCCGCTGCCCCGACAGGAGCGGCTACTGCCGGAGACGTTGAACGAGCTCCAGGCCGAGCGCTTGCTCGAAAGCCTGCCTCCACCGGAGCAACCGGACGACCCGTTTTATCTGCGCGATCGTGCGATGTTGGAACTCCTGTATTCCAGCGGCCTGCGCATCAGCGAGCTGACCGGCGCGCGCCTGGAAAATTTGCACCTCGAGCAAAAGCTCATCCGCGTGCTCGGCAAGGGGAACAAGCAGCGGCTCGTGCCGGTCGGCAGCAAGGCGCGCACAGCGCTGGAGGCTTACCTCGAACGCGGTCGGCCGCAATTCGTCCAGAAGCGCACCGGTTCAACGGTGTTCCTCTCGAATCGCGGCGGAAAACTCACAACGAACCGCGTCTATGCCATCGTGAAAGGGATCGCCGCGCGCTCCGGGTTGGACCTCAACGTTTATCCGCACTTGTTGCGACATTCCTTCGCCACGCATTTGCTTAGCAACGGCGCGGACCTGCGCATCATTCAAGAGCTGCTCGGTCACGCCGATATTTCCACGACGCAGATTTACACACACGTCGATCAGCGCCGGCTCAAGAGCGTGCATCACCGGTTTCATCCGCGGGCTTGACGAATTCCAATGGCTGCTGCCCCGCGCCTCCAGTGCAGTTTTCCGCGACCCAGCGCAGATAATCTGGCAGTGCGGCAGCGAGCGGCAGGCCGACGATTTCAGGCACGTCGTAGGGGTGCAGATCGCGCAAACGCGTTTCCAACGCCGGGTAAGCCGCGCGTGTCGTTTTGATGAACGCCAGCACCTCCGCCGTTTCTTCCAGCTTGCCCTGCCAGGTATAAATCGATTCCACCGGCGCGGCGAGCACGTTGACACACGCGGCGAGCCGTTCGGTGACAAGCGCGCGGCCGATCTCGCGCGCCTTGCCCGGATCGGGAAAGGTCGAGAAAACCAGCAGTGTGTCGTGGGTCTGCAGCATGAAATCCTAAATCCTGATTCCTAATTCCTAAATTCATTCAAACCGCAGCGCCTTCACGGGATCGAGCCGCGCGGCGAAATACGCGGGGATCAGCGCCGCGAGCGTGCAAATAAGAAACGCGCTCACGCAGATAATCGCCACGTCGCCCGGCACGGTGCGCGAGGGAATCTCGGCGAGGCCGTAAATGCTGCGCGGGAACAGCTCGATGCCGAGCGTGCTCGCCAGCCAGTCTTTGAATGGATTGCGCACCGCCAGCACGCCGAGGCCCGCGCCGAGGCCGGTGACGACGCCGAAGATTCCGACAACAACTCCCTGCGCCAGAAACACGCGCACGACCTGGCCCACGTCTGCGCCAATCGCTTTCATGATGCCGATCTCGCGCGTCTTGAGCACAGTCACGGTAATGAGCGTGTTCATCACGCAAAACGCGGCCACGATCATGACGATGAACACGATGATGCCGAGCGTCAGGCGCTCGACGCGGATCGTGGTGAAGAGCTGCGCGTTTTGCTCCATCCAGGTCTGTGCCATGATCGGGTAGGCGAACTGTTTCTCCAGCTCTGCCTTCACTTCGCCGGCGCGATACGGCTCGGCGGTTTTCAGCGCCAGCCCGTGGACGCCGTCGCCGAGGGTGTAAAGCTCCTGGCCGAGAAAGAGTGGGATGAAAACGATCTCGGAGTCGTAGAGAAACCGTCCGGTAGAAAAAATGCCGGTGACCGTGACTTCAGTCGGCGAGACGAACTGCTTGATGTCAGCGATCTGCTCGCGGTCGGCGCCGCCTTTTTTCTCGAGCGCCTCGAGCTTGCTCATCAACTCGTTCAGGTTGCCCGGCGAATAGAGCGTGAGCTTGTCGCCGACCTCCGCGCTCAACAGCCGGGCGAGCTCTTTGCCAATGACGCAAGAGTTGCCTTCGAGATCGAATTTTCCGTCGATGATCGACGCCGCGATGTCGCTGACCTTCGCCTCGGCAGCCGGCTCGACGGCCCGCACTTTCGGCGCCAGCCGTTTGCCGAAACCGTCCTTCTGAATTTCGACAACGACCGGCCCGAAAACGAACGGCGCCGCAGCCACGACTTCCGGCGTTTTCTCGACGGTCGGGAGCAATTCGCGCCATTCGTCGAGAATGCCGTCTTGTTTCTGAATGACGAGGTGCGCATCGAAACCGACGATCTTCTTTTTCAGCTCTAGATCGAAGCCGGTCATCACCGAGATGACGACGATCATCACCATGATGCCGAGCGTGACGCCGAGCACGGAGATGAGCGTGATGATCGAGAGAAATGTGCGCCGCGGCTTGAGGTAGCGCAACGCGAGGAAAAGACTGAACGAGCGATTCACGCGGGAAAAAGGATCCGCGGATTAACGCGGATTAACGCAGATTTTTTGTTTCCGAAAACGACGCTGGCTGCGGGTCAAAAACAAATCCGTGTTAATCCGCGTTAATCCGCGGATAAATTCTTTGGCCGCAAGTGCGGGAAAAGGATGACATCGCGGATGGACTCCGCGCCGGTGAGCAGGATCATCAGGCGGTCGATGCCGAGGCCGATGCCGCCGGCCGGGGGCATGCCGTGTTCGAGCGTGAGGAGGAAATCCTCGTCGAGGCTTTGCACTTCCTCGCCGGCTTGCGCGAGCAGGCGCGCGCGCTGCACGTCGGGGTCGTTCAGCTCGCTGTAGCCGGGGGCGATTTCCTGGCCGTTGATGACGAGCTCGAAGACATCGACGAGGCTGTCGTCAGCCGCATTTTGTTTCGCCAGCGGCACGAGCTCTTTCGGCAGATGCGTGACGAAAAGCGGATCGAACGTCCGTTCTTCGATCCGCTTTTCAAAGACCTGCTGCGTGACTTCGTAGTCCTCTATGCCGTCGAGAATTTCGAGGCCGAGTTCGCCGCGAGCGCGTGTGACGCGCTCCGCCGCGCTCGCGCCGAACCAGCCGGGCGCAACTTCCTCGATCAAGTCGCGGTAGCGGGCGCGCCGCCACGGACGCTGGAGATTCACGGTGCGTGTCACGTTGCCCTCCGCGTCGCGATGCTCGATTTGCAATCCGCCAGCGACTTCCCGGGCCAACCCGCAAATAAGTTCCTCCAGGAGTTCCGCCATCATCTCGAAATCGGCGAATGCCCAGTAGGCTTCGAGCATCGTGAACTCGGGATTGTGCCGGCGGCTGAGACCTTCGTTGCGAAAGTTGCGGCCAATTTCGAAGACCTTCGGAAACCCGCCGACGAGCAGGCGCTTGAGGTAAAGCTCTAGTGCGATGCGCAGGTAGAATTGCGTGCCGAGCGCGTTGTGGTGCGTGACGAACGGCCGCGCCGCCGCGCTCGACTTCGAGAAACCCGCGCGCGTGGAAAAATTCGCGGATCGCGCGCAGCACCCGGCTGCGGGCAAGAAATACCGCACGCGACTTTTCGTTCGACACCAAGTCGAGGTAGCGCTGCCGGTAGCGCGTCTCGACATCGGAGAGCCCGTGCCACTTGTCCGGCAGCGGCCGCAGCGCCTTGCAGAGCACGCGGAAGTCGCGCACCCGCAGCGTCGGCTCGCCGGTCTTGGTGATGAACCCCTCGCCTTCGACACCGAGAAAATCGCCGATGTCGAGCAGCTTGAAAATTTCGATTTGTTCGGGCGCAAGCGTCTTCGCGTTGAAATAAATCTGGATGCGCCCGGTCAGGTCGCTGAGGTCGAGAAAGTGCGACTTGCCGAAATCGCGGTGCGCGGTGATGCGGCCGGCGACGCGTTGCACAGCACCCTCGGCAAACTTCTCGCGCGCCTGCGCCACCGTCCCATCCGCGGGATAGCGCCCGCCGAACGGATCGAGCCCGCGCGCCCGCAGCGCGTCGAGTTTGCCGCGGCGATCGGCGAGCAATTTGTCTTCGGTTTCGTCCATGAAAAAAAGCCGGCGCGCCATCCGCGGCAAAGGGCGGGCAATGTGCGCCGGTGGCGCGCCCGTTGTCAACGCCACGCCAAAAAACGAAAACTGCCGCCGCGTGCCGTGGGCGGGCGGCGGCAGTTTCGCAGTTTACTGATTTAGTGG
>CAXTRS010000114.1:0-12943 GCA_964246635.1 uncultured Chthoniobacterales bacterium | reverse complement strand
TCGGGGAGAAACTGGAATTTCATGGCCGCGAGGGAACTGGTTCGAGGGTGGCGTCGCTGCGCCGGGGTCGCAGCGGGCGGGCGAGCCGGTAGATGCCGAAGGCGAGCGCGAAGATCGTAAGAATCGCGCCGCCGCGCAGCACGTTGAAAATCAACGCGCCGTATTTGCCCTGGATGGGATTGTAATGGAAGCAGAGCAGCAGGAACTGCTCGATCGGGGTGAGGTTGATCTCGCGCGCACCCGCGGCCGCAAGCGCGCCGTGCAACTCGGCCGGGTTGAAATTGATGCCGAAAAAGTAACGCGAAACTCTGCCGTCAGGCGTGAGGATGACGAAGCCGCTGGCGTGCGCGTATTGTTTCGTCGCCGGATCGTAGCGGTAGCGGAAGCCGACGCTCTCGGCGAGGCGGCGGATCGAGTCTTCCTGCCCCGCCTCCGCAGCGGTGAGAAAGTGCCAGCCGCCCGCGGCGCCGGACCGGCTGTAGCGCTTGAGGTAGATCCGGCGCTGTTTCGCGGCGAGCGAGGCGGACTCGGAAGGGTTGATGCTCACGTCGATCAGGTCGAACTCGCGACCGGCGGTCCATTTCAAATCGTGCAGGGATTCGACCAAGCCGTTCAGCACAACCGAGCACATCATCGGGCACTCGTGGTAACCCAGGAGCAGGACCGCCGGACGACCGGTCGAGAGCGTTTGGCCAAGCGTGACGACCTTGCCGTCTTCGTTGCGGAACGTCGCGTCCAGCGGAACCATCGCACCGAGTTTTTGGTCGAAGCCGACTTCGCGCGACATTTCGGCGGCAGCGCCGGGAATCGACTCACGCACGGGTTCATTGTGCGCGGCGCGTCCGCACGCCGGCCACGCGCCGGCGAGGCAAACGATGAGAGCGCAAACACGAGCGTTCATGGATTCATTGTTTCGGCCGAGGCTGATCTTCCACCGGGTGCAGCTCGCGCTGCATCTCGAGCATGGTGCGATTGGCCGGGCCGGTTGCGGGTAAGCCGCGCTCGGCAACGAGTTCCATCGCACGCGCGATGGGCAGGCGCACCACGCGAGCGCGCCCATCGACCCAGCCGTAAGCCAGCATTTCGGCGGCGTCGCGCGCGCGCATTTCGACGAGTTCTTCTTCGGGCACGATCTGAAGGAGCGGGGCGCCATTTTCGCCGGCTTGCGCGGGCGCTTTGACGAAAGAGGCCGACCCCGGCTCGGTGCGCAGCCGTTCGCGGGTCGAGGCGCGGATGCCGCCGACGTGGAAGAAGTGCATCACCGGCCAGATGAGCAAAAACACGAAGACCAACAAGCCGATCATGCCGACGCCGAACCACGCGATCGGCTTCGGCGCGAAGTCCGTGACCTCGTGCCCGGCAGAAACGTCGGGCGGATCCGCGGCGTGATCTCCGTGATCGTGGTCTTGCGCTTTCATGAGGTCGTCGTCGGAGAGGGAGAAACACGGCGGGTCAGCAGCGGCACGGCGTCTGGTGACGGCGCGGGATGGACGTGCGCGAAAGAGACTGCGATGCGCGGATCGTTGCGTGGCGTTTCTAGCCGGCGAGCGAGTTGCGCACTGAACCACGCCAGCCACAAACCGCCGACGCCGAGCCACGCGCAAACGTCAGTCCAGCCAAGGTAAAAACCGTCCCGGTGCAGCGACGGAGCGACTCTCCAAAGGGTCTCAAACAAATGCACGCAAAGGATGCCGATCGCGATTCCGGCGAGCACGCGCGGACGGCGTTTGTTAACCCGAAAAAGCAGCAGGAAAAACGGCGTGAAGAATTGGAAGACCATCAACAGTCCCGCGATGATTTTCCAGCCGCCCGTGGTGCGGTGCAGATACCAAACGATCTCGCGCGGCAAGTTGCCCGACCAGATGATGATAAGCTGCGCCACCATCAGGTAAGTCCAGAGCAGCGTGAAGGCCATGAGCAGGTTGCCGAGCGAATGGAAGTCGCGCTCGGTGACCCAATCGCGCCACGGCAGCGCGGGGCGGAAATAAACGAGCAGGATGATGCTCACGGCGAGCGCGGTGAGCATCTGGCTGATGAGAAACAGCGGCGGGAAAACGGTCGAGAACCAGTCGTTTTCCAGCACCATGATCCAATCCACCGCGGCGATGGTGCCGATGAATGCATGGATGACCACGCCGGGTCCGCTGAGCGTGCGCATGCGCCGAGTCGGCTCGGGGTTCGTCGTGGCGTCCTGCTCGCGCGACCAGCGCAGGAGCAGGTGAGCCAGCAAGAGCCAAATGCCCCAGACGATGATCGCGCGGATGACAAAGCCGGGTTTATTGAGATACCACTCCTGGCTTTGGAGAATGAGGTCGTGCGCGCGTTCCTCCGGCCGCGCCCAGCCATAGAGTTGCGGCAGCAAAAAGACGAACGGGATGAACAGCAGCGCCGTCAGCGGCAGCGTGGCCATCGCGGATTCAAGCGAGCGGCGGATGACGAAACCCCAGCGTCCGCCAGTTAACGAATGCAGCATGAACAGCGCGAGGCTGCCGAGCGAAACGCCGGTCCAAAACAGGTAGCCGTAGAGATAAGAATAGGCCGCCTGTCGCGGATTGAAAAACAGGCCGAGCACGCAGAGGGCGAGACCGACGACGCCGGCGAGAAACGCGATGCGTTTGGCGCGCGCAAGCCAGGCGCAGAGCGCGGCTGGGTCAGTGATGGGTCCGGCGTCGTTGCTCACGGTGAGGAAGAGGGCGGGGCGGAAGCTTCGAGTTTCGCGCGCTCGTCGGCGGGCACGTCGTCGAGCGTGGCGTGACGGGCAAGTTGCAGCGCACGGATGTAGGCGACGATGGCCCAGCGGTCGTTGATTTCCGGCAAGCGGTAACTGTAGGGATACATCACGCCGTAGCCATTGGTGATGATGTCGAAAAAGTAGCCGGGCGGCGCGTTGCGCAAGCGGTCGGTGTGATACGAATTCGGCGGCGGAAATCCGCGCATGACGATCATGCCGTTCCCCTGCCCGGTGACGCCGTGGCAGACGGAGCAGAAGATGTTGTAACGCTCCTGCCCCCGCGCGAGCAGCTCCTTTGTCACCGGAATCGGGATGGCGGTGGCGAGGTTGCCGGCGGCGTCTTTGCCGGCGTTGAGCAGATCGTCTTCGCGCAAGTGGCCGCGTGGAACCGTGTGCGCCGGCAGGACGCGCGCAGAGGCGCCATCTTCAAAAAATTCGCTCGGAGCGAACGGCTTATAGCGCGGCTGGTTGAACATGTCTTGCCGGCAGCCGGTGGTGACGCCAAGAACGAGGGCGGCGAGGAAAAACCTGGAAATCATGCAGCGACCTCCGTGGTGGCGACTGCCCCGGCACGGGTCAGAAACGCGATAGCGGTCTCGGCGTTGTCGAACTTCGGATCGCGGGCTTCGAGACACAGAAAAAAGCCGTCGATCGAGGCGCGCTCGAAACCGGGCACTTTGAAAACCGGATGGTGCAGGCGCGGCAGGCCGTTGAGCGCGAGCATGCCGAACGCACCAGCGAGCGAGCCGCAAAGAATGCCCAGCTCGAACGTGATTGGAATGAACATCGGCCACGAGTTAAACGGCCGGCCGCCGATGTTGTAAGGATAGTGATAGCCCATCGCAAACCACTGCATGAAAAAGCCGCCCGCCGCGCCGGAGAAACCGGCGATCATCACGATGAGCGGCACCCAGGAAAAGCGTTTGCCGACCGCCTCGCCCAGACCCTCGACGGGGACAGGCGTGTAGGCATCCATGCGCCGCCAACCCGCAGCCTGCGCGGCACGCGCGGCGGTGAGCAGCGTGTCGGAATCCGGGAACTCCGCCAGCACGCCGTGCAAGCGCGGCATCGCGGGCGCGCCATGATGGCCGTGCGCGGCGTGTGCGGGTTCAGCGACGGCAGACATAAGCGGGTCAATTGGCGCGGACGGCTGAGTGAGCGTCGGCGTGCGGCGTCGCGCCGTTGCCACTCCCGTGCGCGTGGCCTTCCTCGTGAACCAGCTCGCGCACTTCGGTGATCGAGATCATCGGCAGAAAACGGATGAACAGGAACATCAACGTCATGAACAAGCCGATGGTGCCGAGGAAGGTCGCCCAATCCCAAAACGTCGGCGAATACATGCCCCAGTTCGACGGCACGAAGTCGCGGTGCAGGCTGATGACGACGATGACGAATCGCTCAAGCCACATGCCGATGTTGATGACGAACGCCACACACCAGAGCGCGATCGTATTGAGCCGGACTTTGCGCGACCAGAGCAGTTGCGGGATGAGGATATTGCAAAGGATCAGCGACCAGTAGAGCACGCGATATGGGCCGCCGAGCCGGTTCATCAGCAGAAAGCGCTCGTATTGATCGCCGCTGAACCACGCCATGAATGCTTCGGTCGCGTAGCCGTAGGCGACAATGAGTCCGGTGGCGAGCATCACGTTCGCCATGTTGTTGAGGTGCCGGTCGGTGACGAGATTTTTCAATCCGTAAATCCGCCGCACCGGGATCATGATGTTCAACACCATCGCGAAGCCCGAGTAGATGGCGCCTGCTACAAAGTAGGGGGGGAAGATCGTGGTGTGCCAGCCGGGCAGAATGGCGACGGCGAAATCGAAGGACACCACGCTATGGACCGAGAGCACCAGCGGCGTCGCGAGGCCGGCCAGCAGCAGGTAAATGGCGCGGTAATTCTGCCAATGCTTCGCCGAGCCGCGCCAGCCGAGCGAGAGCAGGCCGAAGACGACTTGTTTCCAGCGCTCGCGCGCCTGGTCGCGCAGCGTGGCGAAATCAGGGATGAGTCCGATGAACCAGAAGACGAGCGAGACGGTGAAATACGTCGAGACCGCGAAGACGTCCCACACGAGCGGGCTGCGGAACTGCGGCCAGAGCGCCATGACGTTCGGATACGGCATGAGGAAATAGAATGCCCACGGCCGGCCCATGTGAATGAGCGGGAAGATGCCGGCGCAGGCGACCGCAAAGAGGGTCATCGCCTCGACCATGCGGTTGAGCGAATTGCGCCATTGCTGCGAGACGAGCAGCAGGATCGCGGAGATGAACGTGCCGGCGTGGCCGATGCCGATCCACCAGACGAAATTGATGATCGCGAAGCCCCAGGCGATCGGCATGTTGATGCCCCAGATGCCCGTGCCGGCGTAGATGAGATACGTGATGGCGTAGAGCATCATCATCAGCATCGCGAAGGCGATGCCGAAGCCGAGCCACCAGCTCCGCGGGTGCCGCTTGGAATCGAGCACGATGCCGCCGACCTGGTCGGTGACCCGGCCCAGGGTTTCGCCGTGGCCGATCAACCGGTCGGGATAACCGAGCGGCGAGACGGAGACGGGTTGTTCAGCGACGGGCGGCATGTGAGGAAGTGGCTACGCGATAGCAGGATTGGGATTGCGGATTTTGGCGAGATACGTGGTGCGCGGGCGCGTGTTGAGTTCCGCGAGCATGCCGTAATTCAGCGGGCTGGCTTTGATCTTCGAGGCGCGGCTGTTCTTGTCGTTGAGATCGCCGAAAATGATGGCTTCCGTCGGGCACGCCTGCTGGCAGGCTGTGACGATTTCGCCATCGCGTGGGTGGCGTCCTTCGCGCTCGGCGTCGATCTTCACGCGCGAGATGCGCTGCACGCAGTAAGTGCATTTTTCCATCACGCCGCGCGAGCGCACGGTGACTTCGGGATTACGCTGGAGCTTGTAGGTGAGCGTTTTTTGATCGGTCCAATCGAAGAAATTGAACCGCCGCACTTTGTAGGGGCAGTTGTTCGAGCAATACCGCGTGCCGACGCAGCGGTTGTAAATCATCTCGTTCAAGCCGTCGGGATCGTGCACGGTCGCGGCGACGGGACAGACGACTTCGCACGGCGCATTTTCGCAGTGCATGCACGGCACCGGCTGGTGGATGATCTCCGGCCGGTCGAGGCTGGGCCCGCTGAAATAGGAATCGACGCGCAGCCAGTGCATTTCGCGCTGTCGCTTCACTTCGCCCTTGCCCACGATGGGGATGTTGTTTTCCGACTGGCAGGCGACGATGCAGGCGTTGCAGCCGATGCAGGTGCTGAGGTCGATAGCCATGCCCCAGGCATGGACCGGATACGGATGATCGGGGCCGTAGAGCGTTTCGTCTTCGGCGGGCGCGGGTTCGTGACCGTGCGCGGGCGCGTGGTGGTCTTGCTTGAATTTTTCCAGCGTGCCGCCGCGCACCACGTCGCGGCCTTCGAGCGCGTGGTGACGCTGCGTGGCGGCGAGCGCCCAACGCTCGCCGGAAACTTTTTTGATCTCTGCGCCCGCCACGAAACCGGGTGCGTCGGCACTGCGCAGAGCAAAGGCATTCGTTCCCTGCCCCGTGCCGACATTGCCCACCGAGCGCCCGTAGCCAAGATGGAGCGTCACGCTGTTTTCGGCCTGGCCGGGCAGAATCCACACCGGCGCGCGCAAAGTCCGGCCGCCAGCTTTGAGTTCGACGACGTCTTCGTTGGAAAGGCGCAGCCGTTCGGCGAGTTTCGGGCTGACAAGCGCGGAGTTGTCCCACGTCAGGGTCGTGATCGGCTTCGGCGTTTCCTGCAACCAGCCGTTGTTGGCATAGCGGCCGTCCCAGATCGTCGGATCGGGGGCGAAGACGACTTCGATATTGCTTCCCGCGCCCTGCTGCGCTGGCTGCGCGGTCGGAGGAGCAGCAGCCGGCGCAGCCCCGCCCGCGGCGCGACGCGGCAGCGCGCTGTCTTTGGCGAGACCGTCGTGAACGACGCGACGCCACGCTTTTTCAAAGTCGGTGTCGGTAAGCGCGGCACGTTCCGCGCGCCAGCGGTCGTGCACGATGTCGAAACTCGCGCGCACCGGTGCGGAGAGCAGCGAGTCGAGGAATTCGAGAGCGCCGCGCGCATCGCGATAGAGCGGCTCGATGAGCGGCTGCACGACGGAGAGCGTGCCGTCGAACGCGCGCGCGTCACTCCAGGTTTCCAGGAAATGCGCCGCGGGCAAGTGCCAGTGCGCGTAGCGCGAAGTCTCGTCGTAATGCGTGCCGTGGCGCAGCACGCGACCCGCCTTTTTCAGCGCATCGACGAACGGCACATCCGCCGGCGCGTGGTAAACAGGATTTCCGCCGAGAATGACCAGTGCCTCGACCGCGCCGCTTCCCAAGTCGGCAACCAATTCGCGCAGCGAATCCAGCTGCTTGATGGGACGGACCTCCGCGCTCGGAGCCTGCGTTACCGACTGACCAATGTTTCCGAGCGCGGCGTTGATCGCGTGCGCCAGCGCATGAACAGCGGCCGGCTGGCGCTCGCCCACGAGCACCGCGCTCGCCCCGCGCGCAGAATTCAAATCCGCCGCGACGGCACTCAACCAAGCCGCATCGGGGTCATTGCCTGCGGCAGCAGTTCCGCCGCCACCACTGACCGCCGCCAGGAGACCACGCGCGAATTGCTCGATCTTCGCCGCCGCCATCGGCAGCCGATGATCCGCCGTCGCGCCGGTGATCGTCGGCGATGGCTCGACGACGTAGAGTCGATTCATCTGCGCATTTCCCGGCTCGGCTTCGGCGACGCGCCGGGCGTTCGTGAACTGCCGCGCGTAACGCAAACTGTCGGGGTGATCGAACAGGAAATCGGAGTCGAGCGAAAGGACGACGCGCGCTTTGCTGAAGTCGTAGTGCGTTTCGACGAAGTCGCCGAGCGCCTGCCGCGCGCCTTCGCGCACGTTGTCGCGGGTGATCGGCTCGTATTGGTGCCACTTGGCCTGGGGGAATTTTTTCAGCACCGCGTCGACCTGCGCTCCGAGCGTGGGTGAGGTGACGGTCTCGGTGAGAATGCGGATGCCCGCGCCGCCTTTCGCGCTCTGCGCGTTGAGCAAGGGCTGGAGTTCGGCGAAAAACAAATCCCACGACGAAATTTCGCCGGCCCGCAGGACGTTGCGGCTGCGGTCGGGATCGTAGAGATCGAGGATCGCGGCCTGCATGAAAACATCCGTCCCGCCGAGACTCGCGGGATGGTCCGGGTTGCCCTCGATTTTCGTCGGCCGGCCTTCGTGGCTTTCAACGAGGATGCCGCGCGCGAAGCTGTGGAAGTGCGGCATCGCGGTGGCGAATTGGAGCGGGATGCCGGGTGTCACCAATTCGGGTTGGCGCACGTAGGGCAGGATTTTTTCCTGCGGCTGTTTCGTGCAACCCGCGGTGCCGAAGCCGGCGAGCGCGATGGAAGCGCCCATCAGTTTCAGGAAGCGCCGGCGGCTGAGCGGGTCGGCGTCCGTCCACTCACTCGCGCGAGCAGGAAATTCGCGGTGCAGGAATTCCTCGAACTCCGGCGTCTGCGCCAACTCGTCGAGGCTGCGCCAAAATGCCGGACCGTCTGTGGCCGCGAGGCGGGAACGCATTGCCGCGAAATCCAGAGAATCTTCACCACAAAGAGCACGAAGAGAAACAGGAGATGTCCCCTGCTCCGGCCCTTCGTGATTTTCGTGTCCTTCGTGGTTCATTTTCGAATTATCTCAGCGGTGACAGGTATAGCAGTCCGTCAAGCGTCCGGTGCTTTGCAGCGCGTAGTCTTTGACCAACTGCCGCGCCTCAGTTTTGCGCCCGTGGTCGGCGAGCGGCTGCCAGTTGATGTCGAACGCCTGGCCCTTCGGAGCGACCTGCCGCTCGGGGTGGCGATGGCAGTCGAGGCACCACGCCATGTAGAGCGATTGGTCCTGCCAAGTGAGGTTCATCTCCTTGCCAGTGCGCCCGTGACACGCCACGCAGCCGATGCCTTTCGCGACGTGGATGGAGTGGTTGAAATAGACAAAATCTGGCAAGTCGTGGACGCGGTTCCAAACGATCGGCCGGTTCTGCGCGAGGCTTTCGCGCACCGGCGCGAGCAGGGCGGCGTCGGTGTAAAGCTGCGAGTGGCACGTCATACACGTCTCCGTCGGCGGGATGCCGGCGAAGCGGCTCTTCTCGACGCTCGTGTGGCAGTAGCGGCAGTCGATGCCGAGCTGGCCGGCGTGGTGTTTGTGGGAAAACTGCACCGGTTGCTCGATGGGCGCCCACGCGCGGGTCGCCCACGGCGACCACTCGATCGCGTAGAGCGAGGCCACTAGCGACACGACGGCCAGCGGCGCGCCGAAGATCAGCGCGCGCGCGACCGAGTTGCTGCTGGGCGGAAAGATTTCCGGCATGAGACCAGACGAGACGGGGGACTCAGCAAACACGCCGTCGCGCGGAAAGACGTGGTGGCCTTCCGCCCGACTGAGAACGACGTCTGCCGAGCCCGCGCCGCGGGGTGGGCGCACCCGGAGACGGGAGCGTTTCTATCAACGTGCTCGCGGTCTGGCTACAGGAATCGTCGGGTTGGATGAAAAATTTTCTGGCCCACTTTTGTATTGGAAAATTTCACGCGGGTGCCCGACGCGCGGGAACGTCTCCGCGCGGCGAAAATGTTCCGGCCGGCGGCCGGAAATCGAGACCGCAATGGACCGCGGCCGCGATTATGACAGACCGGTGCCGACGGCCCCGCCGCGCACCGGCTTTTGAACCCGAAACCGCAGTCATAACTCCCAAATCCCATGTCCCTTTTTGGCTCCACCAAATACAAAACCCTCCGCGACCTTTATATTCACGAACTCAAAGACCTTTACAGCGCCGAAACGCAAATCACCAAAGCGCTGCCGAAGATGAAAGAGTCCGCCAACTCGGCGCAACTCAAGCAGGCGTTCGAGACCCACTTGCGGGAAACCGAAAACCAAGTTCAGCGCTTGGAAACCATCGGCCAGAAACTCGGCACCGACCTCGGCGGTCACACCTGCGACGCGATGAAAGGCTTGGTCACCGAAGGCAGCGACTGGATCAGCGAAGACGCGGAGCCGGCGGTGAAAGACGCCGGTCTCATCGCCGCCGCCCAGCGCGTCGAGCATTACGAGATGGCTGGCTACGGCACGGCGCGCACGTATGCCGAACTCCTCGGCGAAAAAGAAGCCGCCAACCTCCTCCAGCAAACGCTCGACGAAGAAGGTGCGACGGACAAAAAGCTGACCGCGTTGTCGCAGTCGATCAACGCGGCGGCGACGCGCTGAGACTCTGGTGCGTAGTTGTTGATCGTCACCGGCCGCTTCGCGACCTCAATCCGCAGCGGCGGAAAAAAAATTCCCGATGGAGCGATGTCTCCATCGGGAATTTTTATGGGATCGGGATGGGTTCGTTCACTCAGAACGAGTAGGCGATGTTCACTCCGCCCCAAAACCGAGTCTGCTCTCCGAACGACCGTGAACCCCCGCTGCCCTTCACCGTGCTGGCGGCGAAGTTGTTCGCGACCAGGTCGGCGTCATTCAAATTCGCGCCGTAGTTGCCGAACGGCGTGACGGTGAAATGCTTGCCGATGCGGATGGGCAACTTAAGACCAGTCTCAAACGTGTTAAACCCACCGATGTCGTCGTTACCCGAAAACTTCAAATAGTTGATGTTGTAGCTCACGAGTGCGTAAGGAGCGATCGCGATGGCGAAGTTGCGCGAGGTGTAGAGCGGAAATCCCGCGTCCAGGCGAAACTCGACATAATTGCCGTTCAGGTTGCCAGCGCCGAATTTCTTGTAGTCCGAAATGTATCGGTAATACGTGAAGCTCGGTCGCACATAAGGGATGCGGGTGAACGCGAGCCGGATGGGAATTTCTCCCTGATAGGCCGTGCCCTTGAAATCGTGGTTGGGGAAGAAATAAGAATTGTAGCCGACTGTGGCATCAAGCCATCTCGGCACCAGTGAGAAGGTGTAATCGACGTGCACGTTGACCTCCCGATAGAGCCGCACTTCGTCGCCCAAGGCACCAAAGGCATTTGCGCGGCCGTCCTGCGGAAATCCTTGGAAATAAGGCACCGTGGGATCGATTCCCTGGACGTAGCCCACACCCGCACGCAGCCCCTTCCACGAGACGGAAAAATCGGTGAACCAAATGGACGAGCTTTCCTCGTGCGGATTTTCGATCCCGTTCCGCAGCGTGAACCCATCGTTCCGGTAGCGCGAGTTGAACGAAATGATGTCGAGGCCGTGGAAGATGTAGCGACTCTGCCAGCCGCTGGAAATCGTGAACTGCGGGCCGGCCGGGGCTTGCGGCGGGATCACGGCTTTCTTGTCGTAAGGGCCCTCTTTCGAGGAGGTCGTCCGCTCCTCGCGGGCCACGCGGGTGCGCTCGCGGCGCGGCGTGGTGCGGCGCTCGGCGACGGTGGTCTCTTCCTCGCGCGCGGCATCGCGCTGGCGGCGGCGGCGATCGCGCCGCTCGGAGCGCCGCTCGCGTTGTGGCGTGCCGGTATCCTCTGTGGCGACTTCGCGCGGGCTGGTCGGCGGAGCGGGCGCCTCCACGTTGCGCACCGAGACGCTCGCCGGAATGCTCGAGCCGAGCTCGCGCGGCGACACCGCCGGCTGGAAGGCGGCGGCTTCGGAGGCGGAGGCGCTGATGGCATCAGCCCGCCGCAGCAGCGAAAAACTTGCCGTCGAAAGCGCCGCTGCCAGCGCCAGGGAAAACAGAGCGGCCCGCCGGTGCGGGAGAGAGGAAAAACGCATGAGAATTTCGGGGTGAGTTGATTGCGCAAGGTGCCGTCCGACTCCAGTTTCCGCACGAGCGGACGGCGAGAATGCCCGCTGGTTTGCCGAAATCCTTCAAGACGGTCAACCCAAAAAATGCGGGACTGTGCAAATTCCCGTTCTCCCCGCGGCGAGCTAACTACGGGAGGGGTTTGAGCACCACAGAGCCGGATCGGTCGCTGGGGTTCGGTTTGGCACCTCTCACGATGCGCTCGATCTCTGCTCGCAGCGCAGGGTCGTCCGGCGCCGCCTCGCGCCCGCCGCTGATGAGCAGGGTGCCGTTGGGCGTGGCGCGGATCTGGAAGTGCTCGTCGTAGGCGCGGTCCTTCTCGACCTCGTAGGTGGAGAAGCGAATCCAGCCCGAGAGCACCCCGGCGGCGTCCAGCCGGATGTCGCCGATTTTGAGTCCCTTCACGTCGGCCGGCTTTGGCACGCCCGCCACGGTCGGCTGGTAGGAATCGTCCACCCGGCCGCTCTCCAGCCCGGGGTCGAGCGCGAGCGTGCGCGAAACCGCAATGTTGCCGACGTTGAAATTGTAGCTGTAGCGACCCGCGAGGGAGGCCGGCAGCGTCACGGCCGTCGCTGCGCCCGGTTTGACTTCCAGGTCTTCTTTCCAGACGCGCGGCTGGATGCGGGGATCGGCCTTGCCGCCGGCGCCGAGCAGCACGACGCGATAGACGCCCGTGGGCAGGTCGATGATGTCGCCGGAGACCGCATTTTTGGCCACAAAGACGCGCTCGGTGCCGTCCACCTCGACGAAGTTCTGCTCGCCGGGCAGCGCCTTCACCATCGCGAGGCCCAGCGATGGGTAATCGGTGACGCTTTTGCCGAGGATGAGATTGACCTTGCCGGTCTGGCGTTCGAGCACGACGGGCGCATCCACGGTTTTGCCAGGCTCGGCCCGGACATAGTAGGGTTTGTAGCCGGGCGCTTTGACGCTCAGCTCGGCCGGGGCGCTGCCCGCGCCGGGCAGCGGCACGATCAATTTGTTGCCGACCACGGCCGGGGTCAGCTTTCTGCCGCTCGCCTCGATCGTCGCGCCGGTCGGTTTGATGCCGGCGGCAAATGCGAACTCGCGCACCACTGCCACCGCCGGCGTCGGCCGGGCGGTCGGCGATTCGGTCGGCCGCGCGCTCGCCGACGGCGACGGCGCAGGCGTCCGATCCGCGAGTTCCTTGCGCGGCGACGGCCCGGGAGTCGGCTGAGGCTCTGGCGTTGGGCCGGGACGCAGCAGGAAGAAATACGCGCCCAAGCCAGCGAGGAGGAGCAGACCGACGATTCCTCCGATGAGCGGCAGCGCGCTGCCCTTCTTTTCGATGGGTTCCAACGTCCGCTCCGGCACCGGAGGGAAGGCTGGAGTCACGGTCGCCGGGGGTGGCGGGACGGACGGCGGCGGCGCAGCTTTTGCAACCACAACTGCCGGCGGGGCCGGCGCGGGCGCGGGCGCGGGAA
>CAXTRS010000113.1:273-13002 GCA_964246635.1 uncultured Chthoniobacterales bacterium | reverse complement strand
GCTCCGCGCCCGCATGCTAGCGCGCACGCTGGCGGACTGCTTCTGAGCGGTTCTTAGTCGGATAGCGGACAGAAAGCTGGCGCACACAAGTCGCGCTTGATTGTTCAATATTTATTGAATAATCATATAAATATGAACGAAACACTTCTCGTCTCCGCCGTTTCCGCCCTGGCCGCGTTGCCGAACGAACTCGCCAGCGCGGCGATGGGAATCCCGCTGGAATTCATCCGCGAAGAAGTCCCCCTGGTCACGGTGCCCGTCACCATCGGCGGCCGGGGTCCGCTCCGCTTTATCCTCGACACCGGCAACGCCACCACGGGGTTTCTGCTCTCGGAGCGGGCTGCGGCGAAGCTGGGACTCGCGGGCCGCGAGACCACGGAGTTGCCGGCACCCAGCGGAGTCGGCAAAGAGCCGATCCGCTTGCTGGCGGCTACGGCCAAAACGGTGGAAGTCGGCCCGTTCCGCTACGAAAACGCGCCGGTCGCCATCAGCGCGGCGCTCGACAAACTCAGCGCCGCAATCGGCCGCGAGATCGATGGCAACCTCGGCTTTCCGTTTCTCAAAGATTACTCCCTCACACTCGACTATCCGCGACACACGTTGCGTCTCGCGCCCTCGCGCGCAACGGAGGACGCCGGCGACGATGCCGCGATCCCGTTCAACCTTGGCTCGCCCAAGCCGCTGATCCTATTGTGGGTGAACATGAACGGCCGCGGACCGTTCCGCGTCGCGCTCGACACCGGCGCGGGCAGCACGATTGTCTCGACCGAGCTGGCGCGGAGCTTCGCGCTGCCCGAAGGCGCAGCCGTGCCGATGTTCGGCGCCGGCGGCGCGGCAGGCGGGTTCGCCAGCCGGCTCGATTCGCTGGCCATCGGCGCGGCCGCGCTGCGCGATGTCGACGTGGTGGTCGCCGACATTTTCGCGCCGCTGCGCACGGCGACGGGTGGGGAGCTGGACGGCATTCTCGGCTACAACGTGCTGCGGCGTTTCGCGGTGACGATCGATTACCCTGCCCGGCGGCTCCGGCTCGCTTCCCCGGCAGCGAAATAAACGCGACCCGCGGCGGAGGCGCGAACCGATGGCAGCAGCAGTCGCCATCCCTTCGCCCATGCGTTCGCCCAAGGCCGTCGTGCCCCTGCGCGAGTTCGCGCAAGTCCGCGCGCTCGCCGATCCGTTGCGGCAAAAAATGCTCGGCGCTTTTGCGCGCGAGCCGCTGACGACCAAACAGGTCGCCGCCTGCCTGGGCGAGAATCCGACGAAGCTGTATCACCACGCCGGCCTGCTGGAGCGCGCCGGCCTTATCCGGCTCGTGGAAACGCGGCGCAAACGTGGCACCACCGAGAAATATTACCGGGCGGTCGCGCAGCAGTTCGCCGTGGAGCGCAGTCTTCTCGCGCCCATGGCCGCGACCGCAGCGCGCAGCGGGCCCGCGACGGCACCGGCGGCGATTTTCGAGACGGCGTTTCGCACCGCGTCCGCAGAGCTGCGCCAGACCCTTACTGCAAGCGCGCTGGAGCCGGCCGGCGCCCGGTCGGAGAAGGCCATGCTGCTCCAGATCCGGGTGCGGGCTACTACCGCGCAGATGGCCGCGTTGCGGAAGAAAATTCAAGATTGGGCCAGCAGCCTGCGCGCGGCGCGACGCGCCAAAGCCGGCGGCGCCGCGCCGTCCATGCGTGCCGTGCAACTCGTGGTCTATGCGGTGCCTGAACAGTCGCCGAAAAAGGCGCGCAGGAAAGTTTCCTCGGCGCGTTCCGCGAAATCGGGAACTTGAGACGGAGGGCGCTCCGCCTTCGGCCTCCACCCTTGCCCCAAGGCGGACGTTGCGGCATGAATAATACTTTGCGCGTCGGCCTGGCTTATGCAGAAACGCTACACTCCGCCCCTCGAACGGGTCTGGGCCGAATGGCACCGGCGCGAACGCGCGCGCAAAATGCAGGCCGCCCGCCGCGCCCGCGGCGAGCCCGAGCGCGCGCCGATCCCCGACAGCAGCGAGCCATGGCTGCCGCATCCGCCGCGCACGCTGGAGGATTTGCTCTACATCTCGGAGCAGGTCGCCGAGACGAAAGCGACATGGTTCAAAGAGTTCCCGCCATCGTCCGAGACCTAGCCAGCAAGCGGCGCGTGTTGCTGCTCGACGGGCTGGCGGTGATTTATTACGACTTGCCGCGGTCAACCAAAGACGTGGACATTTGGCTGGACCCTGGCGAGTCCGCCATTGCGTGGGCGACAGAGCTGATCGAGGCGCTGGCCGGTTTTCCAGCCGCTTATCTCCGGGACCTTTCGCGCCGGGAGAAAGTTGGCCGCGAGGATGTGGCAGAGATAGCGGAAGTGACAGAAATCGTCGGCGTCATCCGCGTCGGCGGGCTCGAGCTGTCGCTGGATAACTTTTCGCCAGCCGAACAATCTCGCACCCGCGGAATTTTTCGGCGGCTTGGAATCAAGCACGGCAACCGCCGGACGAACCCTACCGCGTGCTGCACGAGATTGATTTAATCGAAACCAAACTCGGGACCGGGCGTGGGCATGGCAACGAAGATATGCTCCATCTCGAAGGTCGCGTGCAGCGTGAATTTTCTCCCCGGCTCGCTCTTTGCGCGCCGGCCGAGGCGGCGGCGCTTTTCGCGCGTTACGCCGACCATATCACCTGCGCGGCGGCACTGACGAATTCGCACGCCGAGGTGCGCGCGCTGGCGCTGGAAACGCTGCGCGAGTTTGCCGCCGAGGGGAATCCTTTCGCGCGCGAAATCCTGGCTCAGCAGTATGTCCCATAAATGGGTTGATTACTTCCCCGCAACTAGGCCGGCGCGGAAGGCCAGGCGTGCCTCGCGCCAGGACGGAATGACCGTGCAACGCTCGAGCAAGGCGATGTCCAAGCCGGGCAGCAGCCGGCTGGCGGGCGCAGCGTCGTAGCCGGCGCCGTCCGCGCGCAGGACGTGAATTTCCAGCCGGCCGCGACGCCAGAACCAGACTTCCGGCACGCCGAAGCGGCGGTAAAGCTCGAGCTTGGCGACACCGCCGCTGGTGAGCGCGATCTCAAACACGATGTCTGGGAAAATCTTTTCTTCGTTGAGGCACCAGGACTCATCTGGTTCCGCGCCGGCTTTCTTGAGCGCGAGACGCATCGTGGCCTGACCACGAGGGAAGATCTCGATGTCAAGCTCGTCAAAGTAGAGCGCCATGAAATCGCCGAGATAGGTCTTAAGGCGCTCGTGTTTTTCGGAGGTGCTCATGATTTCCAGGTCGCCATCGAGGTAATACAAACGTGGACCAGGCCGGTCGTCACCGAGCGCCTGGTCGATCTCCAGATAACGCTCCCAGGAAATGCCGCAGAGCACGGCACGGCGTTCCGGCTCGCTGCCGTCGGCGTGCGGCTCAGGCCGCGCCAATTCGAGCACGGCCGCGGTGCGTTGCTGATCGTTGAGCAAAGCGGTCGCCATCATCACGAAGCGGATTTTACCGGCGGCGGCGGCGGCGCGCAAACTTCCTCCTCTTCCTCCGGTGCGCGCGGCTCAGCAGGCTGCGTTCGTCCTCATTTCATCGCCGCCTGATCCTGTGCCTGCAGGACGAAGCTGACGCCCTCACGCGCGGCGTTCACGCTCAGCCGTCCGCGGGCGAGTTGGCGCGCGTGCTCTGCCATTTCCCGAATCTTCGCGTCGGTGTGCGTGGGATCGTGGTGGAAAAGGAAGAGCTGACGCACGCCGGCCGCGAGCGCGAGCGAGACGACGTCGTCCACGCAGCCGTGGCCCCAGCCGACGTGCGTCGAGTATTCGTCGCAATCGTATTGGCTGTCGATGATGAGCACGTCGGCGTCGCGGATGAACTCGACGAGCTTGGCGTCTTCGTTCTTCGCGAACTCGAGCGCGAAGGCGGTGTCGTCCGGCGAGCCGAGCGGCTGCTGCTGGCGCTGGCGATGGACTGGCTCATTGTCGGGCAAGTAAGCGATGGAGCCCGCGCTGGTCTCAAGCCGGTAGCCGACGCAGACGCCGGGGTGGTTGACGAACTTCGCGCGCACTTTCACCGGGCCGACCGCGAACGCCATGTCGCGCAATTCTTCGATAAGAATGTTGCCCGGCATCTGCTTGAGATTGATCGGGAAATAGGGGCTTTCCATCTGCCCGCTGAGCACGGCGGCGAGCCCCTCGCGCGAGCCTTCGTAGCCGAGCACGCGGAGGCGGTTCTTCGGGTTGTAAGCCGGAGCGAAAAAGGGCAACCCTTGAATGTGGTCCCAATGCGTGTGGGAGATGAGCAGCGTCGCGCGTAGCGGGCGGTCGTGGAATTCGGTGGCGAGCGCCTGGCCGAGCGGCCGCAGCCCGGTGCCGGCGTCGAGCACGAGGATCTCGCCGTCGGCGCGCACTTCGACGCACGAGGTGTTGCCGCCGTAATAAACGGTGTCCGCGCCCGGTGTCGGAATCGACCCGCGCACGCCCCAGAAACGGATCGTCGCGGTCGGCGGCGGAGTCGTCGCGATGGGGTCAGCATCGGCCGCCGCGCCACTGCTGCCCGACGCGGGGCTGGCGTCGCGCGGCGGGAGAGGCGGCAGCTCGGCCACGTCCCCGATCAAGCCGCGCAGTTCCTCCCACTGGAAGGGCTTGACGAGATAATGGTTGGCGCCGGCTTCCTCGGCGTTGAGCCGGTCGATGGGATAATCGCGCGCCGAAGTCACGACGATGCGCGTCGGCTGCAGGTGCTGGCGCACCGCGCGACAAACCTGGAAGCCGTTGCAGCGCGGCATGAGCAGATCGCACACGACGAGCTGCGGCCGATGGTCGAGCGCCAGCCGGATGCCGGTCTCGCCGTCCTCGGCTTCGAGCACGTTCCAGCCGTCGCGACGCAGGTGGCGCGCGAGCAAGGCGCGCCCGTCGGGGTCGTCTTCGACGAGCAGAACGGTTTTCATCTTCTTGGGGTTTTCGGGTTGCCTCCTCTTCCCTAGCGACGGCCTTTCATCATTTCGGAACGGGTCGCCGATGGCAAGCTCCCCCGAACTTTCCGACCTCCTCCAGTCAATCAAATCCGCCGCGGCGTCCTTGCTTGACCTGCGAGCGGCGGCGTTTGGATTCGAGAATGCGCTCTTTCAAGCCGCGCGGACGCGGCCGGTTTCGACGCCGGCGTTTTTCGCGGGCGTCGATGCGCGCGGCGCGGGCGGCGGCGCGTTTTTGTTCGAGGAGGGCGATGAGCCGCGCACGGGCCAGCTCGCGGTTGGCCGCTTGCGAGCGGGAATCCTGCACGGTGACTGATACTCCGCTGGGCCGATGCCGCAGCGTCACCGCGGTGGAGACTTTGTTGACGTGCTGCCCGCCGGGGCCACCGCTGCGGGCGAAGGATTCCTCGAGGTCCGCGACGTTCAAACCGAGAGCGGTGAGGCGTTCGGTGAAGGCACTGGGATCCATCTGAAAAAGATTCAAGCCTTCAAGCCCTCAGGCTTCAAACAAGCGAGAAGGCTCCAAGGTCAAAGCAGACCAGCATCCAGCATCCGCTTTCCGGCTTCGAGTTTTGAATTTGTTTGCAGCTTGGCGGCTTGAAGGCTTGAACCTTCCGTCGTTAGACGGCGGCCGGCAGCGTCGTCCGCAGAAGCAGTGCCTCTTTTGCTCCGGCAGCCTCGACCGACGCCGCGTCGCCGAGGCACGCCGGGACGAGGAAAAATTCGCCCGGTGCAAACGTCGCGCCGGCGCACTCGACCCGACCGCTGAGCACCGTGAAAATCGCGCAGCGGCCGCCGGTATTTTCCAGCGCGGGGCGCGCAGAGTTTCGCGCGGCGAGCGGCCATTTTTCCACCCGGAAATACGGGCACTCCACGAGCACGCCGCCGGCTGGCCCGGGGTCGGGTTGGAGCGCGGGACGCACGTCGTCGAAGTCAATGGACTCGAGCGACTCGGCGATGTGCAGGGCGCGCGGCTGGCCGTCGAGGCCGAGGCGATTCCAGTCGAAGACGCGATAGGTCGTGTCGCTGTTCTGCTGGATTTCGATGATGAAATTGCCCGCGCCGATCGCGTGCAGCCGGCCGCTGGGGATGAACATCGCGTCGCCCGTTTTTACCGGCAGACGACTGACGAGGTCGGCGGCATTGCCCGCGTGCAGCGCGCGCTCGAACTTCTCGCGCGTGACGCCCGGTTCGGACAGCCCCGCATAGAGGTCGGCGCCGGGTTCCGCGTGCGCGATGAACCACATCTCGGTCTTCGGCTCGCCGCCGAGTTCTGCGGCGCGGTCGGCGGGCGGATGGACCTGGATGGAGAGACGGTCCTGCGCGTCGAGGATTTTGACCAAGAGCGGAAAGCGTTCGCTGCTTTCGGGCAGGTCGGCGCCAAAGATTTCGGCTCGGCGCGGGCCGGTCCAGAGTTCGTGCAGTGTGTCGCCGCGCAGCGGGCCGTTGTGGACGACGCTCTGCGCTTCGGCGCGATCGACGATCTCCCAGCTTTCGCCGACCCTGTCGCCGGGCGGCAGCTTTTTGCCGTAGAGTTTTTCCAGCCGGCGTCCGCCCCAGACGCGCTCCATGAACAGCGGCTCGAAGCGCAGCGGCTGGGTGAGCGCAGCGGTAATGGCGGATTTTTTCCTGCTCGTCATAAACCTCGGCCGGTGAAGAAAAAAGCGCCGGTAAATAAGCCGGCCACGGGCGAGCGGCAAATGTGAAATGACGAGTGACGAGTTGCGGGTTGCGAGCGACTCGTCCTTTTCCTTCCTTCCTGTCATCCTGAGCGGAGTGTAACGGAGCCGAAGGACCTCTCCCTGGCAAAGCCGTTTGGACGTGGCTCGCACTGGCGACGCGACAACAGCTTTGTCAGCGAGAGGTCCTTCGACTGCGCTCGTGCCTCGCTCCGCTCAGGATGACAAAGGAAGAGGACGACACGCGCAACCCGCAACCCGCAACCCGCAACCCGCAACCCGCAACGCGTCGGTTCTGGAATTGCAAGCCGGCGCGGACCGTTTAGGATCGGAGGCCGTGGCTCGCGCGCCGTCACCTTCCTCTTCGTCCGTTCCCTCGTCGTCGTCCGCCAGCGGCTCCCGGCGACGGGCGGGCGCGGGCGCGCATGCGCCGCACAATCCGTGGCACGACGTGCCCGCGCTGCTGATGCTCGGCGGCGGCACGCTGCTCTTTCTTGCGCTGGTCAGTTTCCAACCCAGCGATGTGCCGGGCTGGCTCTGGTATTCCCAGGCGGCGTCGAAAAGCGGCGCGAGCCAGAACCTCATCGGCAACCTCGGCGCCATCGTCGCGGGGTTCTTCTTTTTCATGTTTGGCGCGGCGTCGTTCCTCATCGCTGCCTTGCTCCTGATCTTCGGTTTGGCGAAATTATTTTTCAGCCGTCTGCGCCTCCTGCCGCGGCTGCCGTGGATGCTCGGTTTTGTCGTCACCGGCGCCTGTTTGCTGCACTTGCAGCACTGGTTTCTGAACGACTGGCAGCAGAAGTTCAACGGCATCGCCAGCGTCCACGGCCGGGGCGGCGCCGGCGGCTGGCTGGGGCTGGCTTTGGGTGAGCAGATGCTCGAGCGCTGGCTCTTCGGCTCGGTCGGTTCGTTCATCGTGCTCGGGACGATTTACGCCTGCTGCCTGATCCTCATGACGGGCCTGCACCCGATCGCCCTCGGGCGGCGGGCGTGCGACGCGCTGCTGGATTGGACCCAGGCGTGGGTGCGCCGGCGGCGGGAGGCCCAGCTAGCGCGGATCACGGAACGCGAGCGCCTCGTGCTCGAACAAAAGCGGCTCGCCAAAGAGCAGCAACGGCTGGAAAAACAACTGCGCCGGCAGGGCATCGCGCCCGCGGCATCGGTGGCGTCGTCCGCCGCGGCGCCGACCGGCAGCGCGCCGGGCTTCGGCGCGAGCATCAGCCGGTTTGAGGATCCCAGCGGTGTCGCCGCAGGCGTCACTGATGACGACGATGAATTCGCCGACCGGCCGCCGCCGAAAATCACCGACAACTCCGCGCCGCCGCCGCCGAGTCCGATCGCGTTTGCGGCAAAAAAGAAACCGACCCCGCTCGAGGCCATGTCAGCCAAGGCCAGGGCCGCCGCGGCGCTCGCGGAGACGAACGACGATGGCGGCGACATCCGGTTCGCCAATTACGAGCTGCCCGACATCGACCTGCTCGACACCCGCGAGGCGCAGGACCATCAGGCGGCCAGCGAGGACGAGCTCGTTTATATCCGCGCGAAAATCATCGAGACGCTCGAGCAGTTCGGCATCAAGGCCAGCCCCGGCGACATCACGCGCGGGCCGACGATCACGCGCTACGAAGTCTATCCCGCGCGCGGCGTGCGGGTGGACAAAATCGTCAGTCTCGAAAAAGACATCGCCCGCGCCACGCGCGCCGAGCGGATCAACATCCTCGCCCCAATTCCGGGCAAGGACACGGTCGGCATCGAGATCGCCAACTCGAAGAAAGTAAAGGTGACGCTGCGCGAGTTGATCGACGGCGCGGACTGGCGCGAGACGAAGGCGAAAATCCCGCTCGCGCTCGGCAAGGACGTCTATGGCAAAACGATCATCGCCGACCTCGCCGCGATGCCGCACTGCCTGATCGCCGGCGCCACCGGCAGCGGCAAGAGCGTCTGCATCAACTCGATCATCGCCAGCCTGCTCTACAAGTTCAAACCGGAGCAGCTCCAGCTCGTGATGATCGATCCCAAGGTCGTCGAGCTGCAGGTGTATAAAGACCTGCCGCACCTTTCCGTGCAGGTGGTGACAAATCCGAAGAAAGTGCTCGTGGCCCTGCGTTGGGTCATCGACAAGATGATGCAGCGCTACGAGCTGTTTGCCCGCACCGGGGTGCGCAACATCACGAGCTTTAATTCCCGGCCGAAGCCGAAATCGCAGGCCGAACTCGACGCGGAAGCCGCCACGAAAAACGGCGGCTCGGACACCAACGTGGGTTTGGCCCTCGACGGCGCCTCGGCCGACAGCGCTGCCGACGCCGACATCAAACTCCAGGCCAATGCCGCCGGCGGCGCGGCGGTGCGTAACGAACGCGAGGGCGAACGCATTCCCGACCAGTTGCCTTTCATCGTCGTCATCGTGGACGAGCTCGCCGACCTGATGCAGACCGCGCCGGCCGACGTCGAGAGCGCCATCGCGCGCATCACCCAGATGGCGCGCGCGGCCGGCATCCACATGATCATCGCCACCCAGACCCCGCGCGCTGACGTCATCACCGGGGTCATCAAAGCCAACGTGCCCAGCCGGGTCGCCTTCCAGGTCGCCAGCGCGCTGGACAGCCGCGTTATCCTCGATGAAAACGGCGCCGAGCGTCTGCTCGGCCAGGGCGACATGCTCTACCGGCCGCCGGGAACGAGCCGGCTCGTGCGCGCGCAGGGCGTCTTCGTCACCGACGAGGAAATCCACAAGCTCGTCGAGCACGCCTGCCACCAGGGCAAGCCGACCTTCGACGCCTCCTTGCAGGAACAGCTCAACGCGCCGGCGACGACCGACGACGACGTGACCGACGAGGACGAGGAGCTCGTGCAAAAGTGCATCGAGATCATGCGTCAGGAAAAGAAGTGCTCGACCTCCATGCTCCAGCGCCGGCTGCGGCTGGGCTACACGCGCGCCGCGCGGGTGGTCGATGTCCTGGAAGCCCGCGGCGTCGTGGGGCCGGAAAACGGCGCGCGGGGGCGGGACATTCTCGACCCCGACATTTTGAACTCGTGAGAGTCGCCCCATGGTAGCGGCGGTCTATGACCGCCATGATTGCAGTGCCACCCAACTTGGGGGCGGTCAGAGACCGTCGCTATAAGGAAGCCGCGTGTTCATTTTTACAAAGCCGCTTCACTAAAGTCTTGTCGCGCCGGCCGCGGCCATGTAGAGAGTAAACGTTTGTCCTCCGCGAGGCCGTGTCTGCTGGCACAGCAGTTGCGGAAGACATCCTCTCGCTCCCCCTCTCTTTTTCCGTCGTTCCCGCCTTCCCGTTTTCCGTTCATGGTCGAAACCATCGGCAACAAGCTGCAGCGCGCCCGGCTCGAAAAGAAAATCGCGCTCGAAGACGCCGCCTACGCGACGAAGATCAACGCCGCGCGGCTGTCCGACATCGAGACCGATGTCTATACGAATTTTCCGAACATCGCCTACGCCAAAGGCTTTCTTCAAATCTACAGCAACTACCTCGGCGTCGATGCGCAGCCGTATCTGAGCGCGTTCGAGGACGCGAACACGTTTGGGTTGGACGACTACCAGTATCTCAGCGACGTGCCCATCGCGCAGTTCCGCGCTCAGCGCCGCACCGGCGGCATCGGCGGCAGCGGTGGCGGCAGCAGCCGGCAACGGCGCCGACGTTCGCGGCGTTTGCTGGCCGGCGCGTTGACGCTGGTGCTGCTCGCCCTGGGCGCGTTTGCCTGGTATCTGGTGCTCTCGTTTCAACGACTCGGGAACATCGAGCAGCTCGCTTCGCGCAATGGTAGCGGCGGAGCGAAAGCGCCAGCGGCGACCGCCAGCACGGCGAACGCGAAACTTCCGTCGGCGACAGGAGCGGAGAACCCTCAAAATAGCGCGCCCACAACGACGACGGCTGGCTCGGCAACCGTTCCCGACCCTGCCAAAGCGCCCGGCAGTGCTGGGACGACGGCGGACCGCGAGGGGGCGCTCAGCATAGCGAGCGGTGGTGCTGGCGCGCCCGCGGCGGCTCACAGCGGGCTGCCGAACACGCTGTCGGCTTTGCCCGAGGATGGGTCGGTTGCGAGCGCCCTGGTGCCGCCGTTGGGCAACGGAGAGTCCGCGGTGGTCGCGGCGACGTCCGCGCCCGTGCCCGCGTCGTCCACCGCGGCCGCGCCCACGCCGGAGCCGATCGTGCGCACCGCGTTGCCCGTCGTGCCCGCGCCGCGCAATTCGACCGCCAACCATGCCTCGAAGACGGCCACCGCGGTGCGGCGTTGAACGGATTGCGGACCAGGCAGAGACGCGCCTCCGGGGCGTCCGTGACTTTGTTTTCCGCTGAGCGGAAATCTGCCGTGCCCCCGAATCTACGGACGCCCCGGAGGTGCTCCCTGCCTTGGCGAAAGCCGGCCGTTTCGTCCGAGCGCGTGGTGGCAGATTCGCGGGGCCGGCTTATATTCCGCGCCCGCGTTTTCGACCTTGCCAAATTCCAACCCTGCCGTGTCCGCTCCCGCTCTTTCCCCCAGCCCGACGAAAAAAGTCGGCATGATCTCGCTCGGCTGCGCGAAAAATCTCGTCGATGCCGAGATCATGCTCGGCAGCGTGCGCGCGCACGGCATGGAGGTCACCGCCTCCGCGGACGAAGCCGACGTGCTCATCGTCAACACCTGCGCGTTCATCGACGCCGCTAAAGAAGAATCCATCGAAGCCATTCTCCAGGCGCACCAGGACCGCGGCCTCGCGCGGCGCCGGCCGGGCCAGAGGCTCGTCATCAGCGGCTGCATGGCGCAGCGGTTTTCCAGTGAGCTGGTGAAGGAGTTGCCCGAAGTCGATGCTTTCATGGGTCTGGATCAGGTTGCCCAAGCTGGGAACATCATCTCGCGTCTCCTCGCGCAAGAGCCTCCGCCAGCCCGCAACCCGCAACCCGCAACCCGCAACCCCGATCCGGGCTTGGTCAACGACGCCTGGCAGCCGCTCAATCTCGTTACCCGCAAGCCGGTCTATATCCCCGACTACGACACGCCGCGCTTCCGGCTCACGCCGGCGCACTCGGCTTACGTCAAAATCGCCGAAGGCTGCAACCATCCCTGCTCGTTTTGCGTCATCCCGCAAATGCGCGGCCGGCACCGCAGCCGCACGATCGCCAGCGTCGTCGCCGAGGTGCGCGCGCTCGTGACCGAGGGCGTCAAAGAAATCAACCTCATCTCGCAGGACACGACCTACTACGGCATGGACCTCTGGGCGCAAAAGCCCGGCCCGCGCCAGCCGGTCGATTCCACGCGCGGGCCGACGCTTTGCCGGCTGCTGGAGGAACTCCAGGCCATCGAAGGCGACTTCTGGATTCGCCTGCTCTACACGCATCCCGCGCACTGGAGCGACGAGCTCATCGGGACCATCGCGCGTTGTCCAAAAGTGGCTCGCTACGTGGACATGCCGCTCCAGCACATCCATCCCGAGATGCTCCTCGCGATGCGACGCGAAACCTCGCGCGAACACATCGCCGACCTCATTGCCCGCATCCGCGCCGGCATCCCCGGCATCGCGTTGCGCACCACGTTCATCGTCGGTTTTCCCGGCGAGACCGAGGCGCACTTCGAGAGCTTGCTCGCGTTCATCGAGGCCACGCGCTTCGAGCGGCTCGGCGTGTTCCTCTATTCGCAGGAGGAAGGCTCGCGCGCGGCGAAATTGCCCGAACAAGTATCTGCCTCGGTGAAGCGCTTACGGCACCGCCGCGCGATGAAACTCCAGCAGCGCATCGCCGCCGAAATTTCCCGCGCGCAGGTCGGCCGCACCGTCCGCGCGCTCGTGGATTCCCCGCTCCAGGCCCGCGGCGAAGCGGACGCGCCAGACATCGACGGGCGCATCCTGCTCGACGCGCCAGCGCCGGTCGGTGAGTTCGTGAATGTCTCGATCACAGGCACGGGAGTCTATGATCTGCTGGGCCGGATTGCCCTCGCGCAAAAGCGTTGACATCGCCGCGGGCGGTCGCAACACTCCCCGTCCCGTGGCCCCGGGCTTCACCGCCTGCTTCGCTTTTCTGCTCTCCACCCTCCTTTGAGTCGCCCTGTCGTCCTTATGAGCGAACCCAAAAAGGAGACTGTGCGCATCACGCTGCCGCCACGGCCCGCGCCCGGCCCGGCCGGCGGCCCGCCCCGCAA
>CAXTRS010000113.1:0-210 GCA_964246635.1 uncultured Chthoniobacterales bacterium | reverse complement strand
TGCCGTCCCGCTACGCGCCACGCGTCAGCACGCCAACGCCAGTGCCGGAAGCGGTATCGCCCCCAAAGCCGGAGGCCATCGTCGCGCCGCCGCCGCCGCCACCACCTGCGCCGGCTCCGTCAATGCCCGCAGCGCTGGCGCCCGCACCCGCAACGCCAGCACCTGCGCCGCCTGTCGTCGCGGCGAAGCCGCAGCCGTTTGTGCCGACAC
>CAXTRS010000112.1:1213-13073 GCA_964246635.1 uncultured Chthoniobacterales bacterium | reverse complement strand
GTCGGCGGTGTTTTCGTTCTCGGTCTCCTCGTCACCACCCGCACCGCCGCCAGCCGGCGCGGACGGGGCGGCGCCGATGCGGCTGTTGTAATCGACGTTCGCGATGAACGTGAAGTTCCCCGGCGCTGGCGGCAGCGGGCGGACTTGCGGCGTGAAGGCGCCGCGTTCCATCGCGAGGCTTTCATCCAGAATGCGCGCGGCGATCGGCGCCGCGGTGCCGCCGCCGCTCTTGGCACCCTGAAGGAAAATGCAGACCGCGTATTTCGGTTTGTCGTAAGGCGCGAAGCAAATGAACCAGGTGTGGTTGTCCTTCTGCCCGTTGCGCCAGAACTGCGCGGTGCCCGTTTTGCCGGCGACTTCGACGTTTTTGATCTTCGCCTTGCCCGCGGTGCCGCCGGATTCGTTGACAACTTTCCACATGCCCTTGCGCACTAACTCGATGTCCTGCGGCTTGAGTCCCTGCGCGAGCAGGCTGGTGCGCACCCGCGGGCCAAAGTTGACAGGCTTGCCCTTTTCGTCCACGACCGGTTTCCCGTCTTTGTCGAGGACTTTGCTGACCAACCGTGGGTAATAACAAATGCCGCCGTTGGCCAGCGTCGCGGCCACAGTCGCCATCTGCAGCGGGCTGCACAGCACCTGGCCCTGGCCGATGGAAGTGTTCGCGGTGTAGCCCTGGCTCCAGCGGTCTTTGGGTTGGTGTTGCGCGAGCCACTCCGGGCCGGGCAGCACGCCGTCGGCTTCGTTCGTTAATTCGATGCCGCTCTTCATGCCGAGACCGAGCATCGCGCCGACTGTGTCGATCTGGTCGATGCCGGCGGCGTTGCCGTATTGATAATAGAAGGCGTTGCAGGAAAACTTCAGCGAGTCTTCGAGGCCGAGGTTGCCGTGACTGCCACCTTTGTCGGCGATCCAGCAGCGCATGTATTTTGTGCCGTAGGTGACGCCGCCGGTGCAGGTGTAACGGTTCTTGCCGATGCCTTTCCGCAAACCGGAAAGGGCGGTGACGGTCTTGAACGTCGAGCCGGGCGCGTAGGAAAGAATCGCGCGATTGGTCAGCGGATTCGTCTCGTCTTTGATGAGCTTCGACCAGTCTTTGCCGGAGATGCTCGGGATGAACGTGTTTGGATCAAAGCTCGGCACCGAGGCCATCGCGAGCACGTCACCGTTATTCGGGTCAATGACGACCGCGGCGCCGCGGCCGGCAACCCGGAGCGCTTCCTCGGCGATCATCTGGATGCGCGCGTCGATCGTCATAAAGACCGTCGCGCCCGGCGTCGGCGGCGTCACGCCGATGTCGCCCTCGATCACACCCTTCGGATTGCGCTTCACATACCGCACTCCGGGTTGGCCGCGCAGCCATTTGTCCATGCTGGCTTCGATGTTGTTTTTGCCCTCCACATCGGCCTGGTAAAACGTGAAGTTGCGCGCGTCCTCTTTGATCTCCGCCTTGTCCGTGCTCACCGGCCCGACGTAGCCGAGCAGGTGCGCGCCGAGCGATCCGAAGAGGTATTGTCGCACCGGCCGCACGGCGACCTCAACTCCGGGCAAGCCGAGGTCGCGTTCGCTCAGCCTCGCCATATCGACGAAGTCGAGGTCTTCCATGAAGGTGAACGGCACCAGCGTGTCGTTGCGGTAGTGCGTCTGGAGCGTGGCCGCGTTGTATTCCTGCTCGAAGCCCAGCTCCTCGAGCCGCGGCATCACGGTGTCCTGCACGACCTTGTTGATATCGACTTCCTCCGCGCTCTGGAGCACGCCTTTCTTGGTCGATTGGCGGGTGCGCCGCGGCAGGTTCTTCGCGCCGAAGGCCTGTTTGTAGCCGTTCACCATGTCCTGAAGATAGAAGTCCACCTCGTAGCTGGCGCGGTTGGTCACGAGCGGGACACCATTGCGGTCGCGAATCTCGCCGCGCACGCTCGGGATGCGCACGGTCACCTGGCTGTTGCCCTTGATCTTGTCGGCATACATTTTCCCTTGGGCGACCTGCACCCACCAGAGCTTGCCGAGCACCGCGCAGACGGCGGTAAGGAAAAACAGGCCGATCAACTGAATCCGGGTTTCCGTGCGAAAAAGAGCCATGACAGAAAGAGCAGGTTAGGTCGCCGGTTCGTCGCGCACCGGATAATTTATCAGATTGGCGAGGTAGTTGAAAACGAAATACACGAGCGGCGCCAGGACCATCGCGAAGAAGCCCGGCAGGGCGATCCGCGGCAGCAGCGACTGTGGAAAAATCAGCCCGCCGCGGCGAAACGTGATGAGCAGATATTCCGCCAGGAGAATGACCACCGTGCAGACGCCGCTCGCCAGGCAGTGAACGTCCCAGCGCCCGCGCAGAAACAGCGGACGCATGCCGTGCACCAGTGTGCCGAGCGCCGCGTAGAGCAGGATCGACCAGCCGAGCGCGATCTCGACGTTAAGCTGCGGCCCCGCACCCAAGGTTGCGCCGCGTTGCAGATAAAACTGCGTGGTCAACGCATCCCAGAGCAATCCGCTGAAAAACGCCAGCGCAAGCATCCCGCTGAAGGGTAAGGCCAGCGCACCGTAGGCGAGCAGCACCGGAAAGAGCAGTGGCCGCGCGTCGAACAGCGGTGCGATCCCGGGCACCAGGTGCTGGGACACGATGGCAAGGAACTGCGCCACGAGCAGAATGACGAAGAAGCCCAGCGTGTTCATGAATGCGGAACGTGGAACGTCGAATGCGGAATGAAAGGCAGAGGCAAGCTGCTGGATGCTAGATGCTCGCTGGCAAACATTCTACATTTCGCATTCCGCATTCTCACCTTGGTCGCGGCGGCAGCGGCGTCGGTCCCGCGACCGGCGGCGGGGCGGCGGCTTCGCGCTGGCCGATGACCACAAAAACGTTTTCCAGCTTCGCCAAGTCCACAGCCGGCGCGACCTTGGCGCGCGCGTTGAGAGCGAGGGTTTCGATCGAGCGGATTTCGCCGAGCATCAGCCCGCTGGGAAAGACGCCGCCGACCCCGCTGGAATACACTTTCTGCCCGGGGCGCAGCAGCGGCACCGCGGTCTTTTGCAGGAAATTCAACGCCAGCTCCGGCATGTTGCCGCTGCTCGTGCGCTCGCCGGAAAGCACGCCGCTCTCGCGCGTGCCCTGCACCGTGGCGGCGACCTTGCAACCCTCGTCGGCGATGAGCAGCACGTAGCTCGTGTTGTCTGCCACCGTGGTTGTCTTGCCGACAAGGCCCTCGTCCACGACGACCGGCATGTCGATGTCCAGCCCGTCCTTTTCGCCGCGATCAATTTGCACGCTCGACCACCAGGTCGCCGAGGAGCGCGCGATGATGCGCGCCGGCACGAGTTTGAATTGCGACTTCTGTTTGAAATCGAGCGCGCGGCGCAGCCCTTCGTTCTCGCGCTCGAGGTCGTTGAGCATTTGGTTGCGCACGGAAAGCTGTTCGTTGCGGACTTTCAGCGCGCTGTTTTCCGACTCGAGTTCCGGCAGCGACTTCAGCCCTTTGGTCACCGCCTGCGCTTTGCGGGTCAGATCTGAAGTCCACCCAAATAAGGGTTTAGTCACTTCCAGCGTCCCTTGTTGCACCTTTTGCTGCGTGCTCACGCTGCGCGTGAACACGAACCACGCGATCACCGCGGCGAGGAAGACGACAAGGACGATGATGTTGGTGCGGCGCATCTAGAGGGAAAAATTCCAAGATTCAAAATCCAAGTTCCAAGGAATCAGACCAAAAATCAGAAAGTTGAAAAACGGAACAGGTGACGTGCGGAGCGGGGTTTTTCGTTTTCCAGGATTTCAAAAGTTTCCTCCGATTCCTTGGAACTTGGATTTTGAAACTTGGAATTTCCGCCGCTCCGCCGCGGCGTCATCTCCACGACTTCTCTGTGCTGGCGACTTGGCGCAGGAATTTGATTTCGCTCAGCACCTTGCCCGTGCCTTCGGCCACCGCGCTGAGCGGGTCTTCGGCGACGTGCACCGGCAGTTTCGTTTCCTCCATGAGCAGCTTGTCGAGGCCGCGCAACAGCGCGCCGCCGCCGGCGAGCACCAACCCACGATCGACCAGGTCCGCCGCGAGTTCCGGCGGGCAGCGCTCGAGCGTCGTGCGCACGCTGTCCACGATGGTTTTGATCGGCTCCATCAGCGCTTCGCGGATTTCTTCGCTCGTCACGGTCAGCGTTTTCGGCAAGCCGGCCACGAGGTCGCGGCCTTTGACCTCCATGGTCGATTCTTTTTCCGTCGGATACGCCGACCCGATCTTGATCTTGATTTCCTCCGCGGTGCGCTCGCCGATCATCAAGTTGTAGGCGCGCTTGATGTAATTGACGATCGCCTCGTCCAGCTCGTCGCCGGCCACGCGCACGCTGCGCGAGAAGACAATGCCGCTCAGCGAAATGAGCGCGACTTCCGTGGTGCCGCCGCCGATGTCGATGATCATGTTGCCGGCCGCATCCTGCACCGGCAGACCGACGCCGATCGCCGCGGCCATCGGCTCCTCGATGAGGAAAACCTCGCGCGCCCCGGCGTGCGTGGCGCTTTCTTTCACCGCGCGCTTTTCGACTTCCGTGATGCCGCTCGGCACCGCGACGACCACGCGCGGCTTGCGCGCCAACCGCCGCCGGCTGCCGTGCACCTTGTTGATAAAGTAGCGCAGCATCGCTTCGGTGATCTCGAAGTCGGCAATGACGCCGTCTTTGAGCGGGCGCACCGCGACGATGTTCGCCGGCGTGCGCCCAAGCATGCGCTTGGCTTCGTTGCCGACCGCCAGCACCATGTTGGTGCCCGCCTTGACGGCGACTACGCTGGGCTCGCGCAGGACAATGCCTTGGTCACGCACGAAAACGAGCGTGTTGGCGGTGCCCAGGTCGATGCCGATGTCATTGGAAAAAAGACCGTTAAACATTCCGAGAAACCTCTGCTGAAAAGGAAGAAAATTGCGAACCGCGGGTGAGTGAAAAGGATCGGCCGGCGCGGCGTCCGCCCGGGTCGTCGTTCACCGGCGCCGACCGGCCGCGGGAACTGCCGCGCACGAGCCGCGCGAGCAATGGAAGGGGCTGACAGGAGCCGATTTAATTGTTCGGACTAGACAGGAGGGGCTTCGGCGCGTCAAGGGGAAGGATATTGCCCAATCATCGTGGGCGAAGGGCGACCTCCGGGCGCCAGGATTTGCGGCGAAGCTGCCGGGAATCATCAGAAGCGCATCGCGCCCGACTCATGGCGTCCGGACCCTCTGCCCCGAGCGGAGCCGAAGGGGCCGCCATGCACCCACGCTTGCAAACCGACGCGTCAACACCAACCTTGGCGGCTTGCGCTCAGCCCCCCCTCGATCCTCGCTGGAAACACCTGTTCTCGAGAACAGCGCTTCTTCGCGGCGAAACGAGGGAACCGGCATTTCCTTTTCGACGATAGCCGGTCACCGCGCGCGGATCGTCGCCAGCGCGGCGCAACTCGAGCCTGCGGATTGGCACCGCGCGCTCGCCGGCGACGCGAAAGACTGGCGTTACCAGGAAGTCTGCGAAGCGTCGCTGCGCGCCGGCTTCGATTACCGCTATCTCGTGCTCGCGGACCGCGATGGGCGCACCGTGCTGGTGCAGCCATTTTTTCTCAACGACCAGGACATCACCGAAGGCCTCGGCGCCGGGCTGCGCGCGCCGCTGCTCTGGCTGCGGCGCTGGTTCCCGCGGTTCCTGAAAACGCGCATGCTCATGGTCGGCAGCACCGGCGGCGAAGGCTCGCTCGGGCTGACGATCCCGGCGACCGACCCGCGCGCGGGCGAGGCAATCGCGGCCACGCTCGAAGTCCTGCATCGCTACGCCCGGGAGAATGGTGTCGCGGTCATCACGTTCAAAGATTTCAAAAAGGAGTGGCGCGAACGTCTCACCGCGCCGGCCGCCGCGCGCGGTTTTGTGCGGATGCCGAGTTTTCCAGCGACGGTCATTCCGCTGCGGGAATACAAAAGCTTCGACGATTATCTTTCTCGCCGCCTGAGCAAGGCAATGCGCAAAAATCTGCGCCGGAAGTTCCGTGCCGACGAAAAATATGCTGTGGTGGCTTCGCCGCGCCTGCGCATGGAAGTGCGCACGGAGATCGCCGATTGCGTGGACGAACTTCTGCCCTTGTATCAACAGGTTTTCGCGCGCTCGAAATTCCGCTTCGAGGAGCTCACGCGTGAATACTTCCTTGGCTTGGGCGAACAGATCCCCGACCTCGCGCGCTTCTTCATCTGGCGGCTCGCGGACAGCGGCCGCGCGGTGGCGTTCTCCTCGTGCCTGGTCCACGACGGCACGCTTTACGACAACTATCTCGGTCTCGACTACGCCCACGCGCTCGATCTGCACTTGTATTTCGTGACGATCCGCGACCTCATCGCGTGGGGCATCGAGCAGGGGCTGCACACCTATTACTCCACGCCTTTGAACTACGAACCGAAGCTCCATCTCCGCTTCGACCTCGCGCCGCTCGATCTCTACGTGCGGCATGTGAACGGGTTCTTCAACAGGTTCTTCCGCCGCCTCGCACCCCTGCTCGAGCCGACCCGCTACGACAAATTCCTGCGCCGCTTCCCGAACTTCGCCGAGCTGAACGGCTGAAATTGTAGCGGCGGTCTATGACCGCCATTTGCCGAGAACGCAGCGGACCAAAAAAGCGGTCACAAGATCGCCGCTGTAGGCGCTTCACCGTCGCTCTGCCAGCGCCTGCTCGCGACGCCGCGCGGCGAGATCATGAAGCACGCGATCGTCAGCGGTTTCGAGCTTGAGCGGCGGCACCGCGGCCGGCTTTCCCTCTTCGTCGAGCCGCACAAACGTCAGCCAGCATTCGTTCGTGTGTCGCCGCACGCCGCTGGCGATGTCCTCGGCATACACGTTTGCCAAAACCGACATCGAAGTGCGTCCAACGTGAACCACGCGCGAACGCACTTCAACCAATTCGCCGACCCGGATCGGTTCCTTGAAAAGGATGCGGTCGATGGAAAGCGTCGTCACTTGGCCGCCGCAATGCCGCATCGCGCTCAGCGCCGCGCAGCGATCCACCATGCTCATGATGACGCCGCCGAAAATGCTCGGCCGCCGCAGACCATTGGCGTGGTGCGGCATCATCAGGTCGGCGACGATGGCTTCGGAATCGCGGGGAGTTTTTTCGGTGGTCATGAGCGTTGTGGGTTGCGGGTTGCGGGTTGCGCGCGTTTGTCGCGTTTCGTTGCTTGCTAGACTTGATCGTTTACGGCTTTCAACTCTTCGTTTCGGTCACTCGCCCCCCCCCCCCCCCCCCCCCCCCCCCCAACTCACCTCACCCCTCGCCCCGCTCCGCCTGCTCGCGCAACTCGACGCGCCGGATCTTCCCGCTGATCGTCTTCGGCAACGCCTCGGCAAACACGATCTGCCGCGGATACTTGTATGGAGCAGTCACCCGCTTGCAGTGCTCCTGCAAATCGCGCGCGAGTTCCGGGCTGCCGGCGTGTCCTTTGCGCAACACGACAAACGCCACCACGAGCGCGCCGCGGTCGGCGTCCGCCTTGCCCACGACCGCGGCTTCCAACACCGCAGGATGCTCGATGAGCGCGCTCTCGACCTCGAACGGTCCGATGCGGTAGCCGCTGCTTTTGATGACGTCGTCGCCGCGCCCGACGAACCAGAACCAGCCGTCCTCATCGCGCATCGCCACGTCACCGGTGAGATACCAGTCGCCTTGGAAACGCGACGCGTTTTCCTCAGGATTTTTCCAATATTCTTTGAACAATCCCACCGGCCGCTCCGGCTTCACGCGCACCGCGACCTCGCCGGTCTGGCGCGGCGGGCACTCGTTCAAATTGTTGTCGAGAATCCGAATGTCGAACCCAGGCGTAGGCCAGCCCATCGCGCCGGGACGCACGTCTTTCCCGAGCGAGCGGAAGTTGCCGACGAGGATTGAGCTTTCCGTCTGCCCGTAGCCGTCGTGGATTGTCAGCCCCGTGGCTTCGCGCCAGGTTTCGATGACTTCGGGATTCAGCGGCTCGCCCGCGCTCACGCAATGCCGCAAGCTCGGAAAACGAAACGCGCCGAGATCTTCGCGCACGATGAGCCGCAACGCGGTCGGCGGCGCGCACCAGGTGGTGATTGGGTAAGCGGACAGGGTCTTCAGCGTCGCCGCCGGATCGAACTTCCCGCGCGCATCCGAGACGAACAAACATGCGCCCTGGTGCCACGGCCCGAACAGGCTCGACCACGCCGCCTTGGCCCAGCCGTTGTCGGCGAGGTTCCAGTGCACGTCATCCGGCTTGAGGTCGAGCCAAAGCTCGCCGGTGAGCTTGTGGCCGAGCGCGCAAGAGGTCTGCGTGTGCAACACCATTTTGGGCGGGCCGGTGGTGCCGCTGGTGAAATAGAGAATGCCGTCGTCGTCCGCGAGCGTCGGCCCCGCATCGAAGTCCGGGCGGCCGCGGCGAAGAATGTTGGCGAAGTTCACCCAACCCTGCGGCGTATCCGCGCCGACCGCGATGCGCACGCCGCCGAAGTCCGCGACGCGCTCGGTCGATTCCGAGTCAATCATGATGCCGCGCGCCTCCGCGGCGTCGATGCGATACGCGATGTCTTTCGCCGTCAGCAACGTCGTGCCCGGGATCGGCACCGCGCCCAGCCCGATCAGCCCGAGCACGGCAATCCACCACTCCGGCACGCGCGGAAGGATCACGAGCACGCGGTCGCCTTTGCGCAGGCCGAGCTCGTGAAAACCTGACGCCGCCCGCGCCGCTTCCGCGGCCAGTTCGCGCCAGGAAATTTTGCGCTCTTCGCTGCCGCTTTCGTTCACCCACCAGAGCGCATTGGCATCCGGCCGTTCGCGCGCCCAATGGCCGATAATGTCGCGAGTGAAATTGAAATGCGTCGGCTTCGTGAGCGGTTTCATGGCGGGGATGACTCGCTGATGATAACGCGTCGCTTCGCGCCGGACTACACGTTTCCGCTTCAGCGCGCCGGTTGCCGCAACGACACCGCCGGGCAATACAATCCGCGCTCCTCGCGTCGCCACCAGGCACCCGTGCGCTCGCGTTCGGCGCGGTCGGTGAACTTGTATTCATACAGCCGGGCGCGCACAAAACGCGGCGGCGCGTCGGGAAACGGATTGCGTTCCAGCAGCGCGACGACTTCGGGTCGGTTTTGCAGCAGTCGCACGAGAAATTCGATGAACCACGGCGTCCGCCGCACATCGCTCAAAGCCGCAAACCACATCTGCCAATCGAGCCGCGGCTGGTGCGGCGCGACGATTGGCGGCCGGCGCTGGGAGTCGCCCGGCTTGTAGCGAAATTCATAAGGGAGCCAGGTCTCGCCGTCCGCGCTGCCTTCGACGACGATCTCCGGCCGGGTGCGCGTCATGACCCGGAAAAGTCCATAGCCATTCAGCGAGCGGAACCCTTCGATGAAACCGTAAGCCGTCGCCAGCGGACGCGGCCATTCCGCGCGCGGGAAAAATGAGTTCCAAAGCAACGGCAGGCTGAAAACGAGGATGACCGCCGCCAACGGCGCCTGCACCCACCGCGGCCAGCCTCGCGCGTGGGTCTCCACCGCCGCAGCATCGCGCTCCTGCTTCCGCCCCGGCCAGACGGCGTCGTCCACGAGCCACAGGCAGAGCGCGGCGGTCAGCAAATTGAAGAAGCAATAGTTGCCGGTCAGCGCGATGGCGACTTGGAGCGCGACCAACACCGCCGCAGCAAAAAGTCGCGGCCGGCGCGGCGCGAAGATGAGGAACGGCACGAGCAATTCGGCGAAGAACATCAGCGCGACCGACCCGCTTCCGAGCCAGGCCGGAAACCCGTGCGCCCACCAGCCGAGCGGCGTCGGCAGCGGCTGGGTTTCGTAATGATACGAGAGCGCCGTGCGGTCCCACCAGGCGCTGTCGCCGCTGGTGAGCTTCACGACGCCAGACATCAGCATCAGACGGAACAGCAGCCAGCGCAGGAGAAACGAGACGACGCGTGACGTTGGTGCGAACTCACCGAGACGCCTTGGCCAGAGCTGGGTCGGCGGCACGAGAAAGATGCTCAGAAAGCCGGTTTCCAACAGGAGAATGTCCCATTGAAAACTGAGGAACGTCTGACCCGCGATCGTCAGTGAAATATACACCGCCCAGCCCACCGCGCGGCCGAGCGCCGGCGCGAGGCCGACGATCAGGAGCGCGGCCAGCACCGCGCCGCCGCCGCAAAGAAAATGCAGAAACCCGTCGCTTGCGTTGAGCCAGCAGAGGGTCGGCAACAACAGGTAAGCCTGCGCGCCGAGTTGCGCGTGCGCCGCTTCGAGCCACGGCGCGACGGGCAGAATGCCGCGGCTGCCGATGAGTCCATCCACCTGCGTCCAGAGCGAAACGAAAGCGATGAGATAGACGACTCCGAGCACGCGCAGAAACCAGCGCGCCGCATGCTTAAACGTCGGCAGGCAGACCGCCTGCGGGCCGCGTCCCCAGAGCATCCTGGTCACCCACCCTGCCAGTTCGCGGTGACGCGCGATGAAACCGTAAGCCGTTTCCGTCACCCACCCGAAGCCGGGCAGATTTTCATACAACCATTGCCAGAGTCCGCTGCCGAAGCGCGCGCGCCGCGCCAGCGTCCGAAACACCGCTTCCCCGCCGCCAGTCACCCGCCCGGCCGGCCCTATCACGCGCACCGCCGCTTTAAAACACGCGACCGGGATTTCCGGAAATCGCGCCTCCGCGACTTCCTGAAACGGCGCGTAATCCACCCGCCCCGCCGTCGCTTCCTTCCACCGCGCAATCCATTGGCGACAAAATCCGCAGTCGCCGTCGAACACCATCAGCGGCCGCGTCTCGGGCAGAGCGGAGCGCTGGAGCGTGTTCGGACAAACGGGACCCGACGACGAAGAAGATTGCGGCATAAACAGCGAGCAGTGCAGACTCGCATTGACTCCTCCTCAGGCCAACGCATTCTGCCTTTTCTACGCCGGAAAGTGACCGATGCACTTCCTCCTCTTCTACGACTTCGTCTCCGATTACCTCGAGCGCCGCGCTGTCTTGCGCGACGAGCACCTGACCCTCGCGTGGGACTCACACGCGCGCGGCGAACTCGTGCTCGGCGGCGCGCTCGCGGAGCCGGTCGATGGCGCAGTGCTGCTCTTTTCGTGCGACTCGCCCGCCACGGTCGAGGCTTTCGCGAAAGCCGACCCATACGTTCGCCAGGGTTTGGTGACCCGCTGGCGGGTGCGTCCGTGGACCACGGTGGCCGGTGAGGGAGCGGCGACGCCGGTGCGCCCGACAAATACCGGAGAAGAGAAACGATGAAACGCCAGCACACACCTGCGGTCCTGCTCGCGCTGGGGACAGCGCTTTTCCTTGGATCGGCGCAACAGGCTCCTGCCCGGCTCGGCGAGACCGAGGCGCAGATCACGTCCCTTTACGGCAAGCCGCTGGAGGATGAAAAGCCGGACAAGGAAGGTGTCGTTAGCAACCTGTATCACAAAGGGAATTACCTGATCCTCGTGCAACTTCGGAACGGTGTGAGCATCGCGGAAGCCTATGCCCGCATGGACAGCGCGAAGCTGGCGGAAAAAGAAATTTTCACCTTTCTCCAGGCGAGCAACGCGGGGAAAACCTGGAACCTGCAGCCGGGCTCCAAATCCGCTTGGGAACGCAGCGACGGCGCAGCTCAAGCGCGGCTGGAAACGCTCGCCGGACGCCCCACGCTTTGGATACGGGCGCAACTATAGAAGAGCGTCGCGTTCCAACGCGTGCCGCGTGCGGGGGCGCACCGTGGCTTAATTGAACAACCGCGACAGCCAGCCTTTCCCGCTTTTCTTCGCCGGTGCGGGCGCTGCTCCACCCGGTGCTCCTACGGGTGACAACCCAGGCTGGAGCAACGTCGGCGGCTGACCCGCAACTGGTGTAGCGGCAGTCGCGGGCGTTTGCTGCGCGCGGGAG
>CAXTRS010000112.1:0-1182 GCA_964246635.1 uncultured Chthoniobacterales bacterium | reverse complement strand
ATGGCGAACGCGGCAGCGCTCGGATACGCCGGCAGCAAGTGGGGGTCGAGCGCGTCACGCAGCAGCGCGTTGGACGCCTCCGGCAATTCGGCGAGCGGGCGCAGACCCGACGCCGTGAGCGACGGCGTGCTGCCGCTCAACAGTTCGTAGGCAAGCGCGGCGAATCCGCGCAGCAGCGTGTTGGCGAGTTCCTCGACCCGCGTTGGGTCGCCCAACCCAACCCCGGGCTGCTGACTGGCGGAGGCGGGCGCGATTTCCAACTCGAACGGGGGCCAGTCCTCCAGCGGCGCAGCCAGGAGCGCGGACGCGTTCACTGGCTCGGAGTCGTCGGCCGGGAAACGCACCTCGACTCCAGCCGGGGTAAGCTTGACCGGCCAGCCGTCGGCGATGGCGTCGTCCACGCGCGCGGCGAGCAGGAAAAGCAGCAGGCGCGTTTCCGATGCCGGCAATTTTCCGCGCTGGCGCAAGAGTGCTTCGAGACTGAAGCCGGTCGGCGACGGCGGCAACGGCGGCGGTTGGAGCGACGGCGAGGTCACTGCCGCCGCCGCCGTCGTCGGCGAAGCGAGTTGCACCGCCAATGCGCCGCTGCCAGGCGCGACCGAAGCGAGCAGCGCGGCGCGCTCAAGGTCGCGCAGGATTTCCGCGATGCGCGCGCGCAACGTCACAGCGTCGGCGGGCCGCTCCTCGGGGTCTTTCGCCAGCAGCGCGCGCAGGAGTTCGACGACGGTTGGCGGCTGGTCGTTTAACATCTCGAACGGCGGCGGCTTGCTGAGGTGCTGCGCGATGACGGTGCGCGCCGACCCACGGAAGGGCGGATCGCCGACGAGCACAAACCAAAGCGTCGCGCCGAGCGAATACAAATCCGCGCGTCCGTCAAGCGTCTCCTCCTGCGCGCACTGCTCCGGGCTGGCGTAGAGCGGCGTGCCGAGAAACATCCCGCGGCTCATGCTCAAGCCGACCGTGCTGCCGTCCATGTCGCTGGATTCGAGCGGCTTCACCAAGCCGAAGTCGATGACTTTGACGAGCAGCTCCTCGTCGCTTTCGTGCTCGCGGGTGACCATCAAATTCGACGGTTTCAGGTCGCGATGCAGCAGCCCGCGGGCGTGCGCGGCCTGGAGCGCGCGGGCGACCTGGCCGGCGATGCGCAAGGCAGGCAGCGCCTCGAGCGGACCGTCGCGGCGC
>CAXTRS010000111.1:0-13096 GCA_964246635.1 uncultured Chthoniobacterales bacterium | reverse complement strand
GGATCGACGGACGAGGCCACGCCGCCGCTGGTCTCGGTCTGCGGGCGTGAGCCGCCGCCCGGCAGTTCGCCGAGGAATTTCTGCCGGCGTTTGAGATCGACGAGCCGAGGCGTGGCGACCGCCGCAAGCCAGGTGATCAGCGCGCAACGGCCGTGGTATTTGCGCAGGAGCCCTGCCTCGCGTTGCCCGTTGCCGCTCGCGGGGCTGGCAGCGAGCAGGCAATCGGCCCAGAGATCGCCGAGAAGGTCGGCGGCCTCTGTCCGCGTGGCGCCCCGCCCGACGAGAATGGCGCACAACGGCTCGTGCAAGCCCGCGCGCAGACGGCTCCATGCCGCGGCGTCGCCGCGCACGCAGGCGTCCACCAAAGACACGTCTCGATCGATTCGTTCCTGTTTCTCGGTCATCAAGGGGGAGCAGTGGTTTAGCCGATTTCGGTGGGGATGGGCAAACCGAAAGCGCGCCTCGCGTCCGTTGCGTTCGCGCTGGCCAGCTCGGCCGTCAACCGGTAGGGACGAAGGCATGCCATGGCGAGCCGCCTGCCTTTTGCTCGTGCTGTTGTTTTCGTTGTCCGGTTGCGAGAAAAAATCGCAGCACGCAGTCGTCATCGGTCGCGAACATCTGCTGCCGACCCCACAAGGCCAGACGGCGAAGGACCCGCGCGAAACCTCAAGCGAGCAGTGGCTGATTCACATCGAAATGCAGAACGGCCGCAAAGCCTCGGTGCCCGTGGAGCGCGCGGAATGGGAGAGGCACCGGATCGGCGAGCGCGTGCAGGCGCGCTATTCCGAAGGCAAATACACGGGCACGATTTGGGGCATCGAGCTGAAGTGAACCGTCTGCCGCCGTGCACATGCCCGGACCTCCTCCGCCCAATTCACCACCGCCTTTTCGGCCGCCATTCTTCACCGTCGGCACCTACATGCTGCTGCTGGCCGGCGCACTGGTGGTTTACTCTTGGATGCAAAGCGTCAGACAGATTGGCGCCAGGTTCCCAAGGTTGGGTGAGGTCATCGCCATCGGCTGTGCGGCGCTGCTCGTCATCGGGACCGTCGGGCCGATTATCGCGTTGGTGCGTCGCGAGCGCGGTCGGTTTTGGATGCTGCCGGTGTTGATCCTCAGCGTTCTGACGTGGCTCTTCGTTGCGAGTTGGCTGCTCAGGTAGGGATGCCTCTCTGGGGTGTCTCTGAATTTAGTTCGCGCCAATCCCGGCCGAGCGCGGCGAAGGCACAGACCGCCGCGTAACCAGCGACCAAGCTGAAAAACAGCACGCAGCAGAACACGCCGGTGAGCGGCTGGGAAAAGGGATGCGCCGCGGCGTCCCAACTGCCGCGCAACAACGCGCGCGGACGCCAGAGCACGTCCCAACTGTTCCAACGCCCGAAGCGGCCGAGGAACACGCCGAAGCTGGCCAACGCGAGGACGCCCAGCGCGAAGACGCGGCCGGCGCGGCGGCCCAGCCGGGCGCGGACGATTTCCTGCAACAAAAACAGCGACAAATAGCCGAGCAACAGCCCCGTGCCGGCAAACCCGGCGATGAGCAGGATGTCAAACCACAACGGCACCGGCGGCCGCGGACGCAAATGGACGAAATCGGTGACGAGATAAGGCGCGTTGGGAAAAAAGAAAAACCAGCCGGCGGTCAGGAGCACGAGCCAGCCGACACGGCGCAGGGTCGCTCGCTTCTCGACGCGCAAACGGTCGCAAATGAGCAGCGCGAAGAGGAGCGGCAGCCAAGCCAGAAACAAATTGCCGCTGAGCCAGACATGGGCCCCCTGGCCCGAGATTGCCGCGCGCCCGAGCGCCAACAGAACGCACCAGGCAGAAGCGGCGAGCAGCGCGACAACGGCGGAAGCGAGACCGGGGCGCGCGATGGGAATTTTCAGCATGGATTGAGCACAGATGGGCAGTCATAGACTGCCGCTGCAATTTCACGACGGCACCGCCGGCGGCGCCCGCAATGCGCCGCCCGGCGACGACGCGGCAAATTTCGCCGTCCAATTCACCTTCGCGGTTAGCGCCATCAACAACGCCAGCGTGACCACCGAGCCGATCGTGATCGTCAGCCCGGTGAGTCCGTAAAAGAAAAACGAGTAGCTGAACAACACCATGTAGGCGAATTGCGCCACGAGCGCGACCTGCGCGAAATTCCAACCCGCGACCGCGCGCAAATACCCGCCGACGAGCGCCAGCGAGACCAGCGCCGCGATGACGAACGCCACGCCTAGCGGAATGAGATCGACGAGATAAGCGAAGAGCAGTTGGAAGGCGAAAAATCCGGCGGCGAGGAAGAAATAATTCATCGGGTGCAGATTCACGCCGCGCAACGCGCCGACGATGAGCAGCACGCTGAAAAAGAAGAGCAGCGACACCGGCGCGAAGAACGTGATGCGCGCCGCGACCGGCCCGGGATTGAGCAGGTTCGGCATCGTCATGGCGACCGGCTGCGCGCCGATCACATCGGGGTATTTCCAGGTCAGTTCCCAGCCGCTGCCATCGCGCCGGCGCTCGGTGGGAGACCCGCTGCCGGGCGGGAAGTCGATCTCGGCGAAATCGGTGCGCATCGCCAGCAGGAAATTGCGCACCCGCGTCGCCTCGCCGAAGCCGTAGCCCCAGCGATCCAGCCCGCGCGAACGGTAGGCCACGCGCAACGGCGCGGAGGCGCCGGGCGCGAGCGTCACCGCCTCGGTCACGCCGGCAGCGGTCGGCGCGGCGTTCTTCGTGGAAACGGCGTCGCCGAGTTGGAAAAGGAAGTTTTCGTAAGACGTCTCGGCCGACGGGAAGCGGAAGTTGACGTAGAACGTCTGCGTGATCGGCGTCGGATTTTCGATGCGATAATCGCCTTGGAAATCGACGGTGTAAGTGCGGTAACGCAGGAGTCCTTTCTTCTTCGGCTCGTAGCCGAGAACGACCCGCACCTGGCTCTCCGCGGGCGGCAGCCGTTTTTTGCCGTCCGCGCTGGCCGGCGAGGTGTAATACACAATCGGGTGAGGCTGCTCCATCGGCGGCCCCCAGGTGCCGGCGACCTCCGCGCCGAGGCTGCCCGCGCGGTCGCCGGAGCGGATCGTCAGGCTGGCGCCGAGAATCGCCCACGCGGCGGTCGCGCCGAGCAGGATGAAGATGATGGCGAGAAGACGTTGGAAGGACATGAGGAGTGACGAGTTGCGGGTTGCGGGTTGCGGGTTGCGAGCAGGCGTCGATCCGATCAGGGAGCGACGGCGCGTTTTTGGTAAAACAGCTCGACGCTTGGGCGCTCGGCTTTGAGCAACTCTTTGCGCAGACGGATGACCGGCGCGGCGTCCGTGCTCGCCGCGGCAAGCGACGGCAGCAGCTCGACGTTGCCCTCGAGCGCGGTCAGCTCGTAAGCTGCGGGAATTTGCAGGTCCCAGAAGAGGGTCTGCACGAAAAGATCGGTCTGTGGCAACGCGAGGGCGAGCTGGCCGGAGACCGGCGCGAGCGGACGCTGCCGGCCCGCATAGGAAAGCGCGATCTGCGTGCCGCCGCTGCCGCTACTTGCTCGCCCGCCGTTGTCGCGGTTGTTCGAGACTCCGCTCGCGCATGCGGCCAGCGCGATCTCGACCTTGCCGCCGCCGCGATCCACCGGCGCGGTTTCGCGACCGTTCACCGCGCAGGTGAGCAGTTGGCTGCCTTCGGGCAATGCGACGTTGAACGTCAGCGAACCGTCGTGGCGCACGAAAAATTTTCCTTCGCTCAGCAGCGCGCCGTCGGCGACCAGCCGCGTGCGGAAGCGCGCTTCCTCGACGGTGGCTTGCGCGGCGCGGAGCAACGGCAACCGGCGCACTCCGACGCGCGTGACCGCTTCGGTTGTCCCGCTTGCGCTGTCCGACAGAAGCAGCGAAAACGTTTCGCAACCGACGGCTTCCGTAAGCCAACGCGACGACAACGCGCGCGCGTCGCCGTCCGGCAACGGTCTGCCGTTCGGGCCGAGAAACTCCAAACCCGGAACCGCTGCCAACACAAAAAGCGCCCGTGGCGTGTCCTTGCCCACTTCGGGCTCGATACGCGGAGTTACGAGCTGCCACTCGCCGTCCGCGACCGGCTGCGGCAGCTCGTAGGTGACAAAGAGTTCGCGCCGCAAAACGTCCGCTGTCTTCCACGAGACCTGCACTTCCCGACGGCCTCCGCCACTGCCGCTGCTGTCGCCGGCTTCCGGCTTGACGATCCCCCAGCGCACAAGATCGTCGCTGGCGACCTCGAGCACCTGCGCGGCGACGGGCAGCGAAAAGCTCGCCGTTGTGCCCGCACCGCCATCGGCTGTCACCCGAATCCGAGTCCGGTAAAGCAGCCTGCCTTCATCGTAACGCACGAGCGCCTGAACATCGGTCGTCTGCCAGCGGCTCGGCGCGGGCGGAGCGGCGGCGAGTTTGTGCTTCTCGGCGCGGAGGAGCGTCAGCACGAGCGGCTGGCCGGCGGTGAGATGAAAAGTCGCCGGCGCGGACGATGACGCTGGCGCGGCGGCATCCGGCTTCGCCGCCGGACTCAGGGCTGGGTCGAAGTGGGTGGCGTTGGCGACTTCGGGCAACCACCCGGCGGGCGTCTCGGCGACGCTCAGCTCGTTGACCGCGGCCGACGGCGTGGTCAAGCGCAAGGTCGGGTGCCGGTCGGCCGCAGCGGCGATGGGCGCCACGGTCAAATCCGCGGAAAATTCCAGCGTCACTTTCCGCCGGCCGGGACCTTCCACCAGCAGCGCATAAGTGTTGTCGCGCACCGCCACCGTGCCGCTCCCACCCTCGACGCCAGCGTGGGACAGCCGCACCTCGCCGGCCGGCAGCAGCGGCACGACGGTCCAGCCCTCAGCGAAGCTGAGAATGTCGAAGGTTGCCCGCACCTGGACTCCTTGCCCCGGACGGCCATCCGCGCCGCTGGCGGCAGCAGGGCCGGCGTTGCCAAACGTCACTTCGTAACGCGCCGCTTGCAGCGCATACGGGACCGGCGGCGCGGCGGGTTTGCCGACGGCGCGGCCGGCGGCGTTCTCAACGTGGGTTTGCGCGGCCGACCAGAGCGCCTTGAGTTCCGCATACGGGATGGTCACGCTGGTGCCGGCGCCGAGCTCGGGCAGCGTGAGCGGCGGTGGCGCCGATTTGGTCGCGCTCTCCTGGCCCATGGCAGGATAGCTGACAAGGAGCCCGATAGCGAAAATGGCGAACGAAGGGAAGCGCGAAACCATGCACAGGGTATCGCGCGACGTTGTGAAATGATGATGAAGACGAAGTGAATTTTGCGTGAAGAATTGCGAACGCGCGTTCCGGGGTAGGGCGGGCGTCTCGCCTGCCGCGCCCGGCGTCTCGCCGGGTGCATAAACGCACAGCGAGAAAATAATGCTTTCCGCTCTTCGTGTGCCCCGGGCGAGACGCCCGCGGCGGCAGGCGAGCCGCCCACCCTACCCCGGACCCTTCAGTGGGGTAGAGGACTGCGGAAAGTGGCGCGATGATGGTGTCGCGGACAGCGGCAGCCGCACGATGAACTCACTCCCTTTGTGCAATTCGCTATGCACCTCGACACTGCCCCTCGCGGCTTGCGCGATGGACCTTACCAGGGCCAGCCCGAGGCCGGTGCCGCGCACGCCGGTGCGCGGGTTGCCGGTGGTGAAAAAGCGGTCGAAAATTTTCGGCAGAATTTTCGCTTCGATCCCCTGGCCTTCGTCGCGCACGCGCAACTCCGCCCAGCCCTCGGCCGGGTCGGTCGTGAGTTCCAAATGCACACTGCGGCCGGCGGGCGTGAAGCCGAGCGCGTTGTCGAGCAAATTGCAGACGAGTCGGCAGAAGTGCGCTTCCGCCATGCGGCAAAGGACAGGCGTGTCAGGCGCGCTCCAGGCGAAGCGGACGCCGAGGCGCTCGGCTCGCTCCGCGTAGGTTTCCGTGGCGACTTCGCGCACTGCCTGCGCGAGATCGAGCGGCGCGACAGATTCGGAGTCGGGCGAAACCGGCGCGGTTTCGACGCGCGCGAGCTGGAGCAGGCCATCGACGATGCCGTCCAGCCGCGCGGTTTCCTGCTGGATGTTGCGCAGGAATTTCGTGCGCGCGAGCGGATCGTTCGCCGCGCCGTCTTCGAGCAATTCCGCGGCGCCACGGATGGCGGCGAGCGGCGTTTTCAATTCGTGCGAGAGGTTGGCGACGGTTTCCTCGACATACGCTTTGCCTTCGAGCTTTTGGCGCATGCGTTCGACCGCCCGCGCGAGCGTGCCGAGCTCGCTGCGCGTCCAGGTTTCCAGCCGCACGCCACCTTCGCCGGCGGCAACGCGTTCGGCCTTTTGCGCGAGCGAGCGCACGATGCCGGTGAGATACGCGCTCAACACGTAAGCCAGCCCCGCGGCGAGCACGATTGCCCCCCAAGGCGGGCCAGAGCAGTTCGCGCAACGTGCGCACCACAAAACGGGTCAGCCGGCTGGTCGGCTTCACCACGCTGACCGCGCCGGCCACGCGCCCGTTTTGCCAGATTGGCACCGTCGCGTAGATCAACACGCGGCCGGCTTCGCGGTCGAGTCGCCAGCGGCTGCCATAGCGACCCGCGAGCGCGAGCCGGACTTCGCGTTGCCGGCTCTCGTCACGGCCCGCGTGATCGGGCTTGAGCGTATCGTGCAAGACGTGGCCCGTGCTGTCGTAAAGAATCAGGCGCGTGTCGGCATCGTCGTTCGTAAAGCCGAAGAGCCGGGCTTTGGCGGAGCGGTCGGTTTCAAAATCGGCGAAGAGGTGCGCGAAGCGCGCCGCGAGTTGCGCGGGATCGTTCGCGGTCTCCGCGGCGAGGCGCGAGTAGAGGTCGCCGGCCATCGCGGCGATGTCGATCATCCCTTCCTCGGTGGCCTGCAAGTGGGTCGCCTCCAAACTTTGGCGCAGTTGCCACGCGAGATAGCCGACCGGCAACACGAGCACGGCGAGGTGAAAGACAAACACTTTCCAATGGATCGAATGCAGGCCGGGGAGGTGAAAATGACGAAGGACGAAGGACGAAGGACGAAGGAAGTCCGCAGCCCAAAGCTCCCAGCGCGAGGCGCGCGACGAGCTTTCCGCTTTGGTCATTGGGTCATTCGAGCATTCCTTCGTCATTCGCATTTGCCTCGCTGCGCTCGCCCTTGCGGGCTGGCCTGCGGCCAGACTGTCTTGCGGCGCTCGGCTGTCATTCGTCATTGCTCTCTCGCTCGGTAGCCAACTCCGCGCACCGTTTCAATCAACCCCTCGCCCGCGGCGCCGCCAGCTTCAGCGAGTTTGCGGCGCAGTGTTTTGATGTGCGCATCAATCGCGCGGTCGGTCACGGCGCCGCCGTCCTCCCAGGCGCGGGTGAGCACTCCTTCGCGGGTGAAGACGCGACCGGGCGCCGCGGCCAGCAGAGAGAGGATACGAAATTCCTGCCGGGTCAGGGTCAGCGCTTTGCCGGCGCAGCGCACTTGGAAACGGGTCTCGTCGATTTCCAACGGGCCGTAGCGCAGGATCGACGCGACATCCGCAGGGTTTTCTGTGAGAGCCAGCGGCGCCAACCGGCGGCGCAACGCCTTGACGCGCGCGAGCAGTTCGCGCGGGCTGAACGGCTTGGTCACATAATCGTCGCCACCGATTTCGAGACCCACGACGCGGTTGATCTCGTCGCCGCGCGAGGTCAGAAACAGGATTGGCAAGCGTTCCGAAAAACGGCGCACCTGGCGGCAAACTTCGAAGCCGTCGATGTCCGGCAAGCCGACGTCGAGAATCAGCAAATCCGGCGCGGGCGTGCGGCTGCAGAGGGCGACGGCTTCCGCGCCGCGCGCGGTGTGGCGCACCGCGTAGCCTTCGTTGCCGAGCGCGTATTCCAACACATCGACGAGGTGCGGATCGTCCTCGGCGATGAGGATGGAAAAGAGCGAGGGCGACGGAGTCACATAGAATTTTTCCGTTGTCGTCCTAAGGATGTCGAGAATGGAAGCGGCGAAGATGCGATGGGCATTTTCGATCATCTTTCGCGTGCGTGAAACGAACAGGCGATAAAGCGCGATCCGCTAACCATCCCCACGTGGGTGGGGAGAACTTTTCTCAAATCTCGGCAAACCTTTCTCAAATCGGACCATCCCCACACGCGTGGGGAAAACCAGTTCGACCAGAACACACTTCAGTGTGCCCTCGGATCATTCCCACACGCGTGAGGACGTCGCCGCGCTCACCGAGACTGAAGCGGTGGACGGACCATCCCCACCTGCGCGGGGAGGATGCAGGCACGATCCACGCGGGCGGCGAGATCAGCGGAGCATCCCCACGTGGGTGGGGAGAACGCGGCGCGTTGGTTTCACCGCAACCGGACCTGCGGGCTATCCCCACGGACGTGGAGAGAACTTTGCTCAGGCATGGGCCAGTTCCCGAGCCTCCAGACCGTCCCCATGCACATGGGGAGAACACGCAGTATGGGTATTCGCCAAACTACGCAGGCGGACCATCCCCACGTGCGTGGGGAGAACATTCACCTGCTGCTCATCGACGAGCTTACCCACGGACCATCCCCACGTGTGTAGGGAGAACTCATCACGCCCAATTTCGTTTACATCGAAGCACGGATTAGCCTCACGTGCGTGGGGAGAACGGCCGGCCGAACGAGCGCGAACAGCAGATGTTCGGACCATCCCCACGTGCGTGGAGAGAATCTGGCGGCATTCGGGGCGCTCAGCGATTTTAACACGACCATCCCCACGTGCGTGGGGAGAACTGCTTTTTTGTCGTGGTCGTGTTGCCCGCGAGCGGACCATCCCCACGTGCGTTAGGAAAATACGATGGCGAGCGCGAAGGCGTTGAAGCCGCGCGGACCATCCCCATGTGTGTGGGGAGAACCTCGATCTCCACGACGAGTTAATCGTGGACAACGGACCATCTCCACGTGTGTGTGGAGAACTTTACTGCGTGTCGATGTCCACACTCTCGAGCAAGGACCATCCCCACGTGCGTGGGGAGAACTCGCTGTAGAGCCGCAGGAGGATCGTCGATTCCGGACCATCCCCACGTGCGTGGGGAGAACATCTGCGGCGGGTGCCGTTGGTGAGTTTTTTCCGGACCATCCCCACGTGCGTGGGGAGAACGGTGGCAGCCCGTATTATCGCGCGACCTACACCGGACCATCCCCACGTGCGTGGGGAGAACGGCGGCGGCTGCCCGGCGCGCTGAAGATCGGAAACACCATCCCCACGTGCGTGGGGAGAACGGCCGGCCGCTGGAGCTGTTCACCTACGACCTCGGACCATCCCCACGTGCGTGGGGAGAACCTTCAGGAACTTTACAACGAGGCCGACAAGCACGGACCATCCCCACGTGCGTGGGGAGAACCGGGCGAGCTGAGCGAAAAGACAGGCTACAGACGGACCATCCCCACGTGCGTGGGGAGAACACGACCGCACGCGAGCGCAACTCGTCGATCGGCGGACCATCCCCACGTGCGTGGGGAGAACTTTGCCTTCTGAGCGCGCTTTCTCGTAGGCGGCGGACCATCCCCACGTGCGTGGGGAGAACTCCTGCCTTCCTTTTGCGTATAGAAACGATTCCGGACCATCCCCACGTGCGTGGGGAGAACCGAACATCAGGGTCTTCGGCGGAGTGAATCAGCGGACCATCCCCACGTGCGTGGGGAGAACCACAACATCGGGAACGCTGTGATGGTTGCCCTCGGACCATCCCCACGTGCGTGGGGAGAACTCAAGGAATCCGTTCTTGTGCATCCCGGCGTTCGGACCATCCCCACGTGCGTGGGGAGAACACATTGTTCCGGGAAGGAGGGTGCGGTGAAACCGGACCATCCCCACGTGCGTGGGGAGAACTCACGGCTCGACGAATATACCGCGGCCGTGTTCGGACCATCCCCACGTGCGTGGGGAGAACCCGAAAGCATATCCATGGGATTACTGCTTTAACGGACCATCCCCACGTGCGTGGGGAGAACATCCGGGCACCGAGCATCGCCATCTGCTCCTGCGGACCATCCCCACGTGCGTGGGGAGAACACTGGATTTTGAACGACTTGCAACCGCAGATTCCCTCGCAAAGAACCTAAAACGGCTGGTTTTCAGCGTCCACCCACTTTTCTGCCACCAGCCATAGACCGGAGACTTCCACGTCGCGCCGGTCCGGCTCGCCCCAGCGTTCGATCTTGAAACCCTGGCAATTCAACTCGCTCGAAATGATCAGCAAGCTCATCCCGCGCGCGTTTCGCTTCACATAGTCGAGCACCTTGTCGCGGGTGCGGCGGTTGAGCGTGCCCACGAACACGTTGGCGCGCGGCTCGACGAACCAGCGCTTGAGCACGCCACGGATCGCCGGCGGCGTGTCGTTGGCGACGATCACGGTCATACGGTTTGCTTGCGTTCAGGCGAGGGCGGAGGGCGGGCGGCCGCCGGCCGAACTGGGGGCCGCTGCCGGCTCGGCGGTGTCGAACAACGCGGCCAGATCCTTCGGCATCCGCTGGAGCAACCGCTCTTCCTCCAGGCGTGCCTTGAGCAGCTTGCGCACGAGTTCGCCGTCGTCGCCGCCGGGACTCTGCCGGACGGCGAGGAACGCGGCCGGGATGCTGGTGAGATGCTTGTAAAGATCGGCCACGTCATAGACGAACGGCAGCGTGCCGGCATCGTGCACAAACCCCAGCGAGGGCACGTAGCCGAGCGAACACACCACCGCCGCGCAGAGGGCATACAGGCTGGCGCTGGCGGCGGAGAGCGCGCGATTGATGCTGTCGGCCATCTGCCAATTGTTCCGGTCGTAGTTGCGCCCTTTCCAGATGACGCCGTGCTCCAGCCCGAGTTGCGCGTAAAGGGCGCGCACGCGCAAGCCTTCCATGCCGCGCAATTCCCGGACGCTGCGGTTTTCGATGTCCACCACGTCGGGAAAGCGCAGGCGGAACATGCGCCGGGCGATCTCGGTGCGGCGCTTTTTGTCGGCCCAAGCGGTGGCGTGCAGCCGCGGCATGTCGTTGTCGTGATTGGGCGCGAGGCCGAAGGCGTAGAAGCGCATGCACTCCTCGCCGGTCCAGCAGACCGGCGTGTTCGAGTCGGCGCACGCCTTCATGGCCGCGTGGGTGACCGTGGTGCCCGGCCCGAGCAGGATGGAGGAAATCGTCGCCACCGGCAGCCGGTAGAGCAGCCCGTCGGCGCCAATCCATTTCACGCTGGAATCGTCCACTTCCAAGCGGCCGTGTTCGAGATAAATGGGCGTCCAGCGGTCGCGCGCCATCGCGAGCGTTTCCAGGGGTGGACGTTCAAAGAGTGGCATAAGAGAAGCCCGGGATGCGTGCTCCGCTGCGAGACATTAAGGGTGCGACAGGAAGCGATGGGACAATCAAGATTTGAGCAAAGGCACGAAGCCGGCCTGTTTGAAATGGTGGTCAGTGGTGAAGGCGTCGCGGATGCGCAACTCGCGCATGAGCGTAAAGCTAACGCAGTCGGTAAATGACCACTCCGTGTCGGCATGCTTGCGGAAAAGGGCGCCGGCAGCGTGAAACCGCTCGGGCGCGATCCATTCCAGACGGAATGCTTCGCTGCGCTCGATGGTGTCGAGAAAATCGACTGCGGCCGCGTGGCTGTGCCTCACGAGGAGCAGGGTGACGGTTTCGTCCACCACGTATTCCGTGGTGAGAAAACGGCGGGCTTTGCGAGTCAGTTCCCCTTGCAGGCGGACGGCGGCGGCATGGTGGGCGTCGCCTGCGTCCCAGAGGGCGAGAAAGCCGGCGCTATCCATCAGGACATCAGCGGCGGCCATAGAGGATGCGGTCGATGTCCTGGTGCCGGGTTTTGCCCTTGGGGCTGGGTTTGGCGCGGCGCGCGATGCCCAGGAAAGGGTCGCTGGCGGGGTCGGCCGATCGCGCGGCGGCGTCGGTCAAGGGTTCCAGGCGGGCCGCGGGCTTGCCGCGATGGGAGAGCACGAGCCGTTCGCCCCGGGCGACGCGACGCAAGACGCCCTCCGCGTCCTTGCGAAATTCGAGCATGGTGACGGTTTTCATAGGCGTGAAGTTGAAGTTGAAGGCGCTGCAACGTGGGGTTTGGCAACGACCGTCACGGCGCCCGACTGCTCACCGGGAACGGATCGTCCGGCTGGCGTGGCGGCGCAGGCCGTAACTCATTGGCTGGTCGGAACGGCTCTCCGCGCCGTCTGCGGGTGCCACCTGCTCGTGCCCTTCCAAATCGCGCGCCAGCGGCGTGGTTTCAACCGACCACGTCCACGCTGTCTCAGCCGGTGCCGTGACTTCTTGCAGGCGGGCGAGAAGTTGCGCGAGGGCGGCGGTTGTGTCTTCAGCGATAAAGCCGGCGACCGGTGTCGCGGGCACGCAGCATTTGCGCCCGAGCCAGACGCCCCACACAGGGTCCGAGAGTTTCGCCGCGACCATTTCCAGCAAACTTCGCGGGCCGCGCAGGACCGCTGCGAAAATCGCGTCGGTGAGGTAGTCGCGCTGGGTGAGCACGGTGCCGAAAGGTCCACCGGAGGCTTTGCGCGGTGTGCTCAGACGCGCCCACGGATCGGTCTCCTCGTCGTAGCCACCTCCGACGGTGTGGTAGTCACTGAGGCGCAGCACACGGGCGGCCTCGCCATCGGCAGAGCGGTTGACGCGATGGACCGAAAAGCGCAACGCGGCGAGCGGCGCGAGCCGCCCCTCCTCGTCCGGGGCGTGTTTATCAATGCCCAGCGCGGCAGCGATCAAGCCGAGCACGCCGCTTTTGCTGGGGAAGGCGTCGGTGCTGCGGCGTTGGAAACGCGAACCCGTCCCCCAGCTTTGCAAGGGGCTATCGAGCAGCAGAGCCAGTGCGGCGTCAGGCGACATGGGCGACAAGACGGGAGACGAATTGATCAAGCGTGGTCTCGCCATCCTCGGTGAGTTCGACTTCCTCTGCGGTCTGAATGCCCCAGACGCGCTTGAGGTTGGCGTGGTGCGTCTTGATGGCCTCGCAGGCCGCGTCGAGGCTGGCTTTCCCGGGTTTCAGGAAAGCATTCACCAACTACAGGGGCTGGCCTTTTTCCTTGGCGATGCCGAAGACGCAGCCGGGCCGCGTCGCGGCGTTCATACTGGCCTTGCGCGCGCCGGGCACGGCGACAATGACTGCGCGGAGGAAGGCGGCGGTCACTTCGCGGCGCTGCTCCGAGGTCATGCC
>CAXTRS010000110.1:0-13108 GCA_964246635.1 uncultured Chthoniobacterales bacterium | reverse complement strand
CGCCGACACCCGGCCGGCGCGCTCGCGGGTCGTCGCGGGCTGGGGGCCATGCTCGAAGGCAGTTCGCGCGAGGATTTGCGCGCGCGTTTCGCAAAGGAAGTCTGGACCGAGCTGGAGGCGCTCGACCCCGTCACGGCACAAACGACGGCCACGGCATCCCGCCAGGAAGGAGCTGTTCTGTAATGCCAGGGGCGGCCACGACGGCCTCGGTGTTTTTCCAATGCCAGCGCTGCGCGAACTGCTGCCGCTGGCCGGGCTTCGTGAAAATTTCCGACTCCGAAATCGCCGCCATCAGCCGGTTTCTCCGTCTCACCGAGAACGACTTTATCCAGAACCTCACGCGCTTGCGACCGGGTCGAGATGGTCTCGCCTTGATCGACAAGCCGAACGGTGAGTGCGTGTTCCTCGACGGCCGCGATTGTCGCATTCAACCGGTCAAGCCCGCGCAGTGCCGCGGCTTTCCCAACACGTGGAATTTCCCTGGCTGGCGGGAGGTTTGCGAGGCTGTGCCCGTGCCGGTGACGCGCCCCGCAGGAATCGACGAACGCAGTTGAACAGAGCGCGTTCGCGCAACGTCAAAGCCGGCGTGTTTTTTCTGATCCGCGAGCGTTACCCGCGGCACGGCGTGTGCATTGAAAAGTCTCGCGCCGGAAAACCTGCCGGTCTTGACGCCGCGCATATAGTGATGGGGAAGGAAACGCTTCGCACCCCGGAGCCAGGGACAACCAAAAACTTCGTTGCATGAATCCGCACGATCGCTCGAATGAATTCGACCTGCCGGACAACCCTGCGGGCGCGCAGGGCAGCCGCGGCAACTTCGGCTCCGACGACATGACCGCCCTCGATCTGCTCGACCGCACGATCGCGGGCTTGCCCATCGGCGACCCGGTGCGCAAAGCGCTCCTCGCCGTGCGCGCGCAGGTGTCCGACCAAGAGGACACGATCAACGAGGCGCGGCAGACGCTCGAGAAGATGGAGGAGGTCATCAAGAAAGTGACCTCGCCAGCGAACCGCATCGGCATTTTTCTCGGCACGCCGAATCGCGAGACCGCGCACATCGTGGTCGGCGGCGCGGATTATTACTGCAACGTCGATCCGCGCATTCACATTTCCAAACTGAAGAAAGGAACGCGCGTGCTGGTGAACGAAGCCTACGTGATCGTCGGCGACCTCGGCTTCGATCTCGGCGGACCGGTGACGAAAGTGACCGAGGTGATCGGCACCGACCGGCTCAGGGTTGGACAGGACAACGGGCTGCAATCGCTTGTGCTGCAACGCTCGGCGGACTTGACGCGCGCGACGATCAAAACGGGCGACGAGGTGCGGGTCGATTCGCACTATCGTATGGCGCTCGAAGTCCTCGCGAAGCCGCAAACGAAAGATCATTACCTCGACGACGTGCCCGAGCTGCCGTGGGAAAAAGTTGGCGGTCAGCAAGAGGCGTTGCAGGCGATCAAAGACGCCATCGAGCTGCCGCTCGTGCACGCAGAACTGTTCTCCAAATTCCAGCACACGACGCCGAAAGGCTTTCTGCTCTACGGCCCGCCGGGCTGCGGCAAAACGCTCATCGGCAAAGCGTGCGCTTACAACCTCACCGCGAAGCTCAAGGAGAAAACCGGCGAAAACATGAAGGAATACTTCATGCACATCAAAGGGCCGGAAATTCTCAACATGTGGGTCGGCGAGAGCGAGCGCATGGTGCGCGAAATCTTCGCTACCGCGCGCGAAAAACGGAAGGAAGGTTACCTGCCGTTTCTGTTCATCGACGAGGCCGAGAGCATTCTCGGCACGCGGCGCGCGTCGCGATATTCGAGCATCCTGAGCACGCTGGTGCCGATGTTTTGCACGGAGATGGACGGCATCGATTCGCTGAACGACGTCGTCATCATCCTGGCCTCCAATCGCGCCGACCTCATCGACCCGGCGATCATCCGGCCTGGGCGCATCGACCGGAAGATCAAAGTCAATCGCCCGACGAAGGACGGCTCGCGCGAAATCTACCGCATCTACCTCGGCGCCGATCTGCCGTATGACCCCGCCTTGGTGAAGGAAGCTGGCGGCGTGAAAGAAGCCATCGACAAGCTCGTCACCGACCTCGTCGAACAACAGTTCGCGCACCGGGACGAAAATCGCTTCCTCGAAGTCACGCTGCGCAGCGGCCGCAAGGAAGTGCTCTACCGCGGCGATCTCATCAGCGGCGCGATCATCGCGTCGGTGGTCGAGCGCGCGAAAGGGCTCGCGATCAAACGCGCCATCGCCACTGGACAGGAAGAAGGCATCAGCGCCAGCGACCTGAGCCTGTCGCTCAATGCCGAATACCAGGAGAACGACATCTTCCCGCCGACCGACATCGTCGAAGACTGGCTGAAGCTGATTGACTACGATGCGGAAAACGTCGTGCGTGTTGCGCCGTTCAAAGCCGGGCGGGAAGAGAAACAGGCCAAGAGCAATCGCGCAGTGATTTGAGCCATGGAAGTCTGAAATTAGCCACGGGCGACCGCGCTTTGGCTGCGTGCGTTCGTGGCTAAAATTTTGTCCAAAGATTCCGAGAAAATGAAACGCGTCTTCGGCATTGAAACCGAGTTCGGCATCACGGTGGACGGCGTCGAGAACGTCGATGTCGTCAGCGAATCCATCGAGCTGGTGCGCCGTTACACGGAATACGGCACCCTGATGAAGTGGGACTATTCCCTCGAAGATCCGCACAACGACGCGCGCGGCTTTCGCGCGCCGGAATTGATGCAGGACACCGACGAGAGCGCCTATTTCGAGATCGACAAAAACCGGCCGCTGAGTTTCGAGGAAATCAAGAGCGACCTCGTGCTCTGCAACGGCGCGCGGTATTACAACGACCACGCGCATCCGGAGTATTCGACGCCGGAATGCACGACGCTGCGGCAGATCGTGAGCCAGGAAAAAGCGGGCGAGCGCATCGTCGCGGAATGCGCGCGGCGGCGGAACAAAAAACTCTTACCCGAACGCGAGGTCAAGCTCTACAAAAACAACACTGACTTCATCGGCCACTCCTACGGCTGCCACGACAATTTTCTCATGTCGCGCCACGTGCCGTGGGATCGCGTCGTCAGCGACATCCTCCCGTTTCTCATCACGCGCCAGATTTTCGCCGGCGCCGGCAAGATGGGCGTCGAGGCCGAGAGCGTGCCGACCCAGGCGGGCATTTACCAGATTTCGCAGCGCGCCGATTTCTTCAGCGTCATCGTGAGCATCGACACGATGAACCGCCGGCCGCTCGTCAACACGCGCGACGAGCCGCACGCCGACAGCTCGCGCTACCGGCGCTTCCACGTCATCATCGGCGACTCGAACATGAGCGAATTCGCCACGGCGATGAAGATGGGCACGACTTCGCTCGTGCTCGAGCTCATCGAACTCGGCCAGGCGCCGCAGCTCGAATTCGCACAGCCCATCGAAACGACGAAAGCCATCAGCCGCGACCAGAACTTCGACTGGATCATCGAGTTGAAAGACGGCCGCAAGATTTCCGCCATCGAAGTCCAGCGACTCTACTTCTCCCGCGCGCTCGCGCACTGCGACCGCTCCGATCCCGAAACGCAGTGGCTGCTCAAGGAATGGGAGAGCATCCTCAACGATCTCGAACGCGATGTGATGCTCTGCCGCGACCGCATCGACTGGGTGGCGAAAAAATTTCTCATCGACACCCTGCGCGAGAGCGAAAACCTCGCCACGAGCGATCCGTGGCTCCAGTCCATCGACCTCGAATACCACAACGTGAACCCGGAGCAGGGCCTGCACTACGCGCTCTTGCGCGACGGCCAGATGCGCCGCTTCGTCACCGAGGACGACATTCGCAACGCCATCTTCACGCCGCCCGACACCACGCGCGCCTGGTTCCGCGGCCGCAGCGTGGCGAAGTTCAACAACGAAGTCTCGTCCATCCATTGGGACGAGGTCGTCTTCAATCACGTCAGCGGCTCGCGTCGCGTGTCGCTGAACCAGGCGTTCAACGACCAAAAGCTTGACCAGCTCAACGGCCTGATCCGCGATGCGAAATCGTTCCCCGATTTCATCCGCGACCTCTCGGTGCTCGACAAATAGCCCGTAGGTCGATGGCGACCCCTGGGCGCCATGAGGACGCAGCGAAGCTGCCTGACCTTTCCGTTCTTCTCGGCTGCGTCGATATAATGGCGCCCGGAGGTCGCCATCCACCACGAGGCACCGCTCCAGCGGGAACATTGCTCTGCCCGAAGGCCGGGAAAAAATAAACGATTCCCACGCGCGCTGGCCCCCGGCTAATCTCCCGCCGTGGCCGCGTTTTCGCAGAAAACACTCCAGCCCGAACTCGACGCCTGGCAGCGCGAGGGCATTATCGCGCCCGAGCAGGCGGCTCGCATTCTCGCGCGTTACCCGGCCACGGGCAGCAATCCCGGCGTGATCGCGCTGGCGATCATCGGCAGCGCGCTTTGCATCACCGGCGTCTCGTTGCTCATCGCCAGCAACTGGGAGCAAATCCCCGCGCTGCTGAAACTGGCCGGCCTGTTCGTGCTTTTGATCGTCAGCACCGCGCTTGCCGTGGAAACGCAGGCGCGGCCTGGCTGCGGTCGGGGGTGGTGGGAATGTGGCTATCTCGGCGCGGCGATTTTTCCGCTGCTCGGACTGGCGCTGGTCAGTCAAATTTTTCACGCCACCGGCCGCGGCTCCGACTTCTTTCTCGCCTGGATGGTGTCGATCGCCGCGCTGCCGCTGCTCAGCCGCAGCGTTTCGTCGTTCGTCATTTTCCTGCTCGCGATCGTCGCGGTGCTCTGCTCCGCCCAGGCCGAGCACCGCTGGTTTTGGCAGCATCCCGGCGGATTCGGGGATTCGTTCCTTCAGGGTTGTATCACGTTCATCGTGTTCGGCGCAGTTTGCGCAACACTCTCTCAAGTCTGGCTGAAACTCGGCGAGCGCGCGATGCGCAACGTCGGCGAGCACCTCGGTCTGCTCAGCGCTTTTGTCGCCGCCTACGTGCTCGGGTGTGATGTCGGTAAAGCGTGGCCGGGCGTTTGGCTGGCCGTCTTTCTCGGCGCCTTGGCGCTCATCGCTTTCGGCTACCGGCGCGAGCGCGTGCAACAAGTTAATCTCGGCTTCTGGATGGTCGGGCTGACCGTGCTTTCGACGTTTTTCCGCCTGGTCGGCACGATGTTCAACACCGCCTTGATTTTCATCGGCGGCGGCCTGGTCATCATTGTTTGCGTCATCGTCATCGAACGCCTGCGCCGACGCTTGGTGAAAGGAATCGCTACGAGATCATGAAACGCCGGCTCGCGATTTATTTCCTGCTCGCGCTGCAACTCGCCGGGTTATCGGCGTTGTATGCCTGGCATGCTGCGGGGCTTTCCGCGCGGCCTGTGATGGTGCGCTGCCTGCCGGTCGATCCGCGCGATTTGCTGCGCGGAGATTACATCATTCTGCGTTACGAAATCAGTCGCCTGTCGGCGATTGAATCGAATGCGCCGGACGGGCCGGTGTTCGTCTCGCTCAGAGAGGAGGGCGGATTCTGGGTCATCGCGGCGGTGGAGAAATCCGCGCCGTCCGACGACAGGGTTTATTTGCGAGCCGAGCGCCGCGGGCAGGACTTGGTCTATGGTCTCGAACGATTTTACGTCCCCGAGGGGAAGGGGAATCCGCCGGGCCCAATCACCGTCGAACTGGCCGTCCGGCCGGATGGCCGCGGGCAGGTGAAACGGGTCTTCAGCAACGGCCAGCCGTGGCCGCCGCCGCGTTGATGACGAGGCGAAAATTATGCGCGTGGGCACTGAAAATTCCGTGATTTTGAGGTAGATTTTCTACCTCAATGCACCCCGAAAAATTTACCACCAAAACGCAGGAAGCGTTGCAGGCGGCGCAGCGTGACGCCGAGGGCCGCGGGCATCCGGAACTGACGAACGAACATCTCTTCCGCGCCTTTCTCGATCAGTCCGAAGGCCTCACTCGGCCGCTGCTTGAAAAGCTCGGTGTATCGACTCCCAAACTCAGCGAACGCCTCGACACCGAAATGAACCGCCGGCCGAAAATCGTCAGCGGCAGCGGTCAGCTCGGACTCTCGCGCGGCCTGCGCGAGACGCTCGACCGGTCCGAGGCTGAGATGGGCAAGTTGAAGGACGAATTTCTCAGCGCCGAGCATTATCTCCTCGCGCTGCTCGAGTCGAATGACCCGGCGGCGCGCGCGTTGAAAGACGAGCGCGTGACCCGCGACCGCCTCATGCAGGCGCTCCAGCAGGTGCGCGGCAACCAGCGCGTTTCCGACCAAAATCCCGAGGGCAAATACCAGACGCTCGAAAAATACGGCCGCGATCTCACCGAGGCCGCGCGCAAAGGCAAGATCGACCCCGTGATCGGCCGCGACGACGAAATCCGCCGCGTGATGCAAGTGCTCAGCCGGCGCACGAAAAACAATCCCGTGCTCATTGGCGATCCCGGCGTGGGCAAGACCGCGATTGTTGAAGGACTCGCGCGCCGCATCGTCGCCGGCGACGTGCCGGAGTCGTTGAAGAACAAATGCATCGTCGCGATGGACCTCGGCTCCATGATCGCCGGCGCGAAATTTCGCGGCGAATTCGAGGACCGGCTCAAGGCGTTCCTTAAAGAAGTCACCGCCAGCGAAGGCGAGATCGTCCTTTTCATCGACGAGCTGCACACCATCGTCGGCGCCGGCGCGGCGGAGGGCGCGGTCGATGCCTCCAATCTGCTGAAGCCGCAACTCGCGCGCGGCGAGCTGCGCACCATTGGCGCGACCACGCTCGACGAATATCGCAAATACATCGAAAAGGACGCCGCGCTGGAGCGCCGTTTCCAGCCCGTGCTCGTCGATGAGCCGAGCGTCGAAGACACCATCGCGATTTTACGTGGGTTGAAAGAGCGCTATGAAAATCATCATCGGGTGCGCATCCAAGACGGCGCGTTGGTAGCGGCGGCGCAGCTTTCGCACCGCTATCTCACCGAGCGTTTCCTGCCGGACAAAGCGGTCGATCTCGTCGATGAAGCGGCCAGCCGGCTGAAAATCGAACTCGACAGCAAGCCGACAGAAATCGACCAGATCGACCGGCAGATTCTGCAACTCCAAATCGAGCAGGCCGCGCTGAAAAAAGAGAAAGACGCCGCCAGCCGTGAACGACTCGACAAGCTGGAAAAAGAGCTGGCCGACCGGCGCGAAGAAAGCGAGCGGCTGACCGCGCAATTCCAAGCCGAGAAAACCGAGATCGAAAAGGCGAGCGACTTGCAGCGTCGGATCGAAACGCTGAAAACCGAGCTGGAGGAAGCCAAGCGCCGTTATGATTTCGGCACAGCCGCCGAGATCGAGCACGGCCGGCTGCCGGAGCTCGAAGCGCAGTTGCGCGCGCACGACGCGAAGCTCACCGAGGTGCAGGGCGACGGCCAGCGCATGTTGCAACAAGAGGTAACGCCCGACGACATCGCCGAGGTCGTCTCGAGCTGGACCCGCATTCCCATTACCCGCTTGCGGGAAGGCGAGCGCGAGAAGCTCGTCCGCATGGATGAGCGTCTCGGCCAGCGCGTCATCGGCCAGCGCGAAGCCATCGAGGCTGTGGCCAATGCGGTGCGTCGTTCGCGCTCCGGTTTACAGGATGAAAACCGGCCCATTGGCTCGTTCATTTTCCTGGGTCCGACCGGCGTCGGCAAGACGGAGCTGTCGCGCGCGCTGGCGGAGTTCCTCTTCGACGACGAGAGCAACTTGGTGCGCATCGACATGAGCGAATACATGGAGAAGCACACCGTCGCGCGGCTCATCGGCGCGCCGCCCGGCTACGTCGGCTACGAGGAGGGTGGGCAGCTCAGCGAAGCGGTGCGCCGGCGGCCGTATTCCGTGGTGCTCTTCGACGAAATCGAGAAAGCGCATCACGATGTTTTCAACGTCTTGCTGCAAGTCCTCGACGACGGCCGCATCACCGACGGCCAGGGGCGCACGGTGGATTTCAAAAACACAGTCATCATCATGACCTCCAACCTCGGCAGCCAGTTCATCACCGACTCCGGCCTCGATCACGAAGCGCGCGAGCGCCGCGTCATGGATGCGCTCCGCGCGCACTTCCGCCCGGAGTTTCTCAACCGCGTGGACGAAGTCATCATCTTCGACCGGCTAACCGACCGCGATCTCGAACAGATCGTCGAAATCCAGCTCGCGCGCCTGTTGCGCCGGCTCCAGGCGCAAAAGCTGACCCTAACGCTGAGCGACGAAGCGAAAACGTTTCTCGCCCGCGAAGGCTACGATCCCATTTATGGGGCGCGTCCGCTGAAACGCACCATCCAGCGCCAGATTCTCGACCCGCTCTCGCTCGAAATTCTCGAAGGCCGCTTCAAAGAGGGCGAGCGCATCATGGCCGAGGTGCGCGACGGCGGGTTGATCTTCTCGCCCGAGCAGGAAATGGCGTCGCCGGCCAGCCGGACGTAACCCGCCCTTGTTCGGACGCACATGTTCGGCTATGCCGTTGCGGGATGAAGCGCTCTTCCCCCCGGAACGCTCGGCTCACCTTGTGCGCGCGGCTGCTCTTCGCGGCCGTTGCGCTCAGCGCGAAATCCTCTGCTGAGACCGTCGCGTTTCCCTCCGCGAAACCCGTGTTTACCGTCGCGTTTCCGAGCAACTGGCTCTCGCGCGTCGAGAGCAACGGCACGCTCACCGCGCGGCCGGACGACAACTCGACCGTGCAGCTCACCATCCTTCCCCTGGAAGGTATCGCCAACGAAAAGGCAGCCCGCGCGGCGCTTGTGCGCGTCACCGAGCAGATCGCCAAAGCCGCCGACGTGACCAGCCTCAAAAAAGGCGAGACCGTCGCTTACCAAACGGAACGCAACCTCCCTTGTCTGCACCTGGAGTCCAGAGGCAAGGATCGCGCCGGCGCCGAGGTCGTGCTGACGACGATTATCTTCAACCCGGACGAGGGACAATACTTCGTCCTCATTACCAACGCGGCACCGTCGGCGGAGAAGGCGCACGAAGGTGAGATCGTCGGCATCGTGCAGTCGATCGAGGGTGAGTAGCGAATCCGCGCGTCGGTGGCTCAAGCGCGCCGCAGCGTGAGCAACGCGACCTCGGGCGGACAGCGGAATCGCACCGGCGGAAACATCGCGCCGCCTCCGCGTGTGACAAACCCCTGCGTCGCCGGCGCCCGCACCAAACCGTCACGATACTTTTGACCGTAGGCGGAGGGCACAATCGGCGCGCCAAAGAACGGCAACACGACCTGACCGCCGTGCGTGTGGCCGCTCAGCATCAGACTCACGCGAGGGTCGCGCAGGGTCTCCGCATAGTCGGGATTGTGCTGTAGAAGAACGACCGCGTCGCCGCCTGTCGCATCGCCGAGCGCGGAGGCGAGGTCCGCGGCCGTTGGCTTGCCAGTGAGCAGGTCGTCAAGGACGCTAAGGCGGAGGCGCGCGGCCGTCCGACCGCTCGTCACGGACGACGAAGGTTTCCTTTCGATCCAAACGCCGCGATTGGTGAGCTCGCAAACACCGTTCGCGGCGAGCGCCGCTTTAATTTCTCGTTTGTGATCGAACGTGTTGTCGTGGTTTCCCATCACACCAAAGACGCCCAGGGGCGCGCGCAATTTCCCGAGAACGCCGATGCCCTCAGCGACGTAGGGCGGCACTTCGCCCGGCTTAAGCGCTTCCCACTGCCGCCGCTGCACGTAATCGCCGCCAAGCGCGATCAGATCGGGCTGGAGCGAATTGGCCAGCGCGACGGCTTCGCGCAAATACGGCAGCGGCACGAGCGGCCCATGGTGAGTGTCGGCGAGAAAGGCGATGCGCAGGCCGTCGAAGGCGAGCGGCAACGTCGGCAGCGCAATCGTCTCCCGATGCACCTCGCAGCGCAGCGCTTCCCAGCACGCCAGACTCCCGCCGACGCCCAGGCAGCCGAGCGCGCCGGTCGTGGCGGTTTTCAGGAACTGGCGTCGACTGATGGGAGGCGGAGCCATGAGAACACTCCCTGTTGCTGCACGAAACATGCCGCCGGGGCAGGGAGCACGGGGCACGACTAGCAGCGGAGACGGTGCGTAAATTTCGTCGGGACGCGCGGCCGGGCAACTGGCTCGTTACGCAACCCGCGCGCGATTGCTTCGAGTTCGTTGTGCACGGCGGCCACGGTTTCAGGCAAGGTGGAGGTTCCCGCGGTGAGCCCGACGTTTTCGCCCCGCCGGAACCACTCCGCACGGACGCAGCCGGACCTCTCGACCGGCCACGCGCGCCGGCCCGCCGCTTCGACGGCACGCACGAGCTGGCGCGTGTTGTTGCTCGCAAACCCGCCCACAACGACCACGCTGTCCACTTGCGCGAGCAGTGCTCGCAGCGCGTTTTGGCGGTCCTTCGTGGGCTGGCAGACGGTGTCGCAAAAACGCACTTCGGCATTCGGTCGCGCCGCGCGAAGCGCCGCCACGAGCGCCAGCGTATTGTCGGCGGGGCGGGTGGTCTGCGCGATCACGCCGAAGCGCGGCGCGTCCGGCAAATCGGCAATGTCGGCAGAGGAGTCGATGATGCTGGCGTGCGAAAAATCGCCCGTCAGCCCGCGCACCTCGACATGCCCCGGCTGCCCGATCACTACGGGATGAAACCCGGCGGCAACGAGCGCGCGAAGCTGACGGTGCGCGCGGTGCACCAGGGGGCAGGTGGCATCGTGCAGCTGGTGACCCGCCGCCGTCCAGGCCTGCCGCCTTTCGTCCGCCGCGCCATGCGCCGTGATGAGCACCCGGCTGTTCGGCTCGCCCACGCTGCGGAGATCGTCGAGCCGACCTTCGGTCACGCCCGCGCGTTCGAGCCGCTCGCGGGCGACCGGGTTGTGGACGATTTCACCGAGGACGGTGAGCGGTCCTTCCGCCGCCAGCTTGGACGCGAGAACCAAGGCGTCCCGAACGCCAAAGCAAAGGCCGTAGTGTTGAGCGAGGATGACTTTCATGGTGATGCGAAGAAACGGTTCACTTTGTATTACAAAGTTTAGCTCCAAAAAATTTTTCAACGCCGTCCCGCCCGCACGATTTCTTCGAGCACGGCGACATGCTCCTGGAACGCCTGGCGTCCGCGCGGCGTGAGCGCGTAGCTGGTCTGCGGCCGGTCGAGCACTTCTTTGATGACCTCGACGTAGCCGGCTTGGTGCAACGTGCGCAAATGCGAGAGCAGGTTGCCGTCGCTCAGCCGCAATTCCGCTTTGAGATCGGCAAAACCCCACCGTGGCCGGGTGGCGAGCAGCGTCATGATGCCGAGGCGAATCCGCTCATGGATCACGCGATCGAGTTTGTGCAGGCGCAAAGCGGCGGCGGGCGGCGCTTTTGCGCGAGTGGAAGAGGCGGCGGCTTTCATGGCGTTAGACGCTAGTGGTGCACGAGCGGCCGGCGCTCAATGGCATCAAGCACCTGGCTCTGGCGCGGCCAGACACAGGCGGCATAGATCAGGTGGTAGAGACCAAACGTCGCGCCCATCAAAAGTGGCGCAGACTCCCGACCCGGCATCGGCAAGCCCATGTCGGGCAAGAGAGTGCGATAGAAAAAATAGACCATCGCCACCAGCCCGGTCAGCAGAAACGCCCAACCTAGGGCAAGGAGCGAACCGGGCGCAAAATTCATCGTTGCCAGGAGGCCGATGCCGTAAAAAATCTGCCAGAAAATCACCGCCAGCACCGGCTGGCCGGAGGTGAGCGTGATGCAAAAGCTCGTGACGGTGCCAGCGAGAAAACTCGGCACCAGGGAGCGCAGCGCCAGCCCCATCGCGGGCGACCCGACCGGTTCGCCCCGCAGCCGCGCGCCGCGCCAGATGAAGAAGACGTTCGCCAGCGCGGTGAGCGCGAGGACGCACATCCAGGAAAAATAGAAGCCGAGCGCCTCGACGCCCTTGCCGTTGCGAAGGAGGAGCAATTGAATCGCGGCGGTGGCGGTCGAGAGCAACCCGCCCAGCAGGGCGATCGGCGCGGAGATGGCGCGATAAACGGTCGCCCGCTCCATCATCAGGCGAATGGCGCGCAGATGCGTTTCGGCTTCGGCCTCGGTCATCGGGAGGTTACTTTGTCGTGCAAAGCGAGAGTTGCAAGCAAATTTTTTCAGGTTGGGACGCACCTCCGGGACATCCGTAAAATTCGCGTGCGCTTTTCACGTCCACCAAGTGGAAGGCTGAAAATCACGGACGCCCCGGCGGTGCGTCCTACCTATGGAGTCGCGAGCTTCTTGCGTCGCGTGGTGGCAGCCGCCCCCTTTTCTCGACCGCGCATTTCGAATGCAATCGGCAGGCCAGGAAATGGCTCGATTTCCCGGAGCTTGTTTTCCAAAAATTTCCGGTAGTTGTCCGTCAAGAGTGCAGGCTCATTGACGAAGAGCAGAAAGCGCGGTGTCGGGATCGCCGCGGCGCGTTCGCTCTCGAGTTGCGTGGCGTAGAGCAATTTGAACCGGCGGCCGGATCGCACGGGCGGCGGCTGGGTTTCAAAGGCGGCGCGCAAGGTCCGATTGAGCGGACCGGTGGCGATTTTTTGGGCGGATGCCTCGCGGACCTTTTCGATCGCGCTACCCAAACGCGGGATGTCCTGACCGCGCAAAGCGGAGAGAGCGACCAGCGGAGCGTGCGCGAGGAAAAAAAGTTCGGCGCGGGCGTCGTCCAGCCATTGGTCGCGCCACGAGCGCGGTCGGCCGCGTCCACGGGTCGGCGCGGCGGAGGCGGAGCGCGGCGGCGGATGGAGCAGGTCCCATTTGTTGATCGCCACCACGCAGGGTTTATTCGCCTTTTGTATTAGCCCGGCGATCTGGCGGTCTTGTGCGGTGACGCCGGCGCTGGCGTCGATGACCAGAACGCAAAGATCGGCGCGGCGCACGCTTTTCTCCGAGCGCATGGCGGAAAAAATTTCCGCCGAATTATCGCGTTTGCCGCGGTGCCGGAGGCCGGCGGTGTCGATGAGCACGTAGGGTTGGCCGGCGATGCGGCAGGGCACATCCACGGCGTCGCGGGTCGTGCCCGCGATGTCGCTGACAATGGTGCGCGCAGTGCCGAGCAGCGCGTTGATCAAAGAGCTCTTGCCCACGTTTGGACGCCCGAGCAGGGCCAAGTGCGGAGTGCGGGGGGCGGAGTGGGGGGGGGGGGGATGAGGAGGGGGGGGAGGGGGCGG
>CAXTRS010000109.1:0-13142 GCA_964246635.1 uncultured Chthoniobacterales bacterium | reverse complement strand
AGCAGCCGCGGGAGCGGGTCGCAGCAGGCAGCGGATTTGCCGCTGGTCATCGCGAGGCCACGCGCGCAGGAGATTCGCGGTGTAATCGCCGACCCCGCAGACTGCCGGCGGGAAGTTCGGCGCGAGCACGACGAGCGCGGGACGCTGGTTCACGGCGAATGCATTAACGGCGCAACGCCCGCAGCGCAGATTTTCCACGCTGCTTCCACGCTCGCGCGCGGCACTTTGCGTGTGCCATTCCTGCAACTCCTCGCGCGTCAGGAATCCGTAAAAAAGTTCGTGAATCGGCCGGGCGTCGTGCATCGCCACGCCGGCCCAGTGGAGCAGGTAAGGCGCGGTGACTTCGTCCTGCCAGTAGCGACGGAAGTCGGCGTCGTCATAGTCGCCGGCCCAGGTGGATTCCATGGTGATCGGCGGCAGGGTGAGATGCGTCATGGGGACGCCGGAAAGGACGGCAAGCAGGTTCACGCCGGGCTGTTCATAAGGCAGACGCAGGCAGGTGTGCGCGTGCTCCGGCGCGGAGGCGACCCGGCGCAGGGCGGTCAGCTCGGGGAAGAGCGGGCGGTCGCACGCGAACTGGCCGGAGTTGAAAATCCAACGCTGCCAGGTGGTCGAGCGGCGGCGGAAAATTTCGAGCGAGTCGGCGGTGATCGTGTGGTCGCTGTCGCGCCAGTGGCCGCACGACATCACGAAGCCGGCGTGCGGCGCGACGGCGGCGACGGGGTCGCGCAGGAAGATCACGTCGGCATCGACGAACTGGTATTTCGATTCCAGAAAGCACTGGTATTTGCGCGCCGTGGGATGCGCGTGTTCGGAGCTGAGCCACGCCAGGGTTTCCGACTGACGCCACCACTGGCAATTCGGCGGCAGGTCGAAAAGGTCGTCTTCGCCGTAAGGAATCACCCACACCGGCAGATCGCAGCCCACGGCGCGGAGCGAACGTTCCATCGCCAGGAAGCGCAGGCGCACCGGCGCGTTGGCGAGCGTGATTATTTTTTGGAGTTCCATCGCTCCCAGAGCAGCGGCATGGCGCGCGCATACATCAGCGGACGGACGGGCGTGACGAAGTGCCGCAGCGTCAGTGCCGCGTAGTCGAGGTCTTCTTCAAAATAAAACTGCCGCCGCGGCGAGACGACGTAGCGAGCGCGCGGCAGCGGCTGCGCGCCGGCACGGCGCATCAACGCGGAAAACACCGTGGTCTCCGCGAACCAGCCGAGCGTGTTGAAATCGAGTCCGCGCAAAAGTTCGTCGGCGGCGGCGAGATCGAGCGCACCCTGCGGCACAAAGACGAAGCCGGCGTTCATGCTCGCGCAACCCGTCCAGTCACGCTCGCGCACGCGCGCGGCGACGATCGCATCGCTGGAGGTTTCGGCGACGCACTGCAAGTGCAGCGGCGGGCCGGCGGCGGAAATCGCGGCGTCGATCTCGACGAGCGGCGCGAACGCGAGCACGTCGGCGTCGCTGTAAAGCAGATGGCCGCGCCGGTGCAGTGCGAGAACGGCGGCGAGCTTCAGGCCCATCGGGTGCGCGCGGCCATACGCGGCGACCGTCGGCGCATCGGCGGCGAGCGAGTCGGCGAGCGTGGTGGCGGGAAGCAACTCGGCGCCGGGAAAGAGCGCGCTGACCCGCGGCTGAGTTCCTTCGAGAAAACGGTCGCGATCCTCGGCGGAAAGCTCGCGGTCGTCGAGCAGCACGCACAGGCGCACGGGATTCCGCAGCCCGCACAAGAGGCTGCGTGCTGCCCAGGCAGCGTCGGCGAGGTGGGTGGTCGCGGTGAGGATTGCCACCGTCGTCGGCGCGTCCGGATCCGTCGCGAGCGGCGGCAACTGCCACACCTGCTCGCGGATCGGATGGCGCTGGCGGCGTTCCCACCACCAGACCGGTTTGGTCAGCAGCTTGCGAGCGACCCCATTTCGGCTCAGCCAGCTGCGGCCAAACGGGATCGGCTCGGGCAAGATCGTCGAGACCTGTGCAGAAGGTTCCATCACGCGGCGAACTCGCTGGTTTCTCCTCGCTCCGGCGACCTTCGGAAGGCGACGCCGACTCGACTCAATGGCGTATCCTTCAGAAGGTCATCGCTCATGCCGCCAGCGGCGTGGAGACGCGGCGCCGGCGCAGAAAATATTTCCACGTCCACCACGGGCAGAGCAGCACGACGAGCACTGCCTCCGCAACGCAGCGCAGACCGAAGCGCCAGGCTTGCGCGAGCGACGGGCTGCCAAGGAGAAGCCTGGCTTTCACCCGCACAAGGTGCCGCCACGAAATGCCGGACTCGCGCAACGGAAGCCCATGTTTGGCACTGAGATAAAAACAGGATTCGTGCGCGATCACGTTGTGCCAGATGCCCGCGATCGGCCGCTGCGGATGGAAGACGAGCGCGGCGGGCACGAAGCGCATCGGCTCGCCGCGCGCCTGGATGCGGATGCGCAAGTCCACGTCTTCAAGGTGCGCGAACGGGAAGCCGGCGTCGAAGCCGCCGAGCTCCTGAAAAAACGCGCGCTCGATGGCAAAATTGCAAGACCACAGAAAGCCGCCGTGCTCATTGGTCGGCGCGGCCCAGAGCGGGCCTTTCCAATCGGGCTCGCACGTCGTGCAACCTTCGATGACGCGCTCGCCGGGATGGGCCGCTCGCGCGCCGCCGATCGCCACGAGCCAGCCGGCGTCGGGCACGCAATCGTCGTCGGTGAACACGAGCCAGTCGCCCGTGGCCAGGCTGGAGCCGTGGTTGCGATTTGCGGCCGGGCCGCGGCGCGGGCCAGCGGTCCAGCGCGCCCATGGGAACCTGTCCCGGATGAGAGTCTCCACCGTGGCGCCGGGCGCACCGTCGTCGGTGACGATCACTTCGTAGCGCGCGGCGGCGAGCGTCTGTGCGCCGGGCGCCAACTGCTGCAAACATTTCGCCAGCGAGTCGGGCCGATGGCGCGTCGGCACGATGACGGAAAAGCGCGAGGAACCCGCGGACGTTCCAGCGGCCTGCGACGACGGCGCGGCGGCAGACGACGGCGGCGATGAAGTCATGAGGACGGGAGACAAAAATGTAACGTCGCCGTCAACCCAAGCGGATGCGACCGCGCAGGGATCGACGGGTGGATGCTGTTCTTCAAAGCGAAAGGGTTTGCACGATCCGCGCCGGGTTGCCGACGACCACCGTTTTTTCCGGCACGTCTTTCGTCACGACTGCGCCGGCACCGACGATGGCGTGGTCGCCGATCGTCACGCCCGGCAAAATGATCGCGCCCATGCCGAGCCAGACGTTGCGGCCGAGGACCACGGGCTGGCACAAGGGCGGGTTGGCAGCGTCGGCTTCGACGAGATCGTGGCGATGGCGTTCGCGGGAATTCTTTGGGTGCGTGACACTGGAGATCGAGCAGCCGGCGGAAATCATCGTGCCGTCGCCGATGGTCACGCCGCCGCCGGCGAAGATGTGGGTGAAGGCGTGGATGTGCACGTTGTCGCCGAGTCGCAGCAGGTGCTCGCTCCAGATGGAACAGAGCGGGCTGAGGAACACGCCTTTGCCGCAGGCGCCGAGCGCGCGGCGAGTGCGCTCGACGCGGAAATCGTCGCAAGCGCGTCGGAAACGATCGGCGGCTCGAAAGACGAGGTTTGTGATTAAGTTGCCCATGTTTAGACCAGCGAATCCGCGTGTGTTTTACCCGACTGGCTGCTCCGCGGCAGCGCCGGCCGCGACGGGCACGGTGGCCGCGGGCGCTGCGGCATCGGGCGGCTCGGGCTGGCGGCGCGTTTCGTTCCAATATCCAAAAATGCCGCCGACCGTGTGGGCGAGAATGTTGGCGCCGCCGGTGAGCATGGAGAACTGGAAGATGCCGAGCGTGGTGCTGAGGTCGAGCCAGAGGACGCCGAGAATTTGCGCGACCGTGAGCAGCGCGCAGGTGAGCGCGGTGTGCCACCAGAAGACCCACTTCCGGGCCGCGTGCATCACCCACATCAGGCCGCCGAGATAATTGAGACCCCAGGCGAGAATGCTCCAGGAAAATTCGTGGCGCAGGTGCGCATATTTTTCACCGATGAGCCAGAGCATCGGGTCGGGGAACAGGAACGCCAGCGCCGCGAGTGTCGCCGCCACGAGGACTCCTGCGCCGAGCACGAGCGGGTAGCGGTGTGGCAACTGCGCGTGTGGGAGGCGCGCGATGTAAGGCTCGATGACGACGGCGTTGAACGCGCCAACCATGATGAGAATTTGCGTCAGCCGCCCGAGCGCCGCGACCTCGGCAATGTTTCCCGTGCGCCCGAAAAACGTGATGAGAAAGAGCGTGAGCTGGCCTTGCAGCGCGTAAAAGATCGTCCCCGGAATCACCGGCGCGAGGTAGCGCGTCATCTCCCTGTTCGCCGCCGGGTCAGGCCGCGCCGGCTCGCGGTAGAGCGAGACCGCACGGCGTTGATAAAACAGGGCGCAGAGAAGGAGCGAAAGGCAGCTCAACCACGCCGACGCCACGGCAGTGAGCCGGCCAATCCATTGGAGGATCAGACTGCCGCCGAGCCGTGCGAGCGCGCTGTCGATCTGCGCGCGGTAATACGCGCCGAGCCGGGCGTGAATGAGCAACGGCGCGCCGTAATACGCCGTCCAGCCCTGGACCCAGAGCGAGACCACGACCGAGCCGAAGAGCGCGGCGCGCGTGACGTGGCCCCAGCCTTGGCGGCCGGCCATCCACCAAAAAATCACGGCTGCCACCGGCACGACTGCGGTGAAGAGCAGCGCACGAAAATGTTTCGCCGAACGGATGAACGCGCCGATGACGGCGGGATCGTTCCCGCGCGCGCCGACAAGCGCGACGATGGAGCCTGAGAAGCCGAGATCGACGAGCACGCCGAGGGTGCTCTGGAAACCGAAGGCGACGGAATATTGCGCGTAGGTTTCCTTTGTCATCCAACGCACGAGCAGAAAACCGGTCGCCAGGTTCAGCGCCTGCACCGCGCCCTGGCCGAAGACGAACGACGCCATGCGGCCCGTCCAGCGGCGCAGAGTTTCGGAACGCAGGGACATCGCAGGGGAGCCGCTCGCTAATGGCGCACCGGAAAAACGGTGAGCCGGTCGTCGATGGGAATCGGCGGGCCGATCCGGCGGCGAAACGCGGCGTTTGTTTCGGGGCGGAAACCGGGATTGTGGCCGCCGCGCCACGTTCCAGGGTCGGGTCCGACGGGGAATTCCGCGAGGTTGCGGCTGACGAAGATGAGCGCGTCGGCGTCCGCCAGCGCGGCGAGCACGTCGGCCTCTTCCACAGCGGGCACAAGGCCAGCCATGATCCAGCGCTGCCGGGTGCCTGCGGGAAGTCCGTAGCTGAAATAATGGTGCCAGCCGGAGGCCATCGGCAGGGCGAGCACTTTCGGCGGTGCGACATGATCTCGGGCCAGCTCGACTTGGACTTCCGCGAACGCCTCGCGGCTCGACGGCGTGAGCCAAAGGGTTTCGCCATTGGAAAATTTCATCGGCTGCGCGGCTTCGTCAGCGGCGGTTGGCGGACGCTGCAACTGGCTGATGCCTGCGAGGGCGCTCGGCAGAAAACTCACCAGTCCCACCGCGGCTGCGACGCGCGGCCAGAGCCGCCACGGACCATCCGGCTTTGGCACCGTGTTCCAGAGCAGCACAGCGCCGGGCAGCGCGGCCGCGGCGAGCATCCATTCGGACTGCGCCGCGACCCATTGCGGGTAGCTGATCGTCAGAACGGCAATGGGAAAATAAATCGCCAGCAGCAGCGCCCAGCCGAAAGCGCCGGCGTCGCCCGTCGCCGGCAGCGCGTTCGCCACTTTGCGGAAAGGCACGACGGCCAACCCGAAGAGATTGCGCTCGCGTCCCCAGCGGTAAGTCCAGCGCGCGAGAAAGCTCAGAGCCAGGATCGCCGACGCGACGATCGGCGTCTGTTGTTCAAAAAAGTATCGCAGGTCGCGCCACGGAAAAAAGAAGCCAAGATACGTCAGGTCTGGCGTGACGTAAGACCGGTAAGATCCAATCATGTGCAATGGCCAGAGCAGTTCGACTGCGCGCGCGGGCGGCAGGATCATCAAGAGCGCCGCGGCCCAGACCGCTTCGACGATGCAGAAACCCGCAAACATCGCCGCAGCGTCGTGAAGCCAGAATCGCTTTTCTCCCAACCTGCTCCGCCGCACTTGCGCGCGACTCGTGGTGAATAAATCCGCCGCCAGCAACGCGATACCGGCGGGCAGCGCGATGCCGAATTTAATGAGTTGCATCCCGCCCAGCAGCGCGCCGAGCCAGGCGGCTCGCCAGCGGCTGCGTTGTGTGGGCGGACGCCAGAGCAGCGCCAGCCCGAGCGCCGCCAGTCGCTCAAAACCGGGATACAGCGTGTAGGCCAAAACGGAACGCGCGGCGGTCGGCATCAGGAAAAGCGGAAACACCACGGCGGTGAGCCAGAGCAGGGCAAGGCCGCGGCTGGCGACGCGGCGCAGCAGGCCAAAGAGCAGACCGGCGCCGAAGACCGTAAGCGCCTGCCACAAGTGCAGATAAGTCGCGGCGGTGTTGCCGAAAATCCGCCCGACCACCCAATGGACCAGTGTGGGCAAGGGACCATAGACGGAGGCAACATCGCGGTAGAGCCAGCGGCCGGCGGAAAGCTCATCGACCACGAACAGGTTTTGGCCGTGGTCGTGCAGGATGAAAAGGTCGGTGAAGAGCGCGTCGGGCCGAAAATGAAACATCGTCTGCGTCCAGACCGCGGCGAGAAACATGGCGGCGGCGCAGCCGGGGAGATCGAAGCGGTTTGCATCTTTCGTTGCCGCCGGGCTCGACGGGAAAGGGGGAGCCGAGGGTTCGGCAAGCTGCCGCCCGTGGCTGCTCGGACTGGCAGCGCCGGCTGGGCTGGACGGCGGAACGAATTTTCCGCGGCAGCCGGCGCCACGGACGGGGGTCGAAAAAGGCGGCTTTTCCAGAAGCACGCGATATGCCTCCGGTCTTGCCAGAAGCGGCTGGCAGAGGCAAGTCCGCGCCGTTCAGATCCGGACGCTTCTCCGCGGCGTCCGTGACTTTTCTTTCCGCTGAGCGGGGAACACACGCGCACCAGATTCTTCGGACGCCTCGGAAAGGCGTCCCTACCTAATCAGAGACGCGGCGCAGCGGATGCGCGACGACCGGCGCAAGCACGCGCTCGGCTGGGACTTCGGCTTCCATTTCGCGGCCGAGAAATTCCAGCAGCACGAGGACGCGCTGCTTTGCCGGAAGGTAGCGCGTGACGAGCGCGTGCAAGCCGGCGAATGGCCCCGCAGCGACGACGATTTCCTGACCTGGTTGCGGCTCTGGCGCGACAGTGATCGTCGTCTCGCGCTCCACGTCATCACTGTCTTCAGCGCGCACGGTGGCGCGGAGTTGTTCGATCAGCGCTCCAGGCACCGGCTGGAATTTTTCGCCGAAGCGCACGATGCCGCGCACCCCGCGCACGCTTTGGATTTCCCGGTGGCGCGAGAGCGCCTCGAAGCGGGCAAACAGGTAACTGGGAAAGAGCGCTTCTGTTACCCACGCACGACCTGAGTCCGCGTAACCCACACGCGCGCGCCGGGGCCGCTCGAAGCGAATGCGCGGGCAGAAAACCTCGACCTCGGCCAGACGCCGCAGGTGCGCCGCCGCGATGGCTTCATGCTTCGGCTGCGCGCGCAGGCAATACCACGCGGGGTCGGGAAGAGGTGCGCCGGCAGGCAGTGAAACAGCCATCGCGGAAGTTGACCGTCACTAGCAGCACGAACAAGTGCTCGACTGACGATTTGTGCGGCGAATAAACCGACGAGGCGGACGGAACTGTAGCGGCGATCTATGACCGCCTCGTTAGCCCGCGTTTTTCCGAAATTGGGGGCGGTCATAGACCGCCGCTACAGTTTCGCAACACGCGCAAATCGCGCGATTACCCAACCTTGGCCGGCGCGCGCTCTTCGGGCACCGGCGAGTGGTAGTATTCGGGATACTGGTAATAGACGAACTCAGGCGACTTGGTATCGACGAAATTGAGGATCAAGCCGGGGATGTTCGCCTGCCGTTTTTCGAGAATCTCGAGCGCCTTGCGCGTCATCTTCGCCGGCGTGAATGCCAGGCGCACGACGAACAGCACGGCGTCGATTTTCGGCGCGAGGCTGGCGGTGTCGTCGGCGGCGAGCAGCGGCGAGCTGTCGATGATGATGTAGTCAAACTCGGGATAGATTTCCTTGAGCAATTCGTCCGTCGCCGGGTTGATGAGCAGCTCGCTGGGCTGCGGCACGTTGCGGCCGCGCGGGAGGAGATACAGATTTTCCACGGCGGTCGTTTTCACCGCTTCGCGCCAGGGCACATCGCCAGCGAGCACGCCGGTGAAGCCAGGCTCGCGCGGCAGGCTGAACGAGTCGTGAATCTGGCCGCGGCGCAGGTCGCAGTCGATGAGCAGCGTCTTCATGCCGGCGAAGGCCATGACGAGCGCGAGGTTTTGCGCGATAGTCGATTTACCCTCGTTCGGGATGGCGCTGGTGATGAGCAGCGTGCGCGGCCGCTCGCCTTCGAGCGGCATATAGAGCAGGCTCGAACGGATGTTGCGGTAGCTCTCGACGAGCTGGTGGCGCGGGTCGTCGCGCGTAAGCAGGTCGTCGCCGCCGCCCTCGGCGTCGCGCGGGATTTGGCCGATGACGGGTTCGGAGAAGAAGCTCTGAAAATCGCTGAACGAGCCCATGCGGTCGTCCAGCCGATCAAGCAGGAAGAGAATGCCCAGCCCAGCACCGAGGCCGATGACGAGGCCGAAGAGGATTGCTTTCAGCCAGCCGGGTTTCGTTGGAAACGGCTCGCTGGCGCGGTCGAGCACGTCGATCGGGTCCGAATGCACGTTGGAGTCGGTCTTCAGGTCGGCGACGCTGCGGGTGAGCGCGTTGTAGTTTTGCTGGTCGCGATCCTGCTTGCCGCGCAGTTTGTCGAGCTCGGCTTTTTTGAGCTGAATGTCGAGCGAGTAATCCTTCGCTTTGATGATCTCTTCCTCGGTGCGCTTGATCAGCGAGCGCACGAGGGCCAGGCGCTGGCCGTTGGTTTCGCGATTCTGCTTGCGCAGGTTGTCGAGGAGCTTCTGGTTGTATTCCAGCTCGGACCGCAGCTTGAGCATTTTCGGATGCCGCGGTTTGAGATCGCGGGCAAAATCGTCGTATTCGGCCTGGAGCTTGACGACCGCCTGCTCGGCCAGTCGCACATCACCGGCGGCGTTGTCTTCGACCGGACCCGCCGGTCCGCGGTCGGACGCGCTGCTGGACGAAGTCCCTCCCGCCAATGGGCCGTCGAGCAGACCGGCCGGCAGCGGCGGCGCCGGCTTGGTCGGATCCTGAAGGTCAAGCGCGTCGGCCTGCGATTTCAGCAGGAGCAGCTTGTTCTTCAACGCGGAAAGTTCGCGCGTGGATTCGTCGTCGTTTTTCGTCAGGACGATTTTATTTTCACGCTGAAACGAAAGGATGGCTTCGTCGTCCGCCTTCAACTCCATTTCCAAATGGGTGAGTTGCGCGCGCAGTCCCTCGCTCGTCCGGCCCATCTGGCTGAGGGCCAGGTCACGGCGCACGGTGAGCAGCGCCTCCATCGATGCCTCCAGGTATTTGCGGGTAAACGTCGGGTCGAGCCCGGTGGCGATGACGGTAAAAATCGTGCCCTCCGACGTGACTTCCAGCGGCAGCATGCCTTCGACCAGCGCAGGCGGCAGCGCGCCTTCGCGAGCTTCGAGATTCTGCAGCGCGATGGTGCGCACGCGGCTGCCGGTGATGAGACCGGAGATCGTCTTGCTGAAATCGTTGCTGAGGATCTCGGTGCGGCGAATGGAGCGATCGGCCGATTGCATGCTGCCGCTCATGATGACGCGACCGAGCGAGCGATACATCGGCGGCTGGTTGACGACGCGCCACGCCTGTAAGCAGAGCGCCAGCGAAATCGTCAACGCCAGCACCCACCAGCGCCGCCGCAAGAGCGAGCGGTAGCGGTGGACCCGGTTCCAAAACACCGCGGAAAGCGGCGTGCCGATGTCGGCGGAGGAGTTGTTTGAGAAGCTCATGCGTGGGTCAGGTTAAAACTGGACGTTGAACGTGTTTTCCTTCACCTGCACGGTGTCGCCGGGCTGGAGCTCGAGGTCCTTTTCCGGGTGGCCTTCGAGCACGGCTTTCACATCGACGATGATCGGCTTGCCGGGATTCGAGGCGCGCAGCACGCGCACTTTGCGCTGGTTGGCGAAACCGGAGAAATTGCCGGCGCGGATGATAGCTTTGGAGACCGTGAACGACTCGTCCGTGGGAATCTCGACCGGTCCCTGCTGGTGAACGGCGCCGGTGATATAGACGCGGCCTTTGCTGCCACGCGGCGCGACACCGTCGAGGCCGAGCTGCACGGTGGCGCGCACGTAGAGATCGCGCTCCAGCGCGGTTTTCACTTCACGCTGGAGTTCGCCGCACGTTTTGCCGACCGCGTTGATGCGGCGATCGAGATACGGCACCTCGATTTCACCGGAATCGGTGACGATGATTTTCGTCGCCGGGTCGCGGTCTTCCTTGACCTGAAAACTCAGCCGGTCGCCGCGGTGCAGCTTGTAATCCGGGCCAATGTTTTCGAGCACGACCGGCGAGCCGGTCGCGGAGTCCACCGCCAGCGCCTGCGGATAGTTACCGCCGTAGGCAGAATTGCCCGCAGCCCCGCCGCGGGGTCCGCCGCTGTTGCCCTGCGAGGGCGGATTGAGCAGCGAGCGGCCGCCCGAATACGAGCTCGGCGGCGGCGGCATGGAGGTGAAGCGATCCTGCGCCTGGAGCAGCCCAGGCGCGAGGACGGAGACAAGAGCGAAGCCGGCGCGCAACCAATCGCGGGAGCCGGCGGCGGCGAGAAAAGTTCTCATGGTGCGGCAAGTCATCATAGCAGGGGGAGTGCCGCGCCGTGCCGACCCTGGCACCGACGCCGGCTGCTTTCCCCTGCCCGCGATCCTAGCCGCCAGAAGCCGGCATTAAAAGCGATAATTCAAATCGACCCCGACGCGATTCTGATAATAGCTGCGAAACGCGCGGTCGCTGTCTTTGTTGACGTAAGCGTAGTGGAAGAGGGCCGACAGGTGCCGGGTGAAGTCATAACCCAAGCTGAGGTCGAAGCCGTAGCGGTCGAGCGTTTCGTCGATGATTCCACCCGACTCGGTGTCGTGCTCATAAAACGCGCCGGTGCCGAGCGAGAAGTTGTTGAGCACGCGCCACTGCGCGTTCCAGCGCACGTAATTGATCTCGACGTAATTGGAGGTCAGCCCGAGCGCGTTCTCGCGGCCGACGGACAGCGTCTGGGTCAGATACGCGTTGAGCCGGTTTTCAATGGTGAGGTTGGCGTAAAACGTATTCAGATCGGAGTTGTCGCCGTTCGTGCCGTTGAAATTAAAGACCGTGCCGCCGGGCACCGTGACGACCCCGGGCGCGCCGGTGGCCCGGTCGAAGTTGGCAAACTGCCAGCCGCCGCGCGCGATGAAGCGCAGGTTCGGGTTGAGCGTCATGTCGAAGAACAAGCCGACCGTGCCGCCGACGGAATCGTTGTTGAAATTGCGGTCGTAATCGGTGATCGCCGCGGTGCCCTCGACGCCGAGATAGGTGCGCGGGGCAATGTTGAAAACGACGCTGCCGAAGAATTGTTCCGCGGAACGATCCAGGAAGTCGTAGCGGTCGTTGAGTGAAAGGTAATTGAAGTGATCGTAGCCGGCGGTGACGACGAGCTTGTTGTAGTCGGCCACGAGCGTGATGCCCGCGGTGTTCGTGAAGCGCGAAAAGTCGGAGACACCGCTCAGCGTCGGGTTGTCGATCGGGTCCTGCCGCAGATCGAAGCGATCGTGAATGTTCAGCCGATAGGTGTTGGCGATGAAGATGTCGAAGGCGACCTGGCTGCCGGGCGCGATGACCACGTTCGTGTTGGTCGCGTCGGGATGATTGATGTAGCGCAGGAAGCCGACGCCGAGGGTCACATCGAGCGTGTTCAGCCGCGTGATGTTCCAGATGGCTTCAATGTTGACGCCGAAGCGCACGAGCGCGTCGTCGGTGCGGTTGACCTCCGAGTAGTTGATGTTGTCGTTGTATTCGATGCCGGCATACGCGGAGGCGAGGAAACGCACCGGGCCGATTTTGAGATTGTAATTCTGTTCCTCGATGGAGGGCCGCCGCGCCGCGGCGACGTCGGCGCCCGCAAGAGAGTCGCGCATGAGCTCCTGCGCGCGGGCGGCGGGCGCGCCACCGATGCCGCTCATTGCCCATCCCAGGGCAAGGCAGGAAGTCGCCAGCGCGGCGACACGCCACGGAGAGTTTTTCAGCCGCCGACCGTTCGTTGCCGCAGACGGCATCGGGCGTGCTTTAGAGAGGGAGGAACCGACCGGAAACCGGCAGATGCTGGAGGGGCTAATCCGAAAGTTATTCATATTTTGAACCGATTTGAGCTAGTCTCGAACCATCCGAAATCGGATCCGTCTGGCATGTTCTGCCTGAACGCCGCGTGCGTGGCAATCTCAAAGTGTCTTGACCTGAGAAAATTAGTGTTCGCCTGCATCTTCAACGCGCTGAACATGAGAATACGACTCCTGCCGTGTGTGCATCTTCTGGCGACGGCGATCTGCGCGCTCGCGGCGCTCGCCATTGCTCCCGCGGCGCGTGCGTTCGACTGGCAGGCGAACACCCGGGCGCAGGAGCAATTCAGCGCCCTGGTGCAGCAGGCCTACGCCGCGCACGAAAGCGGCAACGGCACGGCGGCGCTCGCGTTGCTCGATCAGGCCGACAAGCTGCGCGCGAACGTGGCCGACAGCGCGAATCTGCGCGGCGCGATCCATCTCCGGCAGGCCGCTTATGACAAAGCCGAGGCGGCCTTCCAACGCGCCGTGGCCTGCGACCCGAAACTCTGGGCGGCGCGCTTCAATCTGGCCGAGGTGCCGTTCCGGCAAAAAGACTACGCCAAGGCGCGCGCGCGGTTTGATTTTCTGGTGACGCAAACGAACCGGTTCAAAGAACAAAAGCAATGGGAGCTGGCGCAATACAAAGCGGTGCTCTGCTCCGTGCTGCTGCGCGACGACGCCGGCGCGCAGAAGCGTCTGGCCCGGCTGCCCGAAGGGGCCGCCGCGGAGACGCCCGCGCGGCTCTGCGCCCAAGCCGCCATGGCGCTCGCGCGCAAAGACAACGCCGCGGCGCCCAAGTTT
>CAXTRS010000108.1:12862-13152 GCA_964246635.1 uncultured Chthoniobacterales bacterium | reverse complement strand
GGTGGACGACACGCCGATCCGCCGCGCCGCGCCGGTGGCGCACACGCAGATGACTGGGCGCTCAACTCAAGGAGGGGCGCCGCCCGTCGCGGAGCCGGTGGGAGCGCCGCCAGCGACGCAGAACCCGCCGCGCCGGCGTGTCGTGCACACACAGATCGTCACGCTGCCCGATGGCACACGGCGCGTCGAGCAGGTCGTCGATGATCCGCTCGGACGCTAGAAGACCTGGGTGGATGGCGACCTCCGGGCGCCAACCCCCGGCCCAATTCGCGCGCCGCGAGAGCCTGCTA
>CAXTRS010000108.1:2389-12852 GCA_964246635.1 uncultured Chthoniobacterales bacterium | reverse complement strand
ATCCGCTGGGGCGGTGAGGTTATAGAGGCGGCTCTGTCCGGCGGCAATCCGACAGAGTCGCCGCTATATCACATTACGCCGCCCTTACCCGCGCCGGCGCCGCTCGCGCTGGCGGATCTGCGGGTGCAACGCGGCGCGCAGTTCTTTCACCATGTTCGCGTTCACCTTGAACGTCGCCCGCTCGACGTCTTCGATCTTGCGCAGTTTCTGCGCGTCGGTGACGACATAGTCCATCGAGACCAAACCCTCGAGCGTATCGACCAGTTCGGCTTCCTCAAGTTCGCCGAGCCGTTCCATGAGCGAGTTGCCGAGCACCATGGTGCCGGAGACGCCGAGCGCTTTGATGACGGCGATCTCGCCGCCGGAAAGAGAAATTTCGCGAGCCATATCGAAACGAAAAAGAAGTTAGGGTTGCAGGGGGAACGCGCTGCCCTAAACCTCGATCGCAGCCAGCCGCTGGTCCGCATCGGCGCGCAGCCATTCCCAGCTTTTTTCCAGCAAGTCCCGCACCTCGTCTTTGATCGTGCCCAACTCTTCGCTGGTGAACGACATTCCGCTCACCGGCGAGCGGCGGGCAAAGAGGTAGTATTTGATCTTCGGCTCCGTGCCGCTGCCGCGCACCGCGACGCGGCCGCCGTCGGCCAGCTCGAACATCAGCATCTTTTCCTTCGGGATGAGCTGGCCTTCGACGTCGCGGATTTCTTCGCGCGCGAAGTTGATCGTCCGCGCCAACGGCCGCCCGGCGATCGCGGGCGGCGGCGCGGTGTCGTAGCCGGCGAGCAGGCCCTGGATTTTCGCCGCGCCGTCGGCGCCTTCGAGCGTGAGCGCACCGTTTTTTTCGAGGTAAAAACCGTGCTGCGCGTAAATCTCGTCGAGCAGCCGGGTGAGCGTGATGCCGCGCGATTTCGCGAACGCCGCGACTTCGATGAACATGATCGCGGCACCGTTTCCGTCTTTGTCGCGCACAAAATCCGCGCCGCTGTAGCCGTAGCTTTCTTCGCCGCCGAAAACATAAAAGCTCGACTCCGCGAGCCGCAGCGCGCGGGTCTCGCTCTCCGGCAGTTGACGGTAACGCGCCTGCGCTTCGGCGGGCAGTTCGCCTTCGTAAAGGCCGAGCTTTTGGCCGATGTATTTGAAGCCGGTGAGCGTCTCGACGCAACGCAGGCCGTAGTGCTCGGCGATGGCTTTTTGCAGGTCGGTGGTGACAAACGTTTTGATGATGACGCCGCGCGCTTTGTTGGCCTCGGTGAGCACGCCCTGATCGAAATACGTTTTCGCGCGATACCACGCCATCAGCGAGCCGATTTGGTTGCCGGTCAGGAGCATGAGCTGACCGTCGTCGCCGCGCACCGCGACGCCCATGCGGTCGCAATCCGGGTCGGTGGCAACCACGAGGTCGCCACCGTTCGCGTCGGCGAGTTTCATCCCGAGGCTGAGGGCTTCGGCGTTCTCGGGATTCGGCGATTTCACCGTAGGGAAACGGCCGTCGAGTTTCGCTTGTTCGGGCACGACGGTCACGTTCAAGCCGAGCGCATGGAGCGCCGGCACGATGAGCGCGCCGCCGGTGCCGTGGATCGGTGTGAAGACGATGCGCAGGTCTTTGCCGCCCGGTCCGCTTAGCAGCTTGGGATCGAGCACGAGCGTCTTCAGGCGCTCGAGATACGCGGCGTCGATTTCTTCGCCGAGCCGTTGGATTTCGCCTAGCTTTGTATCAGCAGGCGGCGCCGCGTTCTCGTCGAGCACGGCGTTGACCTCGGCGATGATGCCACTGGCGTGCGGCTCGATGACCTGCGCGCCGTCGTCGAAATAGACTTTGTAGCCGTTGTCGTGTGGCGGGTTGTGGCTGGCGGTGATGACGATGCCGGCCTGCGCGCGGGTGAGTCGCACCGCGAACGAAAGCTCCGGCGTCGAGCGCGGCTCCGCGAAGAGCGCCACGTCGCAGCCGTGCTCGGTGGCGACTTTCGCGGTGAGCTCCGCGAAGTCGCGCGAGAAATGGCGCGAGTCGTAGGCGACGGCGATCTTTGGCCGCTCGGTGGCATTCGCAGCATTTTCAACCCGCCATTTTTTCACGTAGTTGCACAGCCCGACCGTGGCGCGGCGGACGTTGTAAAAATTCATCGCGTTCGTGCCTACGCACGGGTGCTCCGGCCGGCCGAGCGGGTCGGGACTTCCCTGCTCGGCGCGCGTGACGATTTTCCCGATCGTCCGCCCGCGCAGCCCGCCGGTGCCGAATTTCAGCGTGGTGAAGAAGCGGTCGTCGAGTTCGTTCCACTGCCCGGCGGCGGCCAGCTCCGCGATCGACTCGCGGTAGAGCGTGTTTTGTCCGCCGGTGAGCATCGCGGTGATGTTGTTAACGCTCGATTCGCGCAGGTCGCCGGCGCGCGCGGCGGCGTGGATTTGTTGGATGAGGGTTTCGCTCATAAGCGTGGGGAAATGGGAAAACCGGGACGTGGAAAAATCTGCTCCGCTGCTAGGTTTCGAGTTGGCCGCTCCCGATGGACTCCCTGCTCCAAAAATTTGCCTCCGCGCGGGCGCGCCGCGAGCCGCTTCGCGCCGGCGGCGACTTTGGCCCGACGGACGCCATGCGCTCCCTCGACGGCGCGGGCGACGGTCCCGAGTTCGCCGACCTTTTCATCGACGACTTCGCCGGCCGCTGGCTGGTGCAAACTTCGCGCCCCGGCAGCGTTCCACCGGAATGGCTGCGGGGAGTCGAGCCTCAGCCTCGCGCCATTTACTGGAAGCGGCTCGACGCGCGGGACAAGGCGCCGCCACAACCGTGGCACGGCGAGCGCGTGGAAGCGCCGTTTGCCATCGCGGAAAACGGCCTGCGCTACCGCATTGATTTCGCGGCCGGCTACTCGCAGGGCATTTTTCTCGATCAACGCGATAACCGCGCGGCACTGCGCGCATTCTGCGCGGAACGCCGCCGGCGGAACGCGGAATCATCGCCGACGACGGTGTTGAATTGCTTCGCCTACACGTGCGCTTTTTCCGTTGCTGCCGCGGCGGCGGGCGCGCACACCGTCAGCGTCGATTTATCGAAGGCGATACTCGATTGGGGCAGGGAAAATTTCCGTCTTAACGGCTTGCCCTGCTCGGCTGCGGAGGGGCAGGAATTTTACGCGGGCGACGTGTTCGACTTCCTGCGCCGCTTTGCGAAAAAAGGCCGGCGCTTCGACGCCGTCGTGCTCGACCCGCCGACGTTTTCGCGCGACCGCGCCGGGCGCGTTTTTCGCGTCGAGCGCGATTACGGCCGGCTCGTCAGCCTCGCAGTGCCGTTGGTCGCTGCGGGCGGCACGCTGCTTTGCTGCACGAATCAACGCTCGCTCTCGCACGAAGCATTTCAGCACCAGCTCCGCACGGGTCTCGCCAACAGCGGCGACGCCGTGGCGCGGTGGCATCACGATCCCGCGCAGATGCCGGCGGATTTCACCGGCGAGCCGTATTTGCAGAGCGTCTGGCTGACGGACCACCGAAATCAAGCAACTCTCACTTGAGTCAGCCTCTTGCTTTAGCCCCGGCAGGGGCGGCAGGAATTAGCCCCGGGCGCAAGCCCGGGGTGGGCGAACCATAACGATCAAGCCCCGGCAGGGGCGAAAGAACAGCGGCGGCGTCTGTCAGTAGATCCACACGAGTGTTCTTACGCCCCTGTCGGGGCTTGACGCTTTCTCTATTCAACCCACGGCTCACGCCGTGGGCTACTTTCTTTCGCCCCTGCCGGGGCTGACTCAGTTGAGGAACACACGATTACTTCTCCGACGACAAACAAAACGTGTTGCCCTCGGAGTCGTTGAAGAGCGCGTAGTTGCCCCAGTGTTCCTTTTTCGGCGGGCCTTGGAACTCGACGCCCTTCGCTTTCAATTCGGCATACGTGTCGTCGATGCCGTCGCATTCCAGCGTGATGTTGGAGAACGTGCCGATGCGGTCCTCGTGGCCCTCCGCGGTGAAGAGCACAAGCCGGGTTTCCGCTTTGGGAATGCGCAGCTCGATCCAACGCTGCTTTCCATTGAAGGGCTGGTCGGTGATGATCGTGCAGCCGAGTTTTTCCGTGTAGAAATTCAGTGCGCGGTTTTGGTCGCGCACCGGGACCGAGGCGAATTTGATGCGAGTAATCATGACTCTGGATTTACGTCTGCGAGCGAGGTGAATCCAAGCAGAACACGAGCGCATCGTTAGAAACTGCTGTCCAATGAATGCCATAGCGAATAGCTTGGACGACCGGATGCCAGGGACCCGTTCCAACTTGCAGGTCGATCCTTACGTCGTGGACGTGCTGATGCGCGATCTCATTGGCCATGATCGCCAGCCGTCGGCGTTTCTCGTTTACCTTTTTTTGTCCACGCGCACGGAGGCGAAGATCGGGGCGCGGCGGCGCGGCGGCATGGTGGCGATCAGCCTGCGCGACATCGCCGAGGCCACCGGCTTGTCGAAGAGCGTCGTGCAAGTCGCGTTGCGCACGCTCAAGCGGCGGGAACTCATCGGCGCAGATTCAGCGCACGCCACAGCCGTGCCGACATATCGCGTGCTGCGGCCGTGGCGGCGTTGATGGAGCAATACTGTAGCGGCGGTCTATGACCGCCCCTGCCGAAGCGCACGAATTCCAGAGGGCAGTCATAGACCGCCGCTCCAGCCAATCAGCCTTTCGCGGCGGCGTAATTCTTGTTGGCCTGCGCCCAGTTCACCGTGTTCCACCACGCCTTCATGTAATCCGGGCGGCGGTTCTGGTAGTTCAGATAGTAGGCGTGCTCCCACACGTCCAACCCGAGCACGGGCTTACCTTCGGCGCCGGCGACAGACTTGCCCATCAGCGGGCTGTCCTGATTGGCGGTCGAGACGATTTCAAGCTTGCCGCCGTTGACCACGAGCCACGCCCAGCCGCTGCCGAAACGGCCGGCGCCGGCGGCTTGGAATTTTTCCTTGAAGGCGTCGAAAGAGCCGAACGCTTCGTCGATCGCCTTCGCCAGTTCGCCGGACGGCTGGCCGCCGGCGCCGGGCGCCATGAGGTTCCAGAAAAAGGTGTGGTTCGCGTGGCCGCCGCCATTGTTGCGCACCGCCCCGCGCGCGGCTTCGGGCACTTTGCTGAGATCGGCGATGAGCTTCTCGACCGGCTGCGACGCGAGGTCGGCGTGGTCTTTCAACGCGTTGTTCAAATTGGTCACATATGTGCCGTGATGCTTGTCGTGATGGATCTCCATCGTCTTCGCGTCGATGTGCGGCTCGAGCGCGTTGTTGGCATACGGGAGCGGAGGAAGTTCGTAGGGCATGGTCGTGGACAGGGTGAGAGAGTTGCGTTCGTAGGAATGCCGCCGGACGCCGGGGCATAAACGCAATCGTGCCTGCGCTCAGAGTTGCACGTGCGTCGGCCGGAAAATCCCGCGCTGCGCGTTGAGATACGTGGCCAGCGCGAGCAGCGGAAAATTGTTCCGATACATGTCGTATTTGAGATAGAACACGCGCGGAAAACCGGTGCCGGTGATCTCGTCTTCGGTCCACGAGCCGTCGGCGTTTTGGGAGTCGAGCAGGTAGCGCAGGCCGAACTGCACGTGCGGCGAATCGAGATCGCCCGCGGCGACGAGACCCATCAGCGCCCAGGCGGTTTGCGACGCGGTGCTCGGGCCTTTGCCCTTGAGCAGCGGGTCGTCGTAGCTCGCGCAGCTTTCGCCCCAGCCGCCGTCTTCGTTTTGGCAACTCGCCAGCCAATCACGGCCGCGGCGCACCCAATCTTGGGACATATCCTGACCGATCGCGCGCAGCCCGCGTAACACCTGCCAGGTGCCGTAAATGTAATTCACGCCCCAGCGGCCATACCAAGAGCCGTCGTCTTCCTGAGTGCGTTTCAAATGCGCGAGCGCGCGCTGGATGTGACGCTCGTATTCCGCGGGCCGGCCGATGTAGCCGAGCAGCTCCAGCGTGCGGCCGGTGAGGTCTGAGCACGAGGGATCGAGCATCGCGTTGTGATCGGCGAACGGCACGTCTTCGAGCCAGCCTTTCATCACGTCCTTATCGAACGCCGCCCAGCCGCCGTCGCGGCATTGGAAACTCATCTGCCAGCCGAGCGCGCGGCGAAACGCCTCGCTCGCTGCTCCGGGATTTTCCGGCGCCATCAGCCGCAGCGCCATGAGCACCATGCCGGTATCGTCCGTGTCTGGGTAATAAATATTGTTGAATTCGAACGCCCAGCCGCTGGCCTCGGGATACGGGTTTTGCTTCACCCAATCGCCGCGCAAACGGACTTCTTTCGAGTAAAGCCACGAGCTCGCCTTTTGCAGCGCGGGATGTGCGGGATCTAGCCCGCTTTCCGCCAGTGCGATGCCGGTCACCGCGGTGTCCCACACCGGCGAGAAGCAAGGCTGGATGCGGAAATCCTGCGGATCGTCGTCCATGAACAGATCCTCGAAGTCGCGCTGCGCTTTTTGGAACACTGCGTGGTGCTCGCTGTAGCCGAGCGCTTCGAGCGCGATGAGGCCGTTGAGCATCGCGGGGAAAATCGCCGCGAGGCCATCGCTCCCCTCGCCCATGCGCTCGACCATCCAGGCTTCGGCGCGCTTGAGCGCGCGAGCGCGGAAGGGCCGCCACGGCAGGGAATCGAGCCACTTCAACGCTTCGTCGCAACGCAGGAAAAAGTTGCGCCACGTGAAAAGCCGTCCACTGCTGGGCAGGGAAAAATCGGCGCCTTCGAGGCCGCACGGATAGAGTTCGTGCAACTGCTTTTCCTCCGGCGGCAGGCGCGTAGGCTTGAAGTGATTGATGATCGCCAGCGGCATCAGCATCGCCCGCGTCCAGCTCGACATCTGATAGATGTTGAAATAGAGCCAGTCGGGCAGCAGCACGAGCTCGACCGGCACGATGGGGAGATATTTCCAGGGGAACTGGCCCATCAGCGCCAGATACAGCTTCGAGTAAGTATTGCAGCGCGGGATGCCGCCGAGGCGCAGGATGTTTGCGCGCGCCTCGACCATCCAAGGCGCGCTTGGCGAGTGGCCGGCGAGCTTCAGCGCGAAGTAGGCTTTGACGCACGCGTTGATCTCGCTCGGGCCGCCGTGATAAATATTCCACCCGCCGTCGGGCAACTGCCGGCGGCGGATGTGGCGCACGCACTTTTCCTGCACCTCCGCGTCCACCTTCCCGCGCCAGTGCGTGTAGAGCACGTAGTCGGAGCAGAGCGTGGAATCGACGATGAGCTCGCCGATCCAGTAGCCGTCCGGCTTTTGCAGACCGAGCAGATACTGTTGTGAGAGCTCGACCCCGGCCTGGACTTCCTCGTCCGAAACCGTGGCCTCGTGAGCGAACGGCGGCAGCGCCGCAATGCGTGCGCGCGCCGCAGCCGCCGCGCGCTCGGTGCGCACGTCGGGCAGTTTGATGATGTTCGACACCGACGATTGCAGCCGCTCGGCCACAGAGGCCAGGCGCGCGAAGGCAGCGGCCGGGCCGCCGATGGTCTCGGCTTGGCCGGTCGGGGGGGACTGTTGAACGTTGCCGCTACGATTACTGCTCTTTCGCGGCCCGTTGTCTTGGAAAGCGCGGGCGATCACGGAGGGGTAGGTTCGTGAGGGCGTTTATGCCGCGACTTCGGCGGGTTCGGGTTGAGACGGATTTTCGGGGGCAACTGCGGCGGGCGCCTCTTTCTTGCCGGTGAGGTGGCCGCGGCCGGAGGAGACGCCGTTGAAAGCATCCACCGTTTTGCCGCGACCGCTCGGCTTCGGGCGGGGGCCGAAGTTGAATTTGATGTTCTTCCAGGTGTCGCCTGACTTCGAGTCAATGCCGATCGCCGCGGTCGGCTCGAAGCCGCATTGCGTCATGCAATTATCGCAGCGCGGATCGCGCGGCGTGCCGTCGGCTTCGACGCCGAATTTCGACCAGTCGATTTTTTCGAGCATCTCCTGGTAGCTGGAATAGTGAGCGTGCGTCATGAAATAGCACGGGCCTTTCCAGCCGCCGATGTTGCGGGTCGGGATCGCCCACGCGGAGCAGGTCAACTCGCGGCGGCCGACGAGAAATTCGTGATACACCGGCGTGCCGAGGATCGGGAAACGCTTCGTCCAGTCTTCGAGGTCGCTGAACTTCTCGCGCGTCATGTCGCGCGTGAGGAAAAAGTTTTCCGGCTGCAAGTTCAGCCGTTTGATCATGTCCTGCTTCGCGGCGTCGTATTCGTAGCCGGGCGAGATCGTGTGGCCGTCGATGCCGAAGTCGCCGAGGAATTCGTAGAGCGCTTCGATCTCGGCCATGTCGGTTTCTTTGTAGATCGTGGTGTTCGTGGCGACCTGATAGCCGAGGATTTTCGCCATCCGCATCGCGAGGATGCATTCCTTGAAAACGCCCTCGCGTTCGACGATGAGATCGTGCGTGCGCTCCAACCCGTCGAGGTGGACGTTCCAATAGAAAAACTGGTGCGGCGCCATCACCGGCGCGTCGGGATTTTTTTGTCCCTTGCGGATTTCGGCGGCCTCCTTCTCAGTGATCAGCCCCTCGACCATCAGCTCCTTCATCGTCGCCTCGACCGCCGCGGCGTCGCGCGTGAATTCCTTCGCCAAATACGCGCGCATTTTGCGCCGCATGAACATCGCGTTCGTGCAGAGATAGACGACCCGGCCCTGGTCGAGAATGCCCTTCGCCAGCGCCTCGATGTGCGGATAAATCAACGGCTCGCCGCCGCAGATGGAAACCATCGGCGCGCCGCACTCGATCGGCGCCTGGAGGCAGTCCTCGAGGGACATCACGTCCTTCAGGCTGGTGGAGTATTCACGGATGCGGCCGCAGCCAGTGCAGGTGAGGTTGCAGGTGTGGAGCGGCTCCAGTTGGAGGACGGTGGCGAACTTCTTGGTCCCGCGGAGTTTTTGGCCAATGATGTAGGCGGCGATCTTGCTGGTTAAGGCGAGTGGGAATCTCATGTCTTCGTGACGCTCCGAGCCGCTGGCGGACCTTTTATTCCGCCCGCGCGACCGGGTGTTTTCCAGCGCCATCGACCGCGGAGTGGACCGCGGCCGGCGCGCCGTTGAGCAGCGTCTATGTGCTCCCGTGTTTAATCGGGCCGTAGCGTAGCAGTCAAGCGTGGGCTGTCAACGTTGCCGCCCCGGCGCGCGGACCGTCGGGCGACGCGACTCGGGCTTGGGCAGATTTGACACCACTACGTCCCGGCGCCCATGCTTGGCCGCAATTCTTTTGCGATGCGAATCCTCCACGATCCCGCCTGCGCCGGCTACTCCGCGCCCGGTCATGTCGAGCGACCCACGCGCGTGTTGGGCACGGCGGTCCACCTGCACGCGCGGCACCCGGCCTGGGAATGGGTGACACCGCCGGCCGACGTCGCCGACGACGCTGTGCTCTTGCGCGCGCACACGCCGGCGCACCTCGCTGCGCTCCGCCGGCCGCCGGCCCACGGTTTCGACGGCGACTGCCCGAGTTACCCCAATCTGGACGCCCATGCCCGCCGCGGCGCCGCCGCCGCGGTGCACGCGACCGAGCTGGCTATGCGCCACGGCGGCAACGGCGCGAAGGAGCGCGAGCCCGTGTTCTCGCTCATGCGCCCGCCCGGACATCACGCGCTGCCCGACCGGCCGATGGGTTTTTGTTACCTGGGCAACATCGCCATCGCTGCGCTGCACGCCCGCGAAGCGCTCGGCGCGCGCCGTGTCGCGGTGTGGGATTTCGACGCCCACCACGGCAACGGCACCGAGACGATTTTGCACGGCCGCGACGGCTTCTTTTTTGCCAGCATTCATCAGCTCCCGGGCTGGCCCGGCAGCGGCGCGAAGTCGTTCGACAACATCCGCAATTTTCCCGTCGCGCCCGGCACCACGCCCGAACGGCACATGGACATTCTCGGCGCGAGCTGGCGCGAGGTGCTCGCGTTCCAGCCCGACTTGCTGCTCGTCTCCGCCGGCTTCGACGCCTATGCGGGCGACCCGATCACGAGCATGTCGCTGCGCGAATCCGACTTCGCCGCGCTCGGCCGCTGGCTGCGCGACGACGCCGCCGATTTCCCGGTCGCTGTGCTGCTCGAAGGCGGCTACAGCGCGGACCTGCCCCGGCTGGTGGACGCTTTCCTCTCCGCGTGGAACGAAGAAAAAGCATCCGCGAATTAACGCGGATTAACACAGATTTTTGGGTTCCGATACAGCGCACGACTCCGGGAACTCCGAAGATAATCTGCGTAAATCCGCGTTAATCCGCGGATATTTCTTCTATGTCCCCCTCCCTCTCCGCCCTTCTCGCAGAACTCGAAAAGTCCGGCGCGGAAAACGACGCCAAGCCCGGCATCGAGCGCGCCGATAAAATGCTCAACATCACGCGCGATGTCGGCGAGTTGCTCACCGTGCTCGTGGGCGCGACCAAGCCGCGGCGCATCCTTGAGCTCGGCACTTCCAACGGCTATTCGACCCTCTGGCTCGCCGAGGCGGCGCGGCTCGTCGGCGGCGGCGCGCGCGTGACGACCGTCGAGCAGGCGGAGAAAAAAGCCGCGCTCG
>CAXTRS010000108.1:0-2379 GCA_964246635.1 uncultured Chthoniobacterales bacterium | reverse complement strand
GGATTCGACCCTCTGGGGCGCGGCGGGGGCGCGGGGCGGCGGCGGGGGGGGGGGCGTGCACGACCGTCGAGCAGGCGGAGAAAAAAGCCGCGCTCGCGCAGGGAAACTTCGAGCGCGCCGGCGCGCTGGGCGAACTGATCCAACAAGAGACCGGCGACGCCGGCGAATACTTGCGCGACCTGCCGGCCGCCAGCATCGGCTTCCTGTTTCTCGACGCCGGCCGCGCGCACTATGTCGCTTGGTGGCCGGAGCTGCGCCGCGTGCTGGCGCCCGGTGGCTTGATGATGGTCGATAACGCGATCTCCCACCGCGAGGAACTCGAAGATTTCATGCGCGTGGTGCGCGAAGACAGCGCCGGATTTCTCACCGCGCTCGTGCCCGCCGGCAAAGGCGAATGGCTGGTCTTCAAGCCGAGCGCCGCGGATTTCGCCATCGAGCTCACCGCCAGCCCGTCAACGCCTTAAACAACATGCTCGCCATCGACCGTCTCGACCACCTCGTGCTCACCGTCGCCGACGTCGCGGCGACCTGCGATTGGTATGCTCGCGTGCTCGGCATGGAAGTTGTCACTTTCGGCGCGGAGAATCGCAAGGCGCTCGCGTTCGGCCGCAACAAAATCAATCTGCACCAGGCCGGCAGCGAGTTCGAGCCGAAGGCCCGGCAGGCCACGCGCGGGTCAGCCGATTTCTGCATGATCACGGAAACCCCGCTCGACGAAGTGATCACCCACCTGCGGGCCAGCGACGTCGAGATCATCCAGGGCCCGGTGCCGAAAACCGGCGCGACCGGGCCGCTGCTGTCCGTCTATTTCCGCGATCCCGACGGCAATCTGCTCGAGGTTTCCAATTATCGCTGAGGGCGTGAGGCGCCGCGACTGTAGCGGCGGTCTATGACCGCCTTTGCGGCGTGTTGCTCGTCAAATGGGCGGTCATAGACCGCCGCTACAATTACGGCGTCGCCTTCGAGCCAGCGCCCGCGCTGCCGGCGCCGAGCGGACTGGTCACCAGCGCCTCGAAATCTGCCGCTGCGGCTTTCACTACCGCGGCCGGCCCGGTCATCTTGATGAACACGTCGCCGCCCGCGCTCTCCAGGATCGCGCCTTGGAGGCCGTAGTCCGCCAGCGGCGTCGTCGGCCCGCCGGGCATGCCGCTGGAAAACGTGCCGCGCTCGACCCGCACACGGGTGATCTTCGTCCCGCTCACCGTGGCGTTTTCCACGACCGGATCGAGCTTCTTTCCCTCCTCCGGGGAGAACTGTCCGACCCAGCGCGAAATGTTCGCGTCCACGCCGCCGCCCTGCCCCGCGCCGAAGTGAAAAAACACGATGTCCGCGCCCGGCCCCGCAGGGTTCGCGGGATCGGCGAATTTCAACTGCGCCTTGCGCATCCCCGCTGGATTCACCGGGCTCCACGCGAAGCTCGCCGGCCGCTTGAAAGTGAACGCGCCGACCGTGAACGTCGCCGGATCGGCGGCGCGCAGCGAGGACGACAAATACAGGCTGCAGAATGAAAAAAAGAGCAGGGCCAGCGCGTTGCGGCGGGACAAGGTTTTCACGGGGGCAATGTATCGTTCGATGTGGCGTTTTCGACTAAATTTTCGGTAATGGCTCGATTGTCAGCCTTCGCGGGTGGTTGGAAAAGGAGGGGGAGCACGGGCGTCCCGCCCGTTCTTGCCGGTGTCTCACCGGCAAGCTGGCTGACTGCCGCCGGCCGCTTTCCGCAAGGCACCCGGCGAGACGCCGGCTGCGGACGGGCGGGACGCCCGTGCTCCCCTTACGCTTTTGCCGTTTTACCGAGATGGCGAATTTGCCAATGCGCGGCGAGCATTGGACGTTGCGCGCTTCGAGTTTCCCTCCATGAAAATGCCACGCTTCTCCCGCAGTCTCCTCATCCCCGTGCTGGCAGGCACTGCCGCACTGGTCTCTTCCGTGCTTGTGAATTCCTCAATCGCCGAACTGCCGCCGCTGATCCCGATGCGTGACTTTTTCCGCAACCCGGAAAAAGTCCGCTTTCGCTTGTCGCCCGACGGGAAATACTTTGCCTACCTCGCGCCTTGGGAAAAGCGGCTGAACATCTTTGTTCAACCGGTGAGCGGGCAGGGCGAGGCGGTGCGCGTAACCTCGGCACGCGACCGCGACATCACCGAATATTTTTGGGTCACGCCGACACGTCTGGCATATCTCCAGGACAAAGGCGGGGACGAAAACTTCCGACTCTTCGCAGTCGATGCAGACGCGAAAAATTTCAAGGCGCTCACGGATTTCGACAAGGTTCGCACGCAGCTCATCGACGATCTCAGCGAGCTGGACGACAACCGCGGCGAAATCCTCATCGGCATCAACCAGCGCGACCCGAAAGTGTTCGACGCCTACCGGGTCAAC
>CAXTRS010000107.1:4478-13167 GCA_964246635.1 uncultured Chthoniobacterales bacterium | reverse complement strand
CCTCATCATCCTGCCGCTCATGCTCGCCTGCGTGGTCGCCTACTACGTTTGCCGCGGCACGGCCGGCGGGGCGTCGATTTACACTTACTCGCTCAAACGCGAGGCGGAGCGCGAGGGCAAGACAGCACCCGATTGGGCGCACACGCTCGTCGGCGACTTGATGCGCGCGAATCCGCCCGCGGTGCCCGACACCGCCGGCTTCCGCCAGATCGCGGAGAACTTCATCACCTCACGCTTCAATTATCTCTACGTCACAAACAACGAAGGCCGCTTCGAGGGCGCGATCTCGCTGCACGACGTGAAGCCGTATCTCAACACGCCGGAGCTGGCGGGCATCATCATCGCGCGCGACGTGTTGCGGGAAAATTTCCTGCGCGTGGAGCCGCAAAACACTTTGCGCGAAGCGCTCGCCGCCTTCGGCAAACACGACGGCGAACGGCTGCCCGTGGTCAGCCGGGCGTCGATGGGCGGCGGGGGCGGCGGCAGCGGCATTCCCGGCGACGACGTCGATGAAGACGACGAGGACGATGGCGCCGGCAAACTGCTCGGCAGCATCTCGAAAACGGACGTCATTCTCGCCATCGCGGCCGCTGGCAAGACGGCCGCGGGAGCGGCTGGCAAAGTCGAGGCTGAAACCGCGCGTTCGGCGAAGTGAACGCTTCGCTTTCCCGAGCGCGGCAGGCGCCCGGACGTTAGTCATAGAAAAGTCTATCGCTGCGGCGGCTGCTCGCTGAGACCGTCCTGCTCTCGCGCGACAGCTTCTTCATCGTCGCCGCCATCCAGGCTCGTGTCATCATCTGGATCGTCCGCGTTGATCTGACGATCTGCCGCGGCGGCAGCACTGATACTCTCTGAGGTGACCACCGGAAGTTTCCTTTCCACCTCGGGAGCCGTGGCCGCTCGCAAAGTTCCGAGGAGCCGATCGACTTCCGCGTCGGTCACGTCTCTCACCGCAATGTCCTCGGTGTAACGCGCGGGTCGGGCGAACGTCTGCGGTCCGTTCGCGGCATACGTCGCGCTAGCCGCGGCGCCGACGGCGGACTCGAATGCGCGCATGGTCTCGTCGAACGCGGCCAGCTCGCACGCGTCGGACGGAAACACGAGTTCGGTGTAACGGCGGACGCCCTCCCAGCGACCGAGAAAAATTTCCGCGGTGGTCAGCGCGTCGAGCAACGCGCGACGGTTGCGGCTCGTCTCGCCGACGCGCGCAAGCTCGCGCTGCATGGCTCCGCACTCGAATGCCACGGCCGGATTGCGACCCATTTGCGGCCGGGCCGATTCCAAGCGTTTTGCGCACTCCACGCCGCGCGCCTTGAGTTCATCCAGCGCGGATTTTTGCGCGGCGTTCAGCGCTTCCTCGGCCTCGTTGCGCGCGGCCGCGAGATCACGGCCGTAGTTGCGCCGCATGACGCCATACGTTGCGGTGAGCGTGCGAAACGCATGATCGACCGCTTCGTCTTTGATCCCGCTGTAGCGGTATGTCACTTGGAGCGCTGCCACTGCGACGCCCGTGCGGCGAAGCGCTTCGAACGGCTCTTTGCCCTCTGTGCTGCCAAGGGCTTCCATCAGGCGATCCGCCGCCTGCGCGCACCGGGCGAGCGCTTCGTCAAACGCGGCACTCTTTCGGGTCAGCCGTGCAGCAGACTCGCTTCTGTCCTTCGCGATCACAGCCATCGCTTTTTGCATCCCGCGCACCAGATCGCGCGCGCCGATCGTGAGCTGGCTCGCTGGCGTGCCGGCCGCCGTCTGGGGAGGGGGTGTCAGCACTGGCGGAGGTGTCGGCTCTGCGGCGGTGCCAGGGCGAACGCACAGCAAACCAGAAACCGCAGCGAGGAGCAGACTGCCGATGAGCCAGCGGAAAGGCGAAGACGAGAAACGGACAACAGAATTCACCCCTGATCTTCTCCGCACCGGCGACGAGCGCAAACGACATCCGCGAAAACCACGCCGGCTTTCGCCTCCTCGCCGCACGTGCTGCCCACCTCTGGGTCGATGTTTCGTTCCATCGCCCGCAGGTTAATCGACGGGCGGCTCCGTCTGTTGTGTCTGGAGCTTCGCGTAGCTTTCACGCAATTCCGCGAGCGCCCGACGTTCTGCGAGCAACTCTTCCTCCAACGCTTGGATGCGCCGTTCCAGCGAGGCCTTGGAGACGGCGCTTTCGGAGACGGAGACCGCTTGGTCTCCTGCGATTGCTTCCAGCACAGGCGCGTCGCCCGGCGCGGCCTCCGCTTCCGCGATTGCCGTGAAAAACGTCAAATCGCCGACGCGGTGAACCGACCCATCGCAGGCATTGATCAGCTCGGTATCGATGGCGATCTCGCCCTGTTCGAGAAACTCCCGCACCGCCTCAAGCGTCGTCGGCCCGTAGCACTGCTGCGCGTTGATTTGCACGAGCCAGTCCATGCGCAGTTCCGGCAGCATCGGCGCACGCATCCAACTCGTGCCGTCGGTGGAAATCTTGTCCAGCGGCGAGATCTGCGCCGCCTTCGCCCACTCGCTGAGCAGCGCGAAGGGGATCGGGCCGAAAATGCTGGCGTCCTCGTGTTTCAACAAATACCAAGTCGGGTCGGGCATGGCGGCTGCAATTCAACCGATTTCGCGCCGGCTTGGCAACGTCGAAGCGCCTTTCATCGCGCAGCGGGCTTGCGTTTTGAACCGCGAAAAACTAAGGTGCCGCCATGCCAGAGCGCACGCAAAAACCGACCAGCCCGGCTCCTTGGGAGCCGAAGCAGGGGGACGGCGACGGCCCCCGCTCGCCGGACGTGTCGAAGCCCGACACGAAGGACCTGCTCAAACGGATGAAGAAGGTGGACCCAAATCAGTCTAAGCGCTATCGGCAGCGCACCGGTGAGTGATTTTCGCCCCTGGATGACGTCGTCTTCCTCTTCGCACGCGGCGCCGCCGTTCTCCACGGCCGCGCCGCTTTCGTTGTCCGGCAGCGCCGAGGGGCGCGATGCAGCCGGCGGAGATTTTCTGTCCGTGCTCCGGGCGCGCGGAATCTATTCAACGCAGGGCGGGAAAAATTTTCTTGTGCCGGCGTCGAGTGGAAACTCGCACTCCGTCGCGCCCGGCTTCGTCCAAACGCAGGCGACGACGATCCTCGCGTTCAAATTTTCCGAGGGCGTGCTCGTGGCTGGCGATCGCCGAGCGACGGCCGGCAATACCATCGTGTATGAGCACGCCGACAAAGTGCTCGAGATTGACCGCCACTCGGTCATGGCCATCGCCGGCGTGCCGGCGACCGCGTGGGAAATGGCGCGGGTGCTGGAGCACTCGTTTCAATATTACCGCCGCACGCAGCTTCAGGAAATGAGCGTGGACGGCAAGGTGCGCGCTCTCTCGAAATTGCTGCGCGACAACTTCGGATTTGTAATGCAAGGCGTCGGCGCCGTCGTGCCGATCTTTGCGACTTACGACGGCGCGGCTGCGGCACGGCTGGGTCAAGGTTCCGACAACGGCGAGACGCGACGTGACGATGGTGGCCGGCTCTATTTTTACGACGTCATGGGCGCGAACTTCGAGGTCGCCGACTTCGCCGCCACTGGCTCCGGCTCACCCGCTGTGCGCGGTGTTCTTTATTACGAAAACAGTTGGGGCAAAAAACCGTTGCTCGAGTTTTCACGCGACGAAGCGCTCGCCATCGCGCTGAAGGCGTTGGACACCGCAGCGGACGCCGACTCGGCGACCGGCGGCGTGGATCGCAACGGTCGCATCTTTCCGATCATGAAAGTCATCACCCGCGCGGGGATCGAAACGATCCCGGCCGAAACGCTTTCCCGCCTGTTCCGCGAGCACGGCCGCGCGGTCGCTGGTGGACTCGCGGCGGGCAGCGCCGGGAACGGTTGATCTCTCTCCGTTATGATCGAAGAACCGTTTCGCTTCGTCGAGGCCATCGCCAATCGGCGCGAATACATCGAAGGCCAGATCGCCGGCGGCAGCCCGATCGTGGCAATGAATTACGACGGCGGCATTTTGCTCTTCACCGTCGGTCGCGAGCGGCAAAAGTTGTTCGAGATTTACGACCGCATCGCGCTCGGCGCCATCGGACATCCCGGCGATATCGAGCGCCTGCGCATGACGGCCATCGAGTTGGCGAGCACGGAAGGATTCACCCGCTCCGCGGGCGATGTCAGCCTGCGGCGGATGGCGAATTACTCGTTGAGTCCCGCGCTCAAAGCGGCGTTCGAGCAAGTCTATGGCCCGCCGTTTCTCGCACGCCTGCTCTTCGCGGAGCTCGGCCCGGAACCGGGTCAGAACAGCTTTCTGCGCATCGATTACGACGGCGCGATCCAGACCAACGGCACGCCGTTTTCCAAACAACGGCAGGAATACGCGGCGCTGAGCGGGACCAAGGTTTCCGCCGAAGCGATGGAGAAATTGCTCGCGCGCGATTTCAAGCCTGGCCTCCCGCTGGGCGATGCGTTGCGCGTGGCGCTGGACGCCTGGGCGGTCGGCTTCGGAACGTCCGACGAAGACAAGGCGCCGGAGGAATTGCCGTCGGGAGAGAAACTCCGCGAGCAGGCGCGCGAGCAGTTGGCTGACGCTTCCATTGAAGCCGCTGTGCTCGAAGCCGCGGCGCCGTCGCACATCGCTTATCGAGTTTTGACCGACAAAGAAATCCAGCCGCTGCTGCCAGAAGCCGGCAATGCCTGACGACGTTCCCAGCGCTGCGGAATCGACCGCCAGCGGTCCAGTGACGGACGCGGAACGCGAACCTGTCTCTGATGAAAATTCGCGAGTCGCCGAGGGCGAACGCGCGGACGTGCCGGTCGCTGCTCAGCAGCCGCAGGAAGACCGCAGGCCGAAGACTCCAACGCCTCGCCCGCGCTCGGGTCGTCAGGTTGTTCGTCAGGGGATCGCTGCCTTCGGGCTGCTGCTGTTTCTCGGCTGCGCGCTCGCACTCGTGTTCCAGGCGCCGCCGCCTTCGTCACCCGTTGCTGGTCCGACGCCGACTCCCGCGCCGCGGTCGCCAGCGCCTGCGGGTGTTGTGGTCGTGCTCGATCCCGGTCATGGCGGCGCGGATACCGGCGCCGTCGCCTCCGGCATGGTGGAAAAAGAACTCACGCTCGACATCGCGCGCCGGGTCGCTGCCACCCTGGAGCGCCAGCGCGTGTCGATCCGGCTGACGCGCGACACCGATCGTTATGTGCCGCTGGCGGCGCGCGCGCGGTTTGCCAATGCCTTGCCCAATTCAGTATTCGTTAGCATCCATCTCAACCACGCGACGAATGCTCCGGCCAGCGGCATCGAGACGTTCTACACCGAACGCAAAGAGCCGCTGCTGGCTTTGAATCTGCCAGTCGTCGGTGGCGGCGGGTCGAATGGTGCGTGGCAATGGCTGGCGCGACTCTTCGGCGTGGCGCCAGCGCCGTCGCCCGCGCTTTCGTCTTCGCGCGATGGCAGCGGCGAGCTTGGGTCGGCGGTCACCGAGAGCCGCGCGCTGGCCTGTTGCATCCAGGCAAAGCTCGTCAGCCGCACGGCGGCGACGGATCGCGGCGTCAAAGAGCGCGGGCTGTATGTCACCCGGCATGTCGCGGGACCGGCAGTCCTTGTCGAAGGCGGGTTTGTCTCGAATCCCGCTGAAGCGCGCTCGCTCGGCGATCCCGCCTATCGGCAGCGGGTGGCCGAATCCATCGCGGACGGTATCGTCGAATACCTTGCGGAAGCGGCGGCGCGCCCGCGCGTGCCGCCGAAAAACGTGCTGGCGCTCGTCGAATAAATCGTCGCCTCGAGGCGTCCGTTTCAGACATCTCTCCAAACTTGTTCTGCCGCCGCTGTTGTTTCTCATGAAAACTCCGAGCCGCTCCTTCCTCTGGTTCCTCTCCCTCGTCGCGGGCGCGTCGCTTCTCGCCGCGCAGCCCGTCCGTGCCGAAGAAACGGTTCGGCGCGCGCAACAGGCGCTGCACGATCAGGGATTTTATTACGGCAACATCGACGGCGTGAGCGGGGACGAGACGACGCAAGCGGTGCGCCGATTTCAGATTCGCAACGGCCTCGCGGTCACCGGCCAGTTGAACGACGAGACGCTGCGCGCGCTGCAACTCGGCGGAGCGACCGCGCCGCGTCAGGGCACCGCACCCTCGGCGCCACGCAATCCGAGTGTGGGTCCGCCTCCTGTGATCTCAGGCCGCCCAGATCGCGGTGCGTCCAATCCAGACGCGACCCCACCGCCGCTTGCGTCGCCACCCCCGATCCGTCGGGAGTCGCGGCCGCCGCCCCCACCTCTGACCGCTGCCGCACCTCCGTCGGCCCCCCCCTACAGCCGCCCAGACCAGCGCGCACCGCCGCCTCCACCGGTCGGCGCCGAGCCACCGCCCGCACGCTCCACGTTGCCGCCGAACGCGGTGGCTCCGTCACTTTCATTGCAACAATTTTTCGTCGGCACGCCGTTTGAGTTTGCGCCGCCGCCGGTGCAAAGCGAGATCGTCCGCCGCGCGCAGATGGCACTCAGGCGCGAGGGGCTTTACCGCGGCGAGGCGGATGGCGTTCCCGGCCCGATGACGGCCGCGGCAGTCGCGGAGTTCCAAGCGCTCAACGGCCAGCGTCGCAGCGGCCGGCTGGACCTCCAGACCTTGCGCCAATTGCGCCTTTCCCTTGCGCCCGGCCGCCGCGCCACGCCGCAGCCCTTCTACAGCGATGAGCTAGACGACGATGGCGACGACGCCGACCTGCGCCGTTTCCGCCGTTATCGGCCGCGGCGAAACGGGACGGTTTACGAGGGGCGCATCGTGGATTGACCCGACTCGCGCGCGCCTGCCTCAGTGCGGGGCCGCCGTTGGAAATGTCACCTGCTCGAGTTCCAGAATCAGGTGCCCGATGAAGAGGCGGGTGTCCGTTTTCAGCAGCAGACGGTCCGCATCGTCGGACAGCCAGACGCGCGCGCTCTTGAACTGTTTGTAGCGTTTCAGACGCCCGTCCTTCTCGATTTTTTGCAGCGACAACTCCAGTTCGATCGCCGGGAACCGTCCTGCCTTCACCTGCGCCTCACCCCGACCGACAACCCGCGTGAGAGCAAGATACGGATTCTTCGCCGACATGAGTGCGATCGTGTGCTGCTCGCCGTCCGCCAGCGGCTGGCTGCGCAGATACAAGAACGCGCTCACCATGTCGCGCAGGCCGGGATAATCGAAACGTCGGGCGCGCTCGTTTGCAAACATGGAGGAAGCGGCGGAGAACGTCAGCGTTTCGCCGGGCTTGCCCTGGCGGTGCCGGCGGGTCACGAAAGCGGGATCGAAATCGACGCGAAATGCGTTCTGCTTCGCCGCCAGCGTTTCCGTGTGTTCCAACCAGACCGGGCGCAGATCGGCGCGGCGGGTGAGCTCAAGATGGGTTGCATCCATTTGCCACAAAGTCCGGGCAGTGCCGACGGTTTGGGCGTTGACGCGCGTCTGAAGTTCTCCCGCGTTGAGATGCGTGAATGCCGCTTCGGCCCGCGCGGCTTCGACGTTTCCCCAACGCACACTGTAAGCCGCGGTGAACGGACGGGGCGTCGCGATGGGTCCGGGATTCGCGGGATTGTCAACCGATGCGAGCCAATCGCGGGCGGCCCCGGCTGGCGGCGATGCCGAGGGATTGGCAACGGGCGTTGGCAACGCATCCTCCGCGCGAGCCAAGGGAAATGCCGCGCTCGCAACAACGAAGAGCAACGCGGGGAGAAACGCGCGGGCAGGGGACACGGCGCCCAGCTTACCGTGACGGATGGCGCGGCTCAACTTCGTCCTCAGTGCGGCCGGACGAAAGCAGCGGTCAGCCACACCCAGGGCAGGGTGAGCACGGCCACCGCATTCCAGCCCAGAAAAAAGCAGCGCATCTCGACCGGACCATAGAGCCGGTCACGCCACAGAATCAGCGCGTCCGCAACGAATGCCACGGCTCCCAGCGCGAGCAAGCCGGCGGCAATCGCGTCGTGAAAATACCGCCACGCCAGAAAACCTTCGCCGGCCAGAAACGCCGCCGCCAACCCTTTTGCGGGCACCAAGCCGAGCAGCGCCACCGTCGTGCGCCGGCCCGCCAGACGATCCGGCACGATGTCCATGATTTGCCCGAACAGATGGGAGTGCATCGCGAAGAGCGCACCGAACACGAATGTCGGCCACGGCACTTGCGGCACGTCGTTCAGCCAGGAGCTAAGCACGAACACGAGCAGGTAGCCGGCCTGATTGAGCAAATCGAACGGCGGCCGCCCTTTCAAACCGGGCGGCGGCCAGTTGTAAATCGCCGTCGCGACCAGCAGGGCCGAGAACCAACCCAGCGCTGGCAGCACACCGAACGCCGCAGCGAACAGCGCCACGAAAACCCCCTGCACCGTCGCCATGGCCCACGGCAGCGCAGCGACTTGCGCCGGGCTGCCGCGGGCGCCGAAAAGAAATGTGCCCTTGCGTGGGTTGATTCGATCCGTCTCGGCGTCGGCGAGATCGTTCCAGCCGTAGATGAACAAGCCGAGTGGAAACGTGACGTAGATCAGTCCCAGCCAAAACGTCCAGCGATCGAAAACCCAGCGCCCGCCGATCGGCAAAAAATAAAACCAAATGCTCGTCGTCCAAAAACCGGGTCGTGCGGTCTGAACGAGAAATCGGAAGGGCGCGCCACGCGCCGACGCGGCCACGAGCGGCGGCGGGTTCGGCGCGAGCGCCGCGAGTGTCTCGGGCACGTTGGCCAAGTGTGCGGATCAGCTTTTCTTTAACGCCTC
>CAXTRS010000107.1:0-4468 GCA_964246635.1 uncultured Chthoniobacterales bacterium | reverse complement strand
GCTTGCCGTTCTTGTGCGCAATGAACTTCGCGTATTCCGCCATGAACGTTTTGCCCGGCGGGCGGAAGTCGAATTCGGCCGGCTTGTCGCGGAAAAATTCGCGGTGCACGCGCGTCCAGACGAGGCGGCCGTCGGTGTCGATGTTCACTTTCGTGACGCCGAGTTTCGCGGCGGGAAGGTATTCTTCCTCGTTCACGCCGCGCGCGCTCGGGTCGAGCTTGCCGCCGGCAGCGTTGATGCGCTCGACCTCGGAGATCGGCACGCTGCTGGAGCCGTGCATGACGATCGGCACCGGCTGCATGCCGGCCGCTTTCACGTTCTCGCGGATTTGTTCGATCACGTTGAAGTGCAGCGATTGCTGCCCCTTGAATTTATACGCGCCGTGGCTGGTGCCGATGGCCGCGGCGAGCGAATCGCAGCCGGAACGCTTGATGAAATCGACCGCCTCTGCGGGGTTGGTCAGGCTCGCGTGGCCTTCGTCCACCTGGATGTCTTCTTCGACGCCGCCGAGCTGGCCGAGCTCAGCCTCGACGCTGATGCCCTTGGCGTGCGCGCGGTCCACGACGCGCCGCGTGATGGCGATGTTCTCCTCGAAGTTCTCGTGCGAGGCGTCGATCATCACCGAGGAATAAAAACCCGAGTCGATGCAGTCGTAGCAGGTCGCCTCGTCGCCGTGGTCGAGATGCACGGCGAAGATGGCCTCGGGAAAAATTTCTTCCGCAGTGCGGATGATGGCCTCGAGCATCTTCTTGTCCGTGTAATTCCGCGCGCCTTTGGAAAGCTGGATGATGAACGGCGCCTGGCTGTCGATGCAGCCGCGGAACAGGCCCATGGTCTGTTCGAGATTGTTGATGTTGTAAGCGCCGACGGCGTATTGGCCGTAGGCCTGTTTGTAGAGTTGGGCGGTGGTGACGATCATAGAGGGTAGCGGTGAAGGGATTGCGGAATCTGAATGCGGTAAAGCGTGCCAACAAATCTGAATCGGGAGAGACAACTGTAGCGGGGGGGGGGTGTGGCCCCCCGGGGGGGACCACCCCCCCCCGGGGGGGGGGGGGGCCCCCCCCCCCCCCCCCTCTACAGGCGACGGGATTTCGATTCCCGTGCCAGAACACTTCTGCTTAAAGTGCGTCGCGATGCCCGAGGAGCAACATGGACCCGCGGATGTTGAAACGACGGCAGCAGCGTTGACGCGGTTGCTCGACGAGCACCGCGCAGTGCGCGAAACCGTCCAGGCGCTCGTCCGCCGGGTGGAGATTTTGGAACGCAGTGGACGCGACATCCCGACGCCTGCCGCCGCGCGGCCCGCAACGCCCCCGCAGCCCGCTGACACGGCTGCCGCCGCCATGCGAGCGTCTGCGCCGCCGCCGCCGCTGCCCATTCGCGAGCCAGCGAAGCCGCCGCGTGAGGAACCCGCACCCGTGTTGCCCGCAACACTTTCGGCATTTCGCCCAGCCGCCACGTCGCCGTTGCCGTGGGCGAAGGGACGGGGGGCTGTGATAGCTCCGCCGCCGCTGCCAGCACAGGCCGGAACCGCTCCGCCCAATGCGCCTGCGACTCCGATGCCCGTCTCGTTGGAGATGCGCATCGGCAGCACCTGGCTGGTGCGAGTCGGCATCGTGGCGCTGCTCACCGGCTTCGTTTTTCTTGCCGGTTACCTTTATCAATACGTCGTTCCACATCTGGGGCCAGCGGGGAAAGTCGCGCTGCTCTATCTCGGCGCCGGCGCGCTCACCGGGTTGGGCGCGTGGCTGGAGCACAATGCGCGGAAGCGCAACGCGAGCGGCCTTTTGAATTATGCACGCGTCGTCTTCGGCGGCGGTCTGGCTGCGGTCTATTACGTGACTTATGCCGCGCACGCCAACGCGGGGCTGCGGGTGATCGAGAACGCGTTCGTCGCGGGCGTGCTGCAACTGGGCTGGGCTGCGTTCATCGTCTGGCAGGCAGATCGCCGCGATTCCCAGACGCTGGCGACGTTCGCGATCCTGCTCGGCTATTTCACCTCGGCGGCCAACGAAGTCGGCACCTTCACGCTGTTCTCGAATCTCGCGCTCACCGTCGCGGCCGTTTTCCTGTTGAGCCGCCACCGCTGGACGGCGTTTTCCTTCGCGAGCCTGACGGCGACTTACGGCTCCTACATTTTCTGGCGCTCTCAGCATCCGCTGGGAGCCGGTCGCCACGAGCCGGCGACCTTTTGGCTCGAGCTGATCTTCTTCGCGCTCTACTGGGCATTGTTCACGGTCGCCGTCTTCCGCACGACACCCGAGAAGCTCCCTCCCGGCCGGCGGGCCACATTCGCGACGCTCAATAACGGCGCGTTTTTCACACTCGCCGCCGCCCGGCTGCATTGGACTTACCCAGACAACTTCTGGCTGCTCTGCGTGAGTTTCGGCGCGCTGCTCGTCGCCCTGAGCTTATCCGCGCGGCTGTCCCACGTTGGTGTCACCTCAGCACCCACCGGCAAGCCGCTCTGGCTGCCGCTCGATGACGCCACGACGAGCACGTATCGGCTGCTCGGCCTGGCACTAGTTACGTTAGGAATAGTTAACTACTATGTGCGCGGAAACTACTACGCGCGCTGGAATCTGGTGCTCATGTTGGCGCTGGAGAGCGTTGTGCTCACACTGGCCGCCTGCGCACAAGCACGCGCCGGACGCCGCCTGCTGCCAGCGTGCGCGTGTAGTGTGGGATTTCTGGCGTTCGGTTACGCATTTGACCTTCTAAATATCAACGCTCATTCCGCCCACGGTCCCATGCCGTATTGGAAGGCCGTAATGGTGGGCGGTAGCCTCTTCGCGGCATTTTTGTTCAACGCGTATTGGAGTCGCCGAACGGCCGGCAGCTCACCGAAGGAAAGCGCCGTGTCATCGGCATCCAGCAGTCGGCACGACTGGTTACCGGTCGCCGTATGGGTGTTTTCCAGTCTAGCGGCGCTCACTCTGCTGACAGTGCTCGATACTCAGACCTTGGCTCCGATGAGTCTGCGCCCCGCTGCGCTCGCTGCGGGTGCGCTGCTGTTGACGGCTCTCGCGTATCCGTTGCGCGTGGACGCGGTCGCAGTGTTCGCGCAAGTATTGGGAATCCAAGCGCTCGCTCGCTTCGTCGAACTGCGGTTCATGCCGCAAATCTCATATCTGACTGAGCCGCTGCGAGTGATTCGGTCAGAGCCGGCAGCCGTGCCGTGGTGGTCTGCGCTATCGGTCGCCACCGTGTTGATGGCGCTCTGCCACTGGTGGCAGCTGCAGCGTCGTTTCACCTGGAGCGAACAGGTTCGCCTCGTTCTCTCTCCGCTCACCCAATCGTGGCTCGCCGTCGGCGCGGTAAGTGTCTTCTATCTCTGGCTGCAGCCACGCTTCCCCGCGCCGGTGTGGATGGCGCTCTGCGCCGCGCTGGCGGTGGTCGTGCTGGGTTACGGATTGCTCACCCGTTCGTGGGCGATGACCGGAGCAAGCCAGCTTTTTCTCCTGGCGGCGGTCGCGTATTTTCTCGAGGGCATTGTTTGCGCGCTGTCTCCGAAACCGACGCGCTTGCTCATGCTAGCGCCGGTCGCGGCCACCCTGGCGGTGCCGGCGCTCGCACGGCGCTTTCAACTGTTTTGGAAACTTGCCGACGACGCGGTGCCAGTGCGGGTTCGCACCGCGCTGCACCCCATCGGTATCGGCTACGAGATCGCCACATTGCTGATGTTCCTTGGCTGGACCGAGGAGTTCGTGCCCGCCTGGGCGCAGTTTGCCGCTCTGGCGGCGAGCGGCGCGGTCGTGTTCGTGCTCGCGTATCTGCTGCGCCAGCAAAGGTGGCTGGGATTTGGCGCCGGGCTGACCCTCGCGGGAGTCTTCGCGTTCGGATTCCACGAGCTCGCCGCGCCGCTGTCGGTGCGCTTTTCCTGGTGGCACCTGCTGGCCATCGCGGCACTCGCGGCGCAGCAAGTATTCGCGCGGCGCATCGAAGGAACTCCGCCCCCGCCGCCGACGCCGAATGCCCCGCCGCCGCTGCCATTGCCGCGCCTGCCGGAATGGGGGCATCACGCGCTGATGATCCTCGCGGCGTTTTGCGCCTGGCGCTGGCTGACCGATCTGCTGGCGCTCACGGTCGGCGGAAATCTCTATCTCGTCGCGGGCTGGTCGCTCTTTGCTGCCGCGCTTTTCGCCGCCGGGCTGTTCCTGCGCGAGCGCACTTATCGCTGGCTCGGTTTGGGCGTGCTCGCAACGACCCTCGGACGGGTCGCCGTCGTCGAATTCTGGCAGGCAGACACGTTGCAGCGCAATCTCGGCTTGCTCGCGCTCGGTGGCGTGCTGCTCTGGCTCGGGTTCGTTTATAACCGCTACGCCGCGAAGCTGCGTGAGTGGCTGTGAGCGCTCGCTTGTGGAGCTAGCGCGTGCGGAAATTTTTTCGCAGGAACGTCGGCACGTCGAGATCTTCGCCGTCCTCGGAAATCGTCGGCTGACTTTTCTCGAAACGCCCGCGTAGCACC
>CAXTRS010000106.1:11988-13174 GCA_964246635.1 uncultured Chthoniobacterales bacterium | reverse complement strand
AGGGTGCCTGGCGCTCAGGCCGCGCGGCGGCGGAGAGCCTCTTACCGCCGCGGCGATCCATCCGGCCCTTCAATCTCTCGTGGGCATTTCCAGACGGCGTGCCTGCGCCGCGTCGTTTCAAGCCAACGTCGGATTCGACCGCAGCCGAAGGTGCTGTTGGTTAGCCGGTGCAGTGTCAGGTAGCGCGCTTTCATAGGTGGATGGCGACCTCCGGGCGCCATTAGAAGGCGCGCAGCGCCTCTGATTTTATCAGGCGGCTACGCCGCAGAATAATGGCGCTCGGAGATCGCCATCCACCTGCGAGCACCAAGGTCACCGGGGCTCGACCATCGCTGCCGCCGAGACCGGCAACACGAGTCCGTCGGCGGCCTGACGGCGGGCAAGCGCGGCGCTTTGCGCGCTGAGCGGTCGCAGCGTCGCCGAGGCGAAGCAACGGTTTACCCTTTCCGCCGCCGGCGCGTCTTTCGGGTCATAGCCCGCCCACAGGCTCCAGGCGACGAGGCCTTCGTCGATGGTCAATCCTTCCACGGTGATGAGCCGCCCGCTGGCGGTCTGGCGCATGGACACCCAAGTGCGCACGGCGCGCTGGCCGCTGATTTGCAATTCCTGTTCGCGGGTTTCCACCACCACCGCGCCCGCCGACTGGCAAATCCCCGCGGCGAACCCGCGGGCGACCTCGCTCAGGTCGCGGTCGCTCGCGCGATAGTCGAACACGCGGTCGAGCTCGAAGCGCAGGCCCTCCTTGCGGCCCCGCGCGCGGGTCAGTTCCGGCTCCGCCTCGCTGGAGGCAAGCTGGCGCAGCGCCACCGGGGATTTCAGTTGAAAGCGATCGTGCTGATAACCGAAAAACCCGTCGCCGTCCGGCGTGGGCGCCGTCACCGTCGGGCCGTCGCCGGCGCCTCTTTTTGCCGAACCCGCCGCGGCCGCGCGCTGCGACAAATCGGGTGTCGGCTGCGGCAACCCGGCCGCGGGCAACCCGCCAGCGCTCTCCTCCACCGCCAGGCCAAACGGCAAACGCGCGCCGGGGCAGGCGCGATACCATTCCCAGCCGCACGTCGCCCCGATCCAGAGCACCAGGGTGGCGAGCAAATCGACCGAGGAAAACCGCGGCACGCAACGGCCCTGCCGCCGCCACCAGCGCGCCAGTTCCTGCCGGCGGACCGTCAGCCGAAAACGGTTCATCGCC
>CAXTRS010000106.1:6899-11978 GCA_964246635.1 uncultured Chthoniobacterales bacterium | reverse complement strand
AGCAGCGAAAAAGTTTTCTCAGAAACGCGCTCTGGCGCAAAAGCAGCTAAAGGCCCGGAGCCTCTTCCGCCCTCGGAAGCGATCTCAGGACGATTATTTCTATTTTCAGCAGTAACTTCCTCTTTTCGAGGAGATTGCACTGTTCCAACGGCTTGAATTTCCATTGCGCTAAGAGGAGTGTGCGCAAATCAATCGTAAGAATCAATCTTTTTTGCAACTCATTTTTGATACAAATGCTAAGTTGTGACCAGAGTTACTGATATGGACGAAAGTTTTTCGGCGGTGACAAACGCCCGGATCCTGTCGCCGTTCGCCGAGGAGCGCGTCGCCTCGCGCAATCAGATTGACCAGGTGATCGGAAGGCGTTGTCTGCGCGCAAACCGGTCGTGATACCATAGCTCGCCCCGGTCGGCGCCGTGTTCGTGGATGAGCCGGGTGACTTTCACGTCGAAGCAGCAGTATTCCGCAATCTCCAGGAGCCGGCCCTGGCGCCACCACTTGATCGCGTCGAGCCCTTCGGCCGTTTTGCCGATGCCGAGCGTGGCTTGCGCGAGCGACTCAAGTTTGGGTTTATGCCCGGCCGCGCGCTCGATCTCGACGAGCAGGTCGAGCGTGCGCAGTTGCTCGCTCAATTCCAGGATCGTGTAGCCCATGAGCACCTCGTAATCGAAGTGCAGGATGTTGTAACCCACGACGAGGTCGGCCCGGCGCAGTTCTTCGACCAGCGCATCGACTTGGGCTTCGCTGTAGATGCGGTATTCGCCGCTGGCGGTCGAATACGTGACGCCGAGCGACATGCCCATGTCGCGCTTTTTGTCCCAGCCGCCGACGTCGTTGGCGGTGCGCTGAGTTTCGAGATCGAAATAGACGACGTTGTGCATGCTGAATGTCGGCGAGGATGCGCGAAGCCGGCTGCGCGATGCAAGCCGGCCGGTGCAAAATCGGCGCGGGGACGGAAGCCCGTTCTACAAATCCCGCGGCTCTTTCGGCTCGCCCTCGGGCAGCTTTTCGCCGGTGGCGGTCAGCTCGAACTCGCCGGCGTCGAAAGCCATCAGTTGGTTGGCGCCGGTGATGGAAAACACGTCCCACGCGGCACCGTCGAATTGGTAAAATGTCAGCGTGCCTTCCTTGCCGCTGCCCGTGGCCGTCGTTGCATTTAGCGCGGTCTTCTCTTTTTCGGCGGTCGCGACCGGCGCGCCTTTGACCATTTTCACGGCGAGCAGGTGCGGCCGCTCGCTGATCTTGCGCAGGCGCAGACCGCCGTCCGCGCTGCTTTCCAGGTAGCTGCCCTTGTCATTGAAGCCGGCGCTCAATTTCGCGGTGGCGATTTTGCCCCGGCCCAGGAGCGGGTTTTTGACCAGGCTTTGTTCGACGACAGTGGGCGGCGCCTTCGCCGTGGCGCTGCCGCCGCCGGACGCTGGAAGGTCCAAGCCTAGCGCAGGGTCGGGCCGGCGGATCGAGCGCTCGAAAAACGTTTTCCATTCCGAGACGGTCGCCCCGCTGGCTTCCCGCCGGGTGTCGGCCCATTCCAGGCCGCGCACCCGCTGCCAGCCCTCGGTTTCTTCGAGCAGATAAAGTTTTTCGTGAACCTCCGAGGCGGCGACCGCCCGCGGCGCCGGCTCGTTTGGGACCGGCGGCAACTGGCGCAAGACCGCGCCGGAGAGCGAACGCTGACTCAAACCGGATTCATCAATGGTCCAGACCGTTTCGTTTCTGCCCAGACTGACATTGGCTGGCGGGGCCGGAGGCAAGGCCGCGCCCGTGGTATGCGCAGGGCCCGCGCGCCGCGGCGAGCCATCAGTGAGGGCGAACGACTGGCCGGCCACCGAGACCACTCCCTTGGCCACGCTCAGCGTCCAGGAACTCCGGGCTGTCGGCGCCGGCGGTTCTGCCGCGGCGGCCGGAGGCGCCGCGAGTTTTCTGCGCCACACCGGTTCGGCGCGGCCGGGCGGCGAGAAGCGCACTAATTCCATGCCGCCGTCCGCCATGCGGCAAAGCGTCACCAAACCGTCGTCCGCCGGCACGAGCGCGAGGGCTTCCACCCGGCTGATGCGCAGGTCTTCATTTTCATCGACCCATTCGTTGCCGAGAAAATCGACGCCTTCGACCTTCAGCGGCCCGACGGCCCAGCCGCGCGCGCTGTATTTGCCCGGCGGCACCGGGTTGCCGGCATCATCGCGCCGGTCCCATTTGGTGGCGAAGCCGTTCAGCCCGGCGGTGAAAGCGCTCGCCGGCGCGATCTCGTGCAAGCGGCGCACGAGCTTGCCCGTCTTTGCATCGAAGATGCCGACGCTGAACGTCGCGTTTTCCAGCGGCGGCGGGAGGAAGGCAATGCGGATCGCGGGTGGCGCGTTGCGGGGGGCGAACGACGGGCTGGCAGCGGGCGTTTGCGCGCTGGCGGCGGCAACCAGCAGGGAGCCGCAAAACGCCCAAAGCCACATGCGCCGCTTCCATCCGATGCCGTCCACGATCATAAATAATAGCGCCAGTTGAGTTCGGGAAAGAGGTTGTCGCGCCACTCGCAGTTGGCGAGAAAGGTTGCGTCCACGCGGCCGGCGCGGGCCTGCTCGTAGAGCCGCGTGAAACGCAGGAGATGATTTTTCGTGGTCTTTGCGGCGAAGTCTCTCGCGGTGCCGGTTTTCATGAGGAACGCCCAGTCGCTCGCCTGCGCGAGGAGGAGTTCGCGCGCGAGTTGGCGCAACAGGCGCTCGCGCTCGGTGCGCGACTCGCCGGCGAGCGCGCCGGAGTCGATCGCGGCGGCTGATTCGCGGGCCAACTCCACCATGCGCCGCGCAGCCGCCTGGAGGTGCGGATAAATCCACGCGTTCGAGGCGTCGAGCCAGACTTCCCAGTATCCGTTCTGACCCCAGCTTGAAGCGCTCGGTGCGACCATCTGCTGCGTCGGGTGATCTATGAGATAGCGGCCGGGCGTGGTGAGCTGAAACACCTGCGTGTCGTAGGCGGCTTTGCGGAGGAACAGTTCCAGCCACTCCGGTCCCTCGAACCACCAATGGCCGAAAAGCTCGGCATCAAACGGCGAGACCACGATGGGATCGATGTCGAGGTGCGCGCACAGGTTGCCGATTTGTTCCTCGCGGCTGCGCAGGAAATCGCCGGCGTGATGATCGGCCGCTGCTTCGGCCCAGACGCGGTGATACAGGTCTTTCTCCGGCGTCGGCACGCCGCGGCCAGTGATGCGGTGATACTTGAAGCCGGTGAACTTGCGCGGGCCGTCCGGGCCGATCACCGGCGCCAAGTCTTCGATGGGCAAGTCGAAGCCGATGTCGCGGTAGAAATCGCGATACGCCGCGTCGCCCGGATAGCCCTCGAGCGCGCTCCAGACTTGACGCGAACTCTCGCGGTCGCGCGCGAAAACCGCCGGGCCGGCCGGCGTGAAACAGGGCGCGTAGATCGCCGCGCGCGGCCGAGGTTGCCCATACATGAGCCCGTGCGCGTCGAGGATGAACCAGCGGATGTTCGCCTCCGCGAGCACCGCGTCGAGTCCGGGAAAATAGGCGCATTCCGGCAGCCAGATGCCAGCGGGGTCGCGCCCGAAGTGCCGGCGGTAATCATCGCGCGCCAGGAAGATTTGCGCGCGCACGGCTTCGGGGACATTGGCCATCAGCGGCAGGAAGCCGTGGGTCGCTCCGCAAGTGATGATTTCGAGATGTCCCGAGTCTTGAAACCGCCGGAACGCGGCGACGAGGTCGCACTGCCATTTGTCGTTGTATTGCTCGCGGCAAGCCCGCAGCCGGGTCAGGAAAAAATGCGCCGTTTCCCCTGCGCGTCCCTGCCCGCGCGTGCGCTCGATCTCGCGCTCCGCCAAGGCCACGGCGCGGTCGAGGTAGCGCCGGGTGCGCTCCTGCAGGAGCGCATCGCTCAGCATCGCGCAGAGCGGCGGCGTCATCGTCAGCGTCAACGCGAACGGCACGCCGTCGTTCGCCAGCTGCTCGAAGATGTCGAGCAGCGGCAGATACGTCTCGACCACCGCTTCGAACAGCCAGTCCTCCTCCAAAAACTCCGGGTATTCCGGGTGCCGCACAAACGGCAGGTGCGCGTGGAGGACGAGCGCGAGAAAACCGTGAGGTGCCATGCGGAGCCGGTGCGAGCACGCCAACGAAAGCAGCCCCGGCGCGAAGCGCAAGCCCTCCCCGCACGGTGTTGATAAGGCAGAGGTCCGTCAGCGGCTAATCCACGCCTGGAACGAGACGCCCTTCCCGGTTTGGCCTTGTCACGGACGTCGGGCGCTGCCCAACTTGGGCGTGCGACACCTCCTCCACGCGCGACCGCTTGTCCCCCGCGATCTCCCTCCGCTCGCATCCGCCCGTCTCCATGTCATCCGCTCCGACTACCGGGACAGAGCTCCATCGCTTCTCGAATGAAAGCTATGTCCGCCGGCTGCGCTGGGTCCTTCCAGCCTTTGCGGTGGCAGCGGTCGCGATCGGCATCGGCTCCGCGCTTCCGTCGCTCCGGGCTGGCGATTTCGGCACGGCCGCTGTGCCCATCGGTTTCTGCACCGCCATGGGGATCGCGCTTTATTGGATATTGCAATGCATCCGACGCTGGACCGTGGTTTGCCGACCCCAGGATTTTCTCGTGGTTTGGGAACGCGGGACCAAGCGGGAAGAGGTGCGTTGCCGCTGGACTGAAGTCACGGGCACGAAAGTCGGCGAAACCGGCGGCGAAGATGCGCTCGACTACCTGGAAATCTAAACGGCAAGCCGCAAGCTGCTCGGCCGGGACGCCACGCACCTGCCGATGCCGGCGCTGGTCTAGCATTTTAACATGATGACCCCGCACCTCCCCTACCGCTGGGAGAAGGTGCGCGGGGTCTGGAAAAAGCTTCCGCGCCCCGGCGCCGGAGAGATTGCGGGCAGCGGCTGATGGCGCGGACTCGTCCATGAAAGCGTTTCTGAAAACTCTCCCCATGCTCGGGGCATTCCTGGCGATGGCACTGCTGGCGGCAGCACCGTCAGCCGCCGCGGCGGACAAGGATTTTTCCGGCCGCTACGAGATCGCCAAGCGCAAGGCGAAAACCGTCTTCGCGCGCGACGTCAAACAAACCGGTGCCCGCGCCGC
>CAXTRS010000106.1:0-6849 GCA_964246635.1 uncultured Chthoniobacterales bacterium | reverse complement strand
GCGAAGTCACCACCGCCGGCGTGCTTAGCTTCGCGTTCCAAGACAGCTTCGGAAACGAGGGGACGGCCACCCTGACGCAAGCCCACGGCCTCTACCGCCTAAAGCTCGATCTGACCAAGGTGGACGATCCCCGCTGCCTGCGGGTTTACGGCGATTGCACGCTGCGGAAGGTCTCCGCCAAGCAGCCGCGGCGCTGACCCCAAAGGCGGGTCCGCCGCGCCGACAGCGGAATCGGCAGACGTGCGCTGCGTCGTGCTAGGTGAGTGCCAACGCGGCGGCAGCGACTTGATCAGTCAAATCAGGGGCAGTCAGGGGCGCGTCAACAAACTGGCTGCTCGCGTGCAGCCGCGCGTAGAGGCCGCCGGGGATGGCGAGCAGTTCATCGTGCGTGCCGCGCTCCACGATGCGGCCGTGGTCGAGCACGAGGATTTGGTCGGCGCGGCGCACGGTGCTCAGGCGGTGCGCGATGACGAAGCTGGTGCGGTCGCGCATCAATTTTTCCAGCGCGGCTTGGATGAGGCGCTCGGTCGTGTTGTCCACGCTGGCAGTAGCTTCGTCGAGGATCAGGATCGGCGGGTCTTTGAGCAACGCACGGGCGATGGAGACGCGCTGCTTTTCGCCGACGGAAAGCTTCACGCCGCGCTCGCCCACGACGGTATCGAGTCCTTCCGGCAGGCGGTCGATGAATTCGCGCGCGCCGGCGGCCTCGGCGGCGGCGAGCAGCTCCTCGTCGCTCGCGTCGGGACGGCCGAGCCGTAGGTTGTCGCGCACGGTGCCGTTGAAGAGAAAGCTCTCCTGCGTGACCAACCCAATCGCGGCGCGGAGCTGCGGCTTCGGCAGGTCGCGCAAGGGGCGGCCGTCGATGAGGATTTCGCCGTCGCTGAATTCGTAAAAACGGGTCAGCAAATTGACGAGTGTCGATTTGCCCGCGCCGGTCGGGCCGACGAGCGCCGTCGTCGTGCCGGCGGGCGCGTGAAGATTGATGTGTCGCAACACCGGCGGCCGGCGTGCGGCGCGAGTTTCCTGCGCGTCTTCGCCGGGACGAATCGTGCCATCAGTGGAAGCTGCCGTCGCGGGATCGTCCTCTTCGTCATCGTCATCATCATAGGAGAACGAGACGTCGCGGTAACGCACATCGCCGATAATCGCCCTCGCCTCCTTCTTTTCGTCGGCCGCAATGGCAAACGCCACGCCGGCTTCGTCGCGCTCGGCCGGCGTGTCGAGAATTTCAAAGACCCGCGCGCCCGCCGCGCGACCGGCTTGGAAAAGCTGGTTGAGGCTGTGCAGTTGGCGGATCGGTTCGTAGAGAAATCCGGTGAGCAACAGCACGCTCGTAAACGCGCCGAGCGGCATCTCGCCTGCGAGCACCGCGCGCGCGCCAAAAAAGAGCACCAGCGCCAGCCCGCACTGGTTGAAAAATTCCATCGACGGACTGTAGAGCGACCACGTCCGCATGATGACCAGCGCCGCGCGGCGCAGCCGGTCGCTCACGCCGTTAAAGCGAGCGTGCTCGGATTCCTCGCGCACATACGTCTTGATCTGGCGAATGCCGGCGAGGTTGTCGTGGAGCAGTGAATTCATCGCGCTCGCCGCCTGCCGCTGCGCTTTGTAGCGGCGGTGTGCGGTGAGGGTGTAAAGGAGCGCGCCAGCAATGAGGAACGGCACCGGAATCAGCGCGACGAGCGTGAGCTTCGCGCTGTAGCTCGCCAGCATCAGCAACACGACGGCGATCTGCAAAACCGCGACGACGCCCTGCTCGATGCCGTCGATGAGCACACGCTCGACGCTGTTCACGTCTTCGAGCACGCGCGTCATGATGTCGCCGCTCGCCCGGTTGTCGAACCATGACAGCGGCAGCCGCTGGATGTGCGCGTAGAGGTCGCTGCGCAGGTCGAACATCACGCGCTGCTCGAACGTATTGTTCAAATTGATGCGCAGCGCATTCAGCGCGTTCTGCACAAAGAACGCGCCCAGCCCAACCAGCGCCAGCGGCACCAAACGCTCGGGATGTCCGCCGCGGATCACCTCGTCCACCACGCGTTGCGCGATATTCGGAAACACGATGACCGTCAGCGTTGTGCCGATGGCGCACGCGAGCGTTCCCAACGCCAGCCAAGGATAGCGGCGAACGTAGGTGAAGACGCGCAGGATCGTGTTTTTCATGCGGAAAATGCCGGGCGGAACTCTCGCGGCAAAGCGGTTGTGGGGCAAGGCGACGCGGCGTTTCCCGAGCAAAACCTGCCGGGAAAAAAGGGGCCGTCACTCGCGGCGCAGCCGAAGTATAAGTTTCGCGGCTCACCCTCCGAAAGATGCACGGAATTCTCCCTCAACTGCGTGCTGCCACCGCCGGGGCGCATCGTGCCCTCGAAGCCGATGTGCAGATCGAGCGCCGCGTGAGCGAGCCGACGGATTATGCCGCGCTGCTCGCGGGATTTTTCGGCTTCTACGCGTCGCTGGAACCGGCGCTGGCTGAGGTGCCTTGGGAAGCGGGCGGCTCCGCTTTCGCTTATCGCGATCGGTTGCAAAAGACCGGCTGGCTGCGAGCGGACTTGCTCGCGCTCGGCCGAACTTCAGACGACATCGCAAAGCTTCCGCGTTGCGCGTCGCTTCCGCGTTTGGAGCGCAGCCTTTCGCGCGGTTTTGGCTGCGTTTACGTGCTCGAAGGCGCGACGCTGGGCGGACGGCAAATTTTGCGGCTGCTCGCCGAAGGCGACCGGATTCCCGCGGACGCACAGAATTTTTTCCGCAGTTACGGTTCTCCTTCCGTCGTCGGCGAACGGTGGCAGGAATTCACGGGCACGTTGGAAGATTTCGCCGCGCAGCCGGCGGCGCGGGATGAGGAAATTGTCGAAGCGGCAAATGAAACTTTTGCGAGCCTGCATGCTTGGCTGCAAAGCGGCGGGGCGGCGGTGACCCTTCCATGAGCGAACCGCCGAATCCCGCGACCCCTGCGACTGACCTCGAAGCGTGCAGCCGCGAGCCGATCCACATCCCCGGCGCGATCCAGCCGCACGGCGCGCTGCTCGTAGCGCGGCCGGATGACGGCACGATTGTGCAGGTCAGCACGAACACGGCCGATTTTCTGGGACGCGCCCCGGCCGAACTGCTGGGCAAAAAGCTCGGCGACGTGCTGCCGCCCAAAGTGCTCTCCGCCATCGCGTCGAATGGCGGCGACAGCGGCGCGCGTTTGGTTTCCATAGGCGAGATCGTGGTCGCCGGGCAGACTCACGACGCTTCCGCGCACTGGCACGATGGCGCGTTGCTCATCGAACTGGAAACGCCCACGGCGCCCGGGAAGACCGACCGGCATCACAGCGCCATGGCGCAGCAGCACCGCCGGCTGATGGCTGCGCTGGCCGATCTGCGCGCTGCCCGCGATCTGCCGGCGCTGTGCGCAAGCGCCGCGCACACAGTTGCCGAACTCACCGGCTTCGAGCGCGTGATGACGTATCGCTTCAACGCCGACTGGCACGGCGAAGTGCTCGGCGAAGCGCTGCTGAACAACGAAGTGGATTCCTACTTGGGCCTGCACTTCCCAGCGTCGGACATCCCCGAGCAGGCCCGCGCGTTGTATGCCAAAAACCGGCTGCGGCTGATCCCGCGCGTGGACTACACACCCGTCGGTCTGGAGCCGCCGCTGAACCCGCTCACGGGACGGCCACTCGACTTGAGCTTCGCCAGCCTGCGCAGCGTTTCGCCGGTGCATCTCGAATACCTGCGCAACATGGAAGTCGGCGCTTCGATGTCGATTTCCCTGCTGGTGGACGGCCGGCTCTGGGGCTTGATCGCGTGCCATCACCGCACGCCGCGTCCGCTCAGCGCCGCGACGCGCGCGGCGTGCGAGCTTTTTGGCGAAATGGTTTCCGCCGCGATCGTGTCGCTGGAGGAAAGCCAGCGTTTCGCCGGGCAGGCGCAGGCGCAGCGGGTGCAGACGCGCTTTTTCGACGTCATCGCGCAGGCAGACAAAGTGTTCGACGCGCTGGTGAAATACACGCCGCAACTGCTGGGCCTCATGCAAGCCGACGGCGCGGCGATCTGGGTCAACGAACAATGCACCTGCCTCGGCGTGACGCCGGGAGAAGAGGAAGTTTCCGCGCTCGTGCGCTGGCTGGAAACGCAGACCGTCGAGCCGCTGTTCGCCACCGACGCGCTGAGCGCGCTTTTCCCGCGCGCGGCAAGTTATCAGAAAATCGCCAGCGGCCTGCTGGCGGTGAAACTCTCGCGCGTCGAGCCGCACTTCGTGCTCTGGTTTCGGCCGGAAGTTGTCACGACCGTGACATGGGCGGGCAACCCGGAAAAGCCGGTCGAAGCCGGCGCGCGGATTCACCCGCGCAAGTCGTTTGCCTCCTGGCAGCAGACCGTCACCGGCCGTTCGCAGCCGTGGGAGGAAAGCGAGCAGCAGGCGGCGGGCGAGTTGCAGCTCGCGATCAACGCCCTGGTGCTGCGACGCAGCGAGCGGCTCCTCAAACTCAACGCCGAGCTCGAGCAGAAAAACATCGATCTCAACTCGTTTTCCTACATCGCGGCGCACGACGTGCAGGAGCCGATCCGCGGGATTTACAACTTCGGCCGGTTTCTGCGCGAAGACTGCGGCGCGCAGCTCGACGCCGAGGGCCAGCGCAAACTCGACACCATCATTTCGCTGGCGGAACGCACGGAGGAATTGCTCGAAGCGCTGCTGCACTTCTCGCGCGTCGGCCGCATCGACCTGCACCCGCGAAACGTGCCGCTCGACGGAGTCGTGGACGAAGCGCTGGAATTGCTCGGCGCGCGACTCCGCGAAAGCGGCGTCGAGATCCGCCGGCCGCACCCGCTGCCCACGATGGCCTGCGATCGCGTGCTGGTGCGCGAGGTGTTCACCAACCTGATTTCCAACGCGAGCAAATACAACGCTCGGCCGCACAAATGGATCGAGATCGGCGTTCGTTCTGCCGCGGACGCCAGCGATGGCGGTGGTGACGCAGAGAACGTTGAACACGCGCAAACGGACGGCCACGGCCCGATTCTCTACGTGCGCGACAACGGCATCGGCATCCGCGAAAAACATTACGACGACATTTTTCACATCCTGCGCCGGCTGCACGGCCGCGAAGAATTTGGCGGCGGCTCGGGCGCGGGGCTGGCCATCGCGAAGAGTATCGTCGAGCGGCACGGGGGTCGCATTTGGGTGGAGTCCACCTACCGCGAAGGCACCGTTTTCTTTTTTACCCTGAAATGATGAAAACCCATCTGGATCCTCAACGCCCCATTCTGCTGGTCGAAGATAACGAGGCGGACTGCGAAGTCGTGCGCCGCGGCTTGCGCAAACTCGGCGTGCGCCGCCGGGTGGTGCATTGCTCCGGGGGCGACGAAGCCATCGATCTGCTCTACGGTCGTGCCCTGTCCGACAGCGACCTCGAACAGCCCAGGGAGCGGACCCTGCCCGCTGTCATTCTCCTCGATCTGCGCCTGTCCAACGGAGCCGACGGCCGTGAGCTGCTCGCCCGCGTGAAGGCGGACGACCATTTGAAAAAAATTCCCATCGTCGTGTGGAGCGCTTCCTCCGATCCGGCGGACATCAGCTATTGCTATGGCCGCGGCGCCAGCGGCTACATTCGCAAGACGGCGAACACCGTGGCGACCGATCAAGCGATCGAACGGTTCGTGCGTTTCTGGCTGGAGACGGTGACGCTTCCCCCGTTGCCCGCCTGAAATGATGCCGACGCCGCTCAAAGTCTTGATCGTGGACGACAATCCCGAAGATCGGGAAACCTGTCGCCGTTATCTCCAGCGCGACGCCACGCACGACTTTTCTTTCGCCGAAGCCAGCTCGCTGGATAAAGCGCTGGAAAGTTGCCAGACGGAAAAGCCCGATTGCATCCTGCTCGATTACCATTTGCACGACGGCAACGGCCTCGAGTTTTTGCTCAGCCTGCGCGAGTTGGGCGGCACCTCGATCTATCCGGTCATCATGCTCACCGGCACCGGCAGCGAATCGATCGCCGTCGAGGCGATGAAAACCGGCGCGCAGGATTACCTGGTGAAAAATCACCTGAATCCCGAAGTCCTGCACCGCACCGTCGCCAACGCGATCTACAAAGCGCGCACCGATCGCCTGCTCGCCCGCAAGCAGGTCGAACTCGAAGAAGCTTACGCCGCCGCACAGGAAGCCGGCGCGCGCAAAGACCAGTTCCTCGCCACGCTCTCGCACGAGTTGCGCACGCCGCTGACGCCGATCCTCGCCGCCGTCAGCGCGCTCGATATTTCCAGTAGCAGCGAAGAGGAGCTGCGCGAAATCTTCGCCATCATCCGCCGCAACATCGAGCTCGAAGCCCGGCTCATCGACGACCTGCTCGACCTGACGCGCATCGCCAGCGGCAAGCTGAAAATTGAGCCGCGCCCGGCCGACGTGCACGGGGTGCTCGGCCACGCGCTCGACACCTGCCGCGAAGCAGCCGCCGCCAAGGGCGTGACGCTGACGATGACTTGGAACGCGCGCGAAACCGAAGTGCTCGCCGACACCGCGCGGCTCCAGCAGGTGTTTTGGAACCTGCTCAGCAACGCGATCAAATTCACGCCGCGCGATGGCCGGGTCGAGGTCACCACGCGCAACCCGGCGCCGGGCCAGATCGAAGTCGAAGTGCGTGACACCGGCATCGGCATCGCCGCGGAATTGCTGCCGAAAATTTTCGACGCTTTCGAGCAGGGCGACCCGCACATGACCCACCGCTTCGGCGGTCTCGGCCTCGGCTTGGCGATCGCCAAGGCGCTCGTCGAAGCGCACGGCGGCGCCATCCGCGCCACCAGCGGCGGAGCAGGTCAAGGCACCGTGCTGACTATCACGCTCGCCACCACGGCGCCCGAACGCAC